>CAYNFH010000398.1:0-1551 GCA_964396385.1 uncultured Chthonomonadaceae bacterium | reverse complement strand
TCGAAGTGTGTCGCGCCGGGCCCGCCCACCTTGCCGAGCAGCATCAGCTTTCCGGAGACTGTGCCCGCGGTGATGTCTGTTCCGGGCGGCAGGAGGCGGTTGGCGAGGGGCGCCTGCAGCAAATCCGCGGTGACGCGCAAGTAGAGCCTGCGCGTGGCCGGCTCGTAGCTCCCCAGGCAAGCCGCGCTTGCAGCTACGCCGGTCACCTCTCGGCCTGCCATATCCCAGGTAACAGTCCGGTCCTGGTCGAACTGGAGGCTGCCGCGCACGTTCTCCAGCCGAGCGCTCAGGCGACCCACCGGCCGCCCCGCACTGTGCGGCGGATCGAAGTCGTCGTAGACCACGACGCCGTTGATGACAGTTATGGAGCCTACCGGCCGACGGCCTTTTGGTTGCCTGGTCTCTTTGAGGAAGTCCGCGAAGCTCCACCGGCCGGAGGGATTGCGCTCCACGTACGCCCAGGGCTGGACCACCTTTACGTTGGAGAAGAGGGGAATGGCGACGTCCTTCTCCAGCAAGAGCCTACGGAGGTCGAAGTCCAGCACCACCTGGCGCGCCCGGACCATCTCGCGCCCACCGCCTGCCGCGAAGGTGCGGAGCAGCGAGACGTGGACGTCATCCACGTACGCGTAGCCGTGCGAGATGGTGACCCGGCCCACCCGCACCTCGTGGCCCAGCAGCCGAGTCATCTCATCGGCCAGGATGGGGGCGATGTCAAGCTCGGCCAGGCGCGCGTAGCGGCTCACAACCCGGAGGCTGATCCCGGAGAGGACGAGCAGCGGAGCTAGATAGACGAGTACGGAGGCCCACCGTCGAGCGGCGCGCATGCTTAACCCCGGTGGCGGAATGGATGATCTCTATTACGAAGTCTAGTTATGAAATGGCGGCGAGGCGGTCGCTCAGAATGCGCCTGGAAAACTCGATGGCGTTGTAGCTGCTTCGGATGAAGGGGCCGGACGCGACGAAGAGGAAGCCCATCTCCATTCCGAGCCCCTCATATTCGGCAAAGACGTCCGGATGGATATACTCCCGCGCCGGCAGGTGGCGCATGGTGGGCCGCAGGTACTGGCCGATGGTGACCGCGTCCACTCCCACTTCGCGCAGGTCGCGGAGCGTGCGCAGCACCTCCTCCCGCGTCTCTCCGAGACCCAGCATGACGCCGGACTTCGTGTGGACCGCCGGGTTCATCTGCTTTACGGCCTGCAGCAGCTCCAGCGTGCGACGATACTTGGCCTGCGGGCGCACCTCCGGGGAGAGCCGCTCCACAGTCTCTATATTGTGATTATAGATGTCCGGCCGGGCGTCCACCACCAGCTTGATGCACCACCGCTTGCCTTTGAAGTCCGGCGTGAGCACCTCGACGATGGCGTTGGGGATCTCCTGGCGGAGCGAGCGGATGGTCGCCGCGAACTGGCCCGCGCCCTCGTCCGGCAGCTCGTCTCGCGCCACGGAGGTGACCACCACGTGCTTCAGGCCCATCGCGCGCGCCGTTTCGGCGACCCGCGCCGGCTCCTGTCGGTCCAGCTCCAGAGGCTTGCCGACCTTGATGGC
>CAYNFH010000397.1:0-1586 GCA_964396385.1 uncultured Chthonomonadaceae bacterium | reverse complement strand
TCCAACCCCACCCAAATCCTGGGTGGCATCTCGGAAGCGCTCATCTCCACCGCTACCGGGATCAGCTTGGCCGTGCTCGGCTTCCTCTTCTACAACTACTACGCCAACCTGTCCAAGAAGATCGTGGAGGACATGGAGTACTACGGCTCGGAGCTGGTCAACTTCCTGACCGGCCGGTTGGACTAGGAGGCGACGATGGCACAGCAGATGCGCAAGCGCGTCCGCATCGGGCGCCGCAGGCCCATTGAGGAGGCCGAGATCATCGTCATCCCGATGATTGACGTGATGATGTTCCTCCTGTTCTTCTTCATGGTCGCCTCCCTGGCCATGGTGGTGCAGGCAGGGCTGCCGGTCAACCTCCCCAAGGCGGCCACCGCCAACCAGCATTCGGCGGAGAACATCACCATCACCATCATGCGGGACGGCCGCATCTTCCTGAACCGGACTCCTACGACGCTGGACAAGATCCGGGACGGGCTTCAGGCCCTCAAGGTTGGACCGGGCAACCTGGTGATCATCAACGCGGATAAGAGCGTGATGCACGGCATCGTGGTGGGGGCGATGGACGAAGCGCGTAAAGCGGGCGTGGTCCATTTTGCCATTGCCACGGACCGCGGATAGGGCGGGAGGATCTCCATGCGCCGCAGACGGCACCAGAAAAACCCGCTCCTGATGCGGATCCTGTGGATCTCTGTGCTGATCCACATCATTGCGCTGCCTGTATTGGCCCACTTTGGGACCTTCAAGCGGATCCAGGAGCACTTTATCGAGACACGCCTCGTGAACCTGCCGCCCCCGGAGAAGGAGAAGCCGGAGGCCAAGAAGCCGCAGCGCGTAGCCGAAAAGCCACATCCCACCGCCAGGAAGAGCAACGTCACCACGCGCGCCCAGCACACCGGGCCCAAGAGCAACCTGGTGCAGCCGAAGGTCGCGGTCGCCACCGGGGCCGGGGCCGGCGCCGCGGGCAGCGGTCCCGCCGTGGAAGAGGGTACGGGCAAAGCGGGAGAGCTGCCGCAGGTGGAGAAGACGCCACAGCCCACGGTGAAGGCTCCGCTAGCTCCCGCACCCGCGCCGCCCCCGCCTGCGCCGAAGCCGGAGCCGCCCGCGCCCGCCCCGGCGCCACCACCTCCCACGCCGAAGCCGGCCCCGCCGCCCGCGCCCAACCCCGCGCCCGCGCCGAAAACGCCGGTCTACACGGAGGCGGAGCCGATCAGCTCGCCGCAGCCCACTATTCCAGACGACCTGCGCGGCGAGGCGCTGGACAAGACGTTCGTGGCGGAGTTCACGGTCGAGCCGGATGGTAAGCCTTCCGCGGTCAAGGTGGTGCAGTCCACCGGCAATGACGAGCTGGACCGGCTCGCGCTGGATACGGCCCGGCAGTGGCGCTTCAAGCCGGCGACCAAGGATGGGGAGCCGGTTCAGAGCATTGTCCGGCTGCACATAGAATTCCAGGTGAGCTGATGGTGCGGAGAGTTGGAATGTTGGTTACGTTTGCCGTGATGCGACGGCAGTCGCACCAAGGTCCTCGGCTGCCCGGGGCCCGGCCCCCTGCGCTTCGCGCATTCCCCCGCGTTCCGCCGAGTGTC
>CAYNFH010000396.1:0-1757 GCA_964396385.1 uncultured Chthonomonadaceae bacterium | reverse complement strand
GCGATCACGAAAGCGGATTCCACATGGCGCCGCAGATCGTGCAGGGGCGGCTGGAGCCCGGCATGGGCGGCGGAGTCTGCCAGGTCTCCAGCACCCTCTACAACGCGGTGCTGCTGGCGGACCTGAAGGTGGTCCACCGGGAGCACCACGCCTTCCCGGTCCACTACCTTCCGGCCGGGCGGGACGCCACAGTGGCATACGGCGATAAGGACTTTGTGTTCCAGAACAATACCAACGGCGTGATCGCCGTTGCCGCTGACGGCGCGGACGGGACCGTTTCCATGCGGATCCTCGGCCACAAGACACCGGGCCGGGAGGTATGTATCGAGCGAACCAACATCTCCACCTGGGGCCCGGGCGAGCAGGTGATCCACGACGCTACGCGGCCGCGTGGCGAGCAGGAGACGGTGGACAGGGGCCGTTCCGGGCACCGCGTGACGGTGTGGCGGGTAGTGAAGGTAAACGGGCATGAGGTGAAGCGCGAGCTCATCTCCCGGGACTACTACCAGCCGTTCCCGCGCGTCGTGTCCATCGGCACGCGCGAGACGTCCCCGAAGCCTTCGGCAAGCCCCGGGGACGGCGGAGTCACCCCGGCTACCCCAGATTCCACCCGGATACCACCGGCCGCCATCCAGTCCGGCGATCCTACGCCGGAGTAGGTTGGAAGGACCCAGTAGTCAGTAGTCGGTAGCCAGTAGAGACGGATAGCCCCGGTTCGGGAAGAACCGGGGCTGTTGTCGTTTCGGAGGAGCCGTCAGGAGCGCGTCAACATCTGTCTACAAGTATGCACCCGTTGCGACAAATAGGAGCCAAATTCGGGTAAACGGTGGCAAACGGCTTGACAGGCGAGCGTGCCGCCATTAGAATGGTGGTAGATAAGTGGTGTTCTGGTGGAATGTCAGGTGTAACCGCCTCCCAAATCGGCTGTCCTACACCGCATTTGGGAGCGGAATCCACACGGACCCACTGGGACGTGCCGGATTCGACGGCGGGGCCGGAATACGGCCATCCGGCAGTCCGAGCGCGTGATACCTGGTCATTATACCTGGAGCGGGGAGAGACCTTCGCAACATGACATCCCCGGATTCGAGGCGGCGGACAGGCTGGAGTGAGAAGTCAGTGAGCAACGAGACCGTGGCACAGGCGTGCGCGCTGTTGAGCCGGATGCAGTCCGAGACGCCGTGGAATGAAGGGCTGGAGCAGCTCTACGAGGTCGGGCTGCGTTCCATCCCGGAGCTGTTTATGATGGACGTCGTGACGCGGGCGGTCCTCACCCGTCCCACCAGGCCTTCCGTGGCGGAGCTGATGCAGATAGCGGAGGAGGTGCTCGACGGGCCGCGCCAGAGCGCCGCGGATGCCTGGGAAGAGGTGGAGCAGCTCCTCCAGACGCGGGGCGCCTACTGCGTACAGGATCCTTACCGGCCCAACATTTTCCGAGAAGGCACTCCGCGCTTCTCCAGCAACCTGGTGGAGCAGACGGTTGCCCGCATGGGCGGCTGGAGCGCGCTCTGCGCGTTCGATGGAGACCCAGCCTCGCTCCGCGGCCGATTCATGGCCGTCTACCAAGAGGTGGCGGACCACAGCCGCCGCTTCATGCGGCACGTGCTGGCCGCCCCGCCGCAGCCCGTTTCGGCGCCCGCACAGAGGAAGCGCGCTGTGCTGCGCGTAGCGCACGGGCGTTAAGCTGCTACGCCCGTGCGCTCGGACCAAGGTCCGGCGCTGCCCAGGGCCCGGCCCTCGCCGCTGTCCGCTATCGC
>CAYNFH010000395.1:0-1937 GCA_964396385.1 uncultured Chthonomonadaceae bacterium | reverse complement strand
CACTGTGAACCTGGAGGGACAGCAGCAGCGGGTCCTCGCCTGTCCGGACGACCTGGCCACGATCCGCACGGGCCAGACGCCGCAGATCCGCGCCTTCAATGATAACGGCCGCTACGTGCCGTGGTATGCCTACCAGGGCTACGACCCCTACCGCGATTACTACACGCGCGGCTACGGCACCGGATCGTTCCTGCAGGACATGGTGGCGCTGAGCTTCATCGACAACATGTTCTGGAACTGGCACCACCCCATGGGCTGGGGCTGGGGCGGAGGCTATGGTGGCTGGGGCGGCAACACCTACATCTTCTACCCGGAGCACGAGGTCTACCGCGACTACTACGGAGGGCAGGCGGCGGGTTACGGAGACTTCAGCCGCTCGTCCGACGCGGGGGGTGCGGACTTCCTCCAGGGCGCGAGCGGGGACTACTCGAGCGCTGCTGGCGGGGCCGATCTGGCTGGCAGCGACAGGTCATAAGAGGTTACACGTGACAGGTTACAGGTTACAGGGACCTGATTCGGGTCTCCGGCTCCGATTCCGGAACCTGTCCCCTGTTCCCTATTACCTGTGACCTTATATGCATCGCTCCCCCCGGATCCTCTTCTACGCCGTCAACGGCCTGGGGCTCGGCCACGTCACCCGGCTGCTGGCCATCGCGCGCAAGCTTCGCGACCGGCTGCAGGAGGCCGAGATCTTGTTCCTCACGTCCTCAGAGGCGGAAGACGTCATCTACCGCGAGGGCTTTGCCGCCTTCAAGGTCCCGTCCAAAACCATCCGGGTGCAGACGCGGCTACGGCCGTCCACTTACTCCCGGATGGTGCAGACCGTCACACTGAACGTGCTGGCGGGGTTCCACCCCCATGTGCTGGTGGTGGACACCTTCCCCGCGGGCGCCATCCAGGAGCTCCTTCCGGTCCTCCGATGGGACGGCATCAAGGTGTTCGTCTACCGGGCACAAAGACCGGAAACCGCCAATTCGCCGCTCGTCCAGAACTGCCTGCAGCTATACGACCTGGCCATCGTGCCCCATCGTGAAGGTGAAGAGGAAGCGCCGATGCCGGCGGGGCTGCGGTCTGTCTGGACCGGGGCCATCGTCATTCGAGATCTTGAGGAGGAGAAGCCGCGGAAGGAGGCGCGAGAGCTTCTGGGGCTGCCCGAGGACGTCCCGGTTTGTTACGTCACCTTCGGCGGAGGCGGCGACGCGGAGATGGATGCGGCACTTACGGCGTCCGTGGAGGCACTCTCCAGCGTTGCTGACCTTCACCTGGCTGTCGCATTGGCGCCGCTCTATCGTGGTCGGGTCCGGCGGCGGGCCAACGTTACTCCTGTGGACTACTACCCGATGGCGGAGCTCTATTCGGCTTTCGACTGCGCCGTGTCGGCGGCCGGTTACAATACGGCCATGGAGCTGCTCCACCACGGCGTCCCGACGGCGTTCGTACCTTTTCCTCGCCAAGTCGACGACCAGGACGCTCGGGCGCGCCGCATCCAGGAAGCCGGCGCCGGCCTGTGTGTACCGCACTTGGAACCTGCTATACTGCGTGCGGCCGTGACGCGGCTTCTGGACCCCGCCTACGCCGGCCGCATCCGCGCCGCGGCCACGAGCTTCGTCCCAGACTCCGGCGCTACCCGTGCCGCAGACGCCATCGCCGCCCTGCTCCCGACAGCCGTCCCGTCACCCGGATAGAGGAAAGGTCCAAACCGACCGACCGAACATAGCACGCGGCGGCATGCCTTCCGCTCTGCTATAATAGCGCAGTACATATTGGCGCGATTCGACCGGTCCCGAGGGCGTCCAAACGGACGCCCATGTGTTTGTCTAGCACCTGTTCGGTCATGGTTCCGGGTTTCCGAACCCGGAACCGGGGTGCTTGGTCGCGCCACCGTTCCGAACGGCCGGGAGAGCCCTCAACCCCAAAGTGGACGACTACACACAGGA
>CAYNFH010000394.1:0-2019 GCA_964396385.1 uncultured Chthonomonadaceae bacterium | reverse complement strand
CTGCGTCCCTCGGCGGGCCCCCCCCGCTCCCTACAGTGCCTTCCAGAATTGATTATACGGTACTAGGACTCAATGCGATCCGCACTCAACTTCTCGCTGCCTCTGCTCGCTCTAGCGCTGCTTGCCCCCGGTGCACGCGCGGACTTCGCCGCCCCCGGTACCCTGGACGGCGATCCCCGGCTGGCCGTACGGCGGACCATCCAGATCCACGACCAGAGCGTCCAGGACATCCTGGCGGACCTGAACCTCCAGACCGGCGTGCGCTTCTTCGCTAACCCCGGCATGTCCGGCATCCGCGCGACCGTCTACGCCCGCCAGCGTCCCCTCCACGAAACGCTCCGCGCCGTAGCCACGCTCCTGCACGGGCACTGGCGGCGCGACGGGACCGGGCCGGACTACGGCTACACGCTGGAGTTCTCTCCCACCTACACCGCCGAGGCGGAGCGCAAGCGCACGGAGGGGCTGCGAGTCGCGGCGGACACCATCGTCGAGGAGGCCGCCACTTTCAACCGGCTTGAGCTGCTCTCGCCTGTCAAGCTGTACGAGACCTCGGCCGGAGCGGCGCGCGAGCTGGCCACGGCGGTCGATCCCGCCCGGGTCCGCACGCTGGCGATAATCCACGGAGTCTGCGAGCAGCTCCTTCGGGATAGCGAGCCGCGGAGCTTCATCTACCACCTCCTCAAGGACATGCCGGCCGACCAGGTGGAGGACATGATGCGGGGCAAGCCGGTGGAGTACGGCTGGCCAAGTGCGGTAGGAATCCTGCCGCTGCCGGCAGCCCTGGCGGCGCAGTTACAGGAATCCTCTGCGACGGAGGGGCTTGCGCTCGTGCCGGGGATGGGCGGGGCATCGGCCGTGCGCGTGCGGTTCTGGGGTGAGCAGCGCCGCGACTGGGCACTGCGCTGGCAATTGATCATCGCGAAGCCGCAGCTCAACTCCATGCGGACTGCGCGGTACGCGGGACACCTTCCCAGCGCCGCGCTGCCTGCTCAGGCGCCGCGCGGACGCGGCGAGAGCCCGCAGGAGTGGTCGGCGGATCCCATTCTCTCGGCGCCGGTCTCCTTCTCGGTGGCGGCGGAGATTGTGCAGGGCCGCATGGCGGGCATTGTCCAGCGCCGCACGCTGGGGGAAGCCCTGGCGGCTCTGGAGGCGGCCCACCCGCTCGATGTGGTGGCGGACGGCTTCTACTCGGGCCGGCTCACCGGCTTCTCACAGACGGACCGGCCCGTCGGCGAGGCGCTGACCCGGCTTTGCCTACTCACCGGGCACGACTGGACGCGGGAGGACGGGTTCGTGCTGCTCCGGAGCGCGCAGTTCGACGCGGACCGGCGCATGGAGCCTCCCTCGGATCTGGTCGGCCGCTGGACGGCGCGCGCCCGTACCGCTCCGCTGGATCTGGACGACTACGCGGAGATCGCGGCACTGCCGGATGGACAGCTCTCCACGCTGATGGACATGTACCTGCATGGCGACTTCCCGGCCACACTGGATCCCGTGTCCAATGCGCGCGAGCACTTGCGCCTGTGGAACCGCCTGAGTCGGGCGCAGCGGAAGCGCGCCGCGGAGACCGGAATCGCGTACACCGAGCTGAACCCGGCGCAGCAGGATCTGTTCCGCTCCGCGCTCACGGACACACTGACGGCAAGCTACCGGCTGCTTGTCCCGGCAACGCTCCCTAAGCTCCGTATCCGGCTGGAGATGCACGTCAACCGGATGTGGGGGATACGCGCCAATGGCGCGGCGTCCTTCTCCGGGATGAACTCCAAGGAGGAGGCGCTGGCGGCCCTGCACCGCATCGATCCCAAGGTCAAGATAGACGACCTCCAGTCCGTGGTATTCACCACGGCAGGATTCTGCTTTGAGACGACCTCCGGCGAGCCCTACGGCCGCACCTACGCTTCGCTGCCTACTCGCTGGGAGAAGCCGGAGCGCGAGCGCGAACCGTGAAGTCTAGGGATGAGGGATGAGGGATGAGGGATGAATCCGGAATCCTGAACACCTGAACACCTGAACACCTGA
>CAYNFH010000393.1:0-2142 GCA_964396385.1 uncultured Chthonomonadaceae bacterium | reverse complement strand
CGTCCGGGACCTTGCGGGCGGCCACACAGGGCCGCCCCTACATCTTCTGCGCTGGCCAGATCACGGCCACGATTCATTACTCACACGGGACCAGCTCACCCGCTCGGCTGCTGAAGGGAGCTTTGGGAAGGGGGCGTGGGGCTCCGTCTGGTACCAGTACACCACGGAGTAGTAGAAGTTGCCGCTGCGGAAGGGAGGGGCGCCGTTACCCTGCTCGATGCGGAAGCGGAGCGACTTGCGGAAGGCGACCGGGTCCGGCACGTGCCAGCGGTAGGCAGTCGTGTAAGGCTCCCGCAGGATGGGAACGCCGAAGTACGGAAAGCAGCCCTCCCGCAGGCCGTACGACTCGCAGAAGTAGTCCTCGGAGCCGGTGCCGTGCATCGCCTCGCGGCCGTCGATGTCTACGATCTCATCGCCCTCGCCCCACCATCCGCCGTCGTTGTTCTTCACGCTCAGCACACAGCCCAGCAGGTGTCCGCGGCCCGTGGCATCCAGCATGGTGAAGGGACCCTCCGGCGGGGGTGTGCCCTGCCGGTACTGCGCGTGGAAGTAGCCCTGGTTGGGCGAGGGGCGGGCGTACGAGCGATAGTTCACTTCAAACCAGTGGCGGCTGGGCTGCTTGCCTTCGTTGGTGAGCGTAATCCGTGCGGAGCGGGCAAACGGCATGGGGATATAGCAGTTGCGTGCCGCGCCGAACGCGGCCGGATCGCCCGGCTTGCCCGGCGTCTGGTCGATGCAGATGAGCGAGGACGTCAGCCTGGCGGTGAACCCGAACCCCTCCGCGAAGAAGTCGCCGACCGGCACCTCCACGCTGGGCTCCTTCTCGCCGTCCCAGTACATCCGCAGCACGTGAAGCTGCAGGTGGTGCGGCTCCTGGCTCGTGATATTGTCCCGCAGGTGGACAATGCAGCCGGGCCCGTGTATGTCAGCGAGGACCAGTGTGCCTCCAGGCGGCAGATCGCGCCAGTCCGCGTTGCCGCCCGTAGGGTCCGCCGAGGTGATGCGGTGAGACTCGAACTCCTTCAGGGAGGGCAGAGCATCCAGGCCCGGCGCCTGTGCCTCCGCGTCAACCATCGCTCCTCCCAGCAGACACAGCCAGACCAGCCACCGCGCTGCCCGCCTCAAGAGCGGAATGCCGTTTTCAACCCTCAACCCTCAACCCTCACCGCTGGTGACGGCAGACGGAAGACGGAGGACGGACGGAATCCGTCGGTCATCCGTCCTCCGTCATCGGTCCTAATAGTGCAGCGCTCCGTGGGGCGGGAGCGGCACAATCCAGACGTTGCGGAACTGCACGGTGTTGTTGTGGAACTGGAGCACGATGGGCCCCGTGCTGGTCATCCCCTTGAACTGGGCGTACTGGATGCCCGTCGGCCCCCGGATCTCCGTGTTGTTCTGCACCACGATGCCGTTCTGGAGCACCGTAACGCGCGGGTTTTCCGTCACCTTCCCGTCCGTGTCCAGGCGCGGCGCGCGGAAGTAGATGTCGTATTTCTGCCACTCGAGGGGAGGCTTGCACGCGTTGAAAAGCGGAGCGGACTGGTTGTACACCGCGCCGCAGTCTCCGCTGCCCGGGTCCGCGATTCCGTAGCTGTCCAGGATCTGGATCTCGTAACGGCCCTGCAGCCCGATGCCGCTGTTTCCGCGCTCCTGGCCGTGCGCCTCGGGCATGTACGGCACCTTGAACTCCACGTGCAGGAGGAAGTCCCCGAACTCCTCCTTGGTCATGATGTCGCTGCCTTTGGAGGTAATAGCCCCGTTTTCCACCGGCCAGTCGGCCGGCTCGTCGCGGTAGCGCATCCTCCAGTTGGCGGCCAGGTTGTGTGCCCTGGAGTCCAGGAGCACGATCTTCTGCGGAGGCTTGGCCATTGCGCCTCTCGGTGCGGCCGGGGCAGCCGCGTGGTCCTGGGCCCGGGCGCAGGCCGCCAGCGCCAACGCCATGGTCATCGCGATACCTATGAACGGGACAGCCCGGTAGGATAGACGGGCTCGTCGAAGCATGTGAGACTCCCGTAATCGTGGATTGAGACGCCTGAACGTCCCAGCGGTTAATTCCTCCCGGCGCCCAATTCCTCCTGTTAACTCGGGCGGTATGAGTTCAGACTTGGTGAGAGGGAATTTGGCCGGAGCGTCAGGTGGGCG
>CAYNFH010000392.1:0-2164 GCA_964396385.1 uncultured Chthonomonadaceae bacterium | reverse complement strand
GGCCCGCGTCGAGCGGCTTGTACCCGGGGGCGAAAACGCCGCGGTACTGGTCGCGGTTGACGAATGTGTGGGTGGTATCGCCGTACGCCCGGATGCTCGCGAAGCGATATAAGCCGTTCTCGTCCTGTACGCTGGTGGGAGGAGTGACCCCTTCCGCCCCACGTCCCGTGGTCTCGGCGTAGATGGCCTCCACGTCGTCAACTTCCAGGGCGATGTCCTGCACTCCGTCGCCGTGCACCTGGAGTCGGTAGTTGTCCGGGTGGTCCTTGCTGAGCGGGGAGGCGAGAACGAAGGTGATGTCGCCCTGGCGCAGCACATAGCCCGCTTCGTTGCGCAGCCCGGTCTCGAGCCCGGCATACGCAATCACATCGAATCCGAAGGCATTGCGGTAGAAGTACGCCGACTGCCGCGCATTGCCGACGAAGAACCGAATGTGGTCGATCCGCCGAAGCGGGACGATTCCTTCCGCCATGGGACACCTCCGGTGTGGGCGTTCAGGCGTTCAGGCGTTCAGGTGATAGGACACCGTACTGAGTACGTCTCAATGCAGCAACTAGCGCTCGGACCTACGGGATCCGTCACCTGAACGCCTGAACGCCTGAACGCCGGTAGCTACCCTTCAATACGTCCAGGTAAGGAATTCTCCTCCACGCAACCAGTCACGTAGACGGAGGTATACTCTTCCGGTCCGTCGAAATCTTGGGCGGAGGAGTAAGATGAACGGTTTCAAGCGCGCCCAGCGGGAACGTGTTCACATCAAGCTGGCGCTCACCGGGCCGAGCGGGTGCGGCAAGACCTACAGCGCCCTCCGGCTGGCGTTTGGGATGGGACGCAAGGTGGCCATGCTGGATACGGAGAACGGGTCGGGCAGTCTGTACGCGGACCTGGGCGAATACGACGTGATGGAGCTGGAGCCGCCCTTTAGTGTCAACAAGTATATCGAGGGCGTCTATGAGGCGGAGGACGACGGCTACGAAGTGGTCATTATCGATTCGCTCTCGCACGCGTGGGCCGGCGACGGAGGGCTGCTCTCCAAGAAGGAGGCGTTGGACGCGCGCGGCGGCAATCCCTTCAGCAACTGGGCCGCTATCTCCAAGGAGCACGAGGCCCTGAAGAGTGCGCTGCTCCAGAGCCGGGTCCACGTTATCGCCACCATGCGCTCCAAGACGGACTACGTGCTGGTGGAAGACCGCGCAGGCAAGGCCGTGCCGCGCAAGGTGGGGCTCGCGCCGGTGCAGCGGGATGGGATCGAGTACGAGTTCAGCACGGTCTTCGATATCGCCATGGACCACACGGCGGTCAGCACCAAGGATCGGACCGGCCTGTTCGACGGAATCTCGGAGGTGTTGACGGAGAAGCACGGCCGCCGCATTGTGGACTGGCTGGCCGGCGCTCCGGAGCCCGCGCCCCGGCCGTCCAGGGTCGTGCGCGCATACGCCCACGACGAGCCACCGGCACCCGCCCAAGGCTCCGGCGCGGCCTTTGCTCCCCTGTGGCCGGGGCCCGGCCAGTGTCCCGGCTGCCACGCCCCGGAGGGGAAGCGCCACGCCAGCGGGTGCGTGCAGTCCAACGGCCGCCAGCGGGAATCCAGCATGACCTCGCATTGACCCAACCATCCCTCCCCTTCTCAAGGGGAGGGTCGGGGAGGGGTGGCGCACCCGCCAGGTACAATGACGCCAGCGGAATCCCAGCGGTGTAGAGGAGTGTGCCATGCCGGACAATGAGCGGAGCAGTGTGATCACCCAGGGCACGCAGAGGACCCCGAATCGGGCGATGCTGCGGGCGGTGGGGTTCCGGGACCAGGACTTCTCCAAGCCCATCGTGGGTGTCGCAAACGGCTTCAGCACCATTACGCCCTGCAACCTGGGACTGGATACACTCTCCCGCCGCGCGGACTCGGCCCTGCGTGAGGCGGGCGCGATGCCGCAGATGTTCGGCACCATCACCGTCAGCGACGGGATCTCCATGGGAACCGAGGGGATGAAGTACTCCCTGGTCTCCCGCGAGGTGATCGCCGACTCCATCGAGACGGTCTGCGGCGCGCAGTGCATGGACGGCCTGGTGGCCGTGGGCGGATGCGACAAGAACATGCCGGGCGCACTGATCGCCATCGCGCGCATGAACATCCCCAGCGTCTTCGTCTACGGCGGCACCATCAAGCCGG
>CAYNFH010000391.1:0-2218 GCA_964396385.1 uncultured Chthonomonadaceae bacterium | reverse complement strand
ACGCAAGGTTTGCCGGACTTGACTTCCGGAGTGGCAGACGTCCTGCGTGGAGAGTGGAAACCATGATCTCCGCCGCGAAAGGGTAGGGTAAGCACAGCCCCATGACTCACGGGACTATTGAGACGAACAGCACAGACGTACAGGGCATCCGGCTGCTCACCGTCGGCGAGCTGGCACAGCGCGTCGCCGGCTCGGTCGAGGGCGATCACCACGCCGTCATCAAGGGCGTGTCCAGCATTGAAGAGGCCGAGAGCGGCGACATCGTCTTCGCCGAAAATGACCGGTTTCTTTCGCAGGCGCAGAAGTCCCGCGCCTCCGCAATCATCGCCTTTCTGGACGCCACCCAGGCGGACAAGCCCCTTATCAAAGTAGACAACCCGCGGCACGCATTCGCCCAGATCCTTGAGATGTTCGCGCCCCGGATCAATATCGAACCGGGAGTTCATTCCACCGCGGTGCTCGGCAGCAACGTGCGGGTTGCCCCGGACGCGAGCATCGGCGCAAACGCCTTTATCGGGGACAACGTAACCATCGGACCGGGGGCGATCGTCCAGGCCGGCTCCTACGTGGGAGACGAGTGCGTCCTGGGAGACGAGAGCATCCTGTACCCCAACGTCACGCTCTATCCCGGCACACGGCTGGGCCGGCACGTAGTTATCCACAGCGGAACGGTGATAGGAGCGGACGGGTTCGGATACACGCGTATCGGCGATCACTTTGTCAAGGTGCCGCAGGTCGGGATCGTCGAGATAGAGGACGACGTGGAGATCGGCGCCAACTGCACCATCGACCGGTCCAAGACCGGGTCCACCGTCATCGGCGCGCGGACCAAGATCGATAACCTCGTGCATATCGCCCACAACGTCCGCATCGGGACTGACTGTATCATCGTAGCGCAGGTGGGTGTCGCCGGAAGCTGCACGCTGGGCCACCACGTCATCCTCGCGGGACAGGCCGGCATCAAGGATCACACCAGCATCGGCGATGGAGCCATCGTGCACGCCCAGGCGGGCGTTTTCGGCGACATTGCGCCAGGTGAGGAGGTCTCCGGTTATCCCGCGCGGCCCCACCGAGACAAGCTGCGCCAGGACGCTGCCGCTGCCAACCTCCCGCAGTACGTGAAGCGGATCCGCGCGCTGGAGAGGGCCAATGCGGAGCTGGAGGCAAGGAGCGTCCGCCTCGAGCGGCTTGTGGATACCCTCGCACGCAGTGCCGGCCTGAACGTTGACTCCTCCACCCCGGAAGCGGAAGGCTAGGGGCTTGATAGCGCACCAGAAGACTCTCCGCGCCCCGTTCTGCGCGTCCGGAATTGGGCTGCATACGGGGGAGCGCGCCCACGTCAAGGTCGTTCCTGCCCCTCCGGACACCGGCATCCAGTTCCATGTCGGCGGGCGCCTCATTCCGGCGCGCACCGAATTCGTGGTCAGTACGCGCCGCTGCACCTGTCTCGGACTGGACAACGCCCGGGTAGACACAGTGGAGCACCTGCTCTCCGCCCTGTGGGGACTTGGGATAGACAACGCGGTGGTGGAGATGGACGGCCCGGAGCTGCCCGCGCTGGATGGCAGTGCGCTGCCGTGGGCGGAGAGCGTTCTGCGGGCCGGCCTTATGGACTCCGCGAAGCCGCGCCAGCTCCTGGAGGTGCAGGAGACCCTCGGCATGCGGGACGGGGAGTCCTGGTATGTGGCTGTCCCGGGCGAGGAGCTCACCCTCACCTGCGTGACGCATTTCGACCATCCGCTGCTCGGCACGGAAGCGCTGACCTTTCATCCCGAGCCGCAGCGATACCTGGAGGAGATCGCGCCCGCCCGCACGTTCGGGTTCATTTCCGAGGTGGAGGCGCTCATCTCCGCGGGGCTGGCCCGGGGCGGCTCCCTGGACAACGCGCTGATTATTCACGAAGACCGATTCTCCGGCGAGCTGCGGCTCCCACAGGAGTGTCTCCGCCACAAGATGGTGGATCTCGTCGGCGACCTGGCGCTGGCCGGCCGCCGTCTTCGCGCATCGATTACGGCCGTCCGGCCCAGCCACCGGGGAAACGCGGCGTTCGCCGCTCTCCTCGCGGATTCGGAGAATGAACATGCTCGACATTGAACAGATCCGCGCCTTCCTCCCCCACCGCTACCCCATGCTCCTGGTCGACCGCATCCTGGAGATTGAGCCTGGCAAAAGGGCGATAGGGCTGAAGAACGTCACCATCAACGAGGACTTCTTCAAC
>CAYNFH010000390.1:0-2261 GCA_964396385.1 uncultured Chthonomonadaceae bacterium | reverse complement strand
GGACAGGTGGTGGGTTACGGCGGGATGTGGGTCATCATGGACGAGGCCCATATCACTACGCTGGCCGTGGACCCGGAGCACCAGGGGAAAAAGATCGGCGAGCGGCTGCTCATCGCCCTGATGGAAGAGGCCATTCTGAACGGCGCTACGCGCGCCACGCTGGAGGTCCGCGAGCACAACGTGGTTGCGCAGAACCTCTACCGCAAGTACGGCTTTCGCGAAGCCGCCATCCGCAAGAACTACTACACGGACAACAGCGAAAACGCCATCGTCATGTGGGCCGACGATATCCGCAGCCCGGAGTATTCGGCCCGCCTCCGCGAGCTCAAGCAGCAGCTCTACGCCGCCTATCATGAACGTCTTAGGGGTGGAGACTAGCTGCGACGAGACCTCCGCCGCCGTGGTCACGGAGGGCGGCGCCATCCTCTCCAACATCATCGCCAGCCAGGCGGACCTGCACGCGCGCTGGGGCGGCGTGGTGCCGGAGGTGGCTTCCCGCAAGCACGTGGAGCGCGTGCTGCCGGTGGTGTTTGAAGCGCTGGAGGCCGCCGGCCTCCGGGCGGAGGACGTGGACGGCATCGCGGTGACCAACCGGCCGGGCCTGGTCGGCGCGCTGCTGGTTGGAGTCTCGGCCGCCAAGGCGTACGCATTCGCGCTCCGCAAGCCGATTGTGGGCGTGCACCACCTGGAGGGACACCTCTACTCCGCCTTCCTCGCCGCGCCGGATCTGACCTTTCCGTTCCTCTGCCTCATCGTCTCGGGCGGCCACACGGAGCTGGTCGCCGCCCACGGTCATGGGGACCGCGTCAGCCTGGGCCGCACGCGCGATGATGCGGCCGGCGAGTGCTTCGACAAGTGTGCCCGCCTGCTGGGCCTCCCCTACCCCGGCGGGCCGAACGTGGACCACCTCGCCGCGCAGGGAGACCCCACTCGCGTGGCTTTCCCGCGGGCCTGGCTGGGTGACAGCCTGGACTTCAGCTTCAGCGGACTCAAGACCGCCGTCCTGCGCTTCATGGAGGGAGACGCCGGCAAGACGCCGCTGGAGGACGTCGCCGCATCCTTTCAGGCGGCCGTCGTCCACGTGCTGGTAACCAAGACCATTCGCACGGCCCGGTCAGCCGGGCTGGACACGGTATGCGTTGCGGGCGGCGTGGCCGCCAACCGGGGCCTGTCGAGCGCGATGGCAGCCGCCTGCGCAGCGGAGGGTCTCCGCCTCGTGGTGCCGCCACCGGTGCTCTGTACCGACAACGCGGCCATGATCGCAGCCGCGGGCCTCCCGCGGCTCCTGGGCGGCGAATCCGACCGGCTCTCCTTCAATACCTTCGCCACGGAACCGTTGGCGCCCCTCGTGTCGTCCTACGGGGCGTGAGTCTCAGTTAAGGAAGGAGAGACACAGATGTCACACGCAACCAAACCCCTGAAGGGGCGCAGCATACCGCAGGACCCGAACACCGGCCCGCTTGGCCGCGGCACCACCGGCCGCACTCCCGGCAAGGGCAAGTTCCCGGTGGCCGGCTACGGCAGCGACAAAATGGAGGGAGGCGTCCCAGGCGCGTTCGGCGATACCCGCCGCCAACAAGGCGCGCCAAAAGGGGATGAAGTAACGGAGGAGACCGGCCACTCGCCCGGCGAGGGCCTCCTGGACGCCAACAGCAGCAGCCGGCCCTAGGTTGGTCGTAACTCAACATGGAGCCGCCAGCCCGTGTCGACCGCTGGCGGCTCTTCTATTGACGGCCGGATCCCGCCGGTATTCCTCAGTCTTCGGACTCGCCTGACTGATATGGGGGGAGGCGGCGCTCGAATCGGAGTAGTGTGTTCTCAACCCTGAGCATTAGATTCTCATGGGCATGTGCACTTCTATCCCTGTCACGTTGAATCTCAAAGGTGAGGCGCAGGAGTTGCTCGGCCATTCGGTCCAGCCTCTCGTTCAGCCGCCTCATCTCCGTACGGATATCCTCGATGTCGGTGCGGTTCTGCTGAGTATCCCGTACGAGCGACGCTACACGACGGCCAAGTTCAACCAGATGACGCCACACAGCCTACTTACCGGCCGCTATCGCGCTTAGCTGTACATCGACTTGATCCAACACAGCATCGGCGTGACGGCCTATCGCCTCTGTTTCTGCCTTCAACTGATCGATTCTTGCCTGTATCGCCATCATCGCTTCATTGCACGCATCGATTTCCGCAATCGAACGCGCAACCGCAGCTTCATAATCGGCGCGGCTCTTCAGCGTAGCAAGCTCCTCCATGCCACAACA
>CAYNFH010000389.1:0-2355 GCA_964396385.1 uncultured Chthonomonadaceae bacterium | reverse complement strand
GGAATCCCGAACACCTGAACACCTGAACACCTGAACACCTCCATGCCCATCTACCTCGACCATGCCGCGACGACGCCCGTGGACCCCCGGGTGGTGGCGGCGATGGCTCCGTACCTGGCGGACCGGTTCGGCAATCCGTCCAGCATCCACCGGTGGGGGCGGGAGGCGCGCGCCGCTCTTGATGATGCGCGGGACACGCTCGCGCGCTCCCTCAGCGCCGACTACGGCGAGATCACCTTCACCTCCAGCGGCACGGAGGCGGATAACCTGGCCCTGGCCGGCGTGATGCTCGCCGCTCCCGCCGAGCGACGCGGCCTCGTGGTATCCGCGGTGGAGCACCACGCCGTGCTGCACACTGCCCGCAGGCTGGCGGAGCTCGGCTTCGAGCTTACGGTCCTACCTGTGGACGCGGACGGGAGAGTGGATCCGGAGGAGGTGCGCCGGGCCGTCTCGGATCGGACCGCGCTCGTCTCCGTGATGCACGGCAACAACGAGATCGGGACCATTCAGGACGTGGCCCGCATCGCCCGGGCGGCGCACGAAGTGGGGGCGCTGTTCCACTCGGACGCCGTCCAGTCGTTCGGCAGCCTGCCGGTACACGCGCCCGGGATAGGATGCGACCTGCTCTCGGTCTCCGCGCACAAGCTGTACGGCCCGAAGGGGGTGGGGGCGCTCTACGTGCGGAGCGGGGTCAAGCTCTCACCGCTGCTCTACGGCGGCGCGCAGGAGCGGGAGAGGAGGGCCGGGACCGAAAACGTCCCGGCTATCGTGGGGTTCGGCAAAGCGGTGGAGATCGCGGACGAGGTCCGGGAAGCGGAGCTTTGCAGGCTTTCTGCGCTGCGGGACTGGGCGCTGGACCGGCTGGAGACGTCCATTCCCGGCCTGCGCGTTAATGGTCCCCGGGACCACCGGCTGCCCAATAACATCAACTTCTCCATAGAGGGTGTCGACGGCGCGGCGGTCCTCATGAACCTGGACCGCGCCGGCATCGCGGCCTCCAGCGGCTCCGCCTGCTCTTCCGGCTCGATAGAGCCCTCGCACGTGCTCCAGGCCATCGGGCTGCCGCCGGACCTCGCCGCCAGCGGCATTCGCCTCACCCTCGGCCGCTCCAACACCCGTGAGCAGATGGAGCAGGCAGTCGGCGTGCTGGAGGAGATCGTATCCCGGCTGAGTCGGTAGGGGCGGGATTAACATCTTTCCGGACACGGGCGTGTCAAATTCGGGCTCTCTGGCTCTCGCCTGTCTACGTGACCAATATGGGTAAAGGAACAAACGGGTAAATCTTCCGGCTTCCGGCGTACGCCCAATTACCCATTTACCCCCGCCGATACACCACCGGATTCAAAGCGCTCGCAGCCAGCTCGCCGGGCTTCTGCCCGGGGTGCCAGCGCTCCAGGTCCGCGACCCGATTCTTGTTGTCCGGCTCGATGATGCGCGCCCCGTCGGCGAAGTAGATGATGGTCATCGCTTCACGTGTTCTGTCGGTGCGGTTGCCGGGCGCGCTGTGGAGCGTCCAGCCGGAGTGGAAGGAGGCGTCGCCCGCGCGCATCGCGCCGCAGCTCTCCAGCGGGAATCCCTTCTCGGAAACAAACCGGTTGAACAGCTCCTGCGACTCGTCCGAGATGGGGATCGGCCCGAGGTACCGCTCCCGCTGCGAGCCGGAGGCGAAGGTCATCGTGCCCATCTCCTCCGACGCGTCCACCAGCGGCATCCACATAGTGATGGTGTGGTCGGTGTCCAGCGGCCAGTAGTACTGGTCCTGGTGCCACGGCGTGTGGCCGCCGCCCGCCTCCTTGAACAGCGCCTGGTCGTGGTAGACGCGCACGGCGTCCACGCCCATCAGGTCCGCCGCGATCTGCGCGAAGCGGCGCGCCGTGACGAAGCGCCGGGCATGCTCATCGACCTCCCACAGGTTCGTGATCTGCAGGAACGCCTTGCCGTAGGTATCGCGCTCATGTAAGGGCCGGGTCTCGCGCTTGTACTGGTCCACCACGCGCTGGATCACAGGCCGATACGCGGCCACCTCTTCCGGCGACGCCACGCCGCGCAAGAGGGCGTGCCCATCGCGCCGGTACTTCTCTACCGCCTCCGCCGGAACGCGGTACTCCGAATCCAGCGCCGGCAGCTCAATCCTTGTCGATTGCATGTCTGTTCTCCCGCTAACCGCTTGTCGGTTCACCCCTTTACCCCTTCACCCCTTCATCCTCCATCTCGAGCTCCTTCCGGAGCAGCCGCTTGAGCACCTTCCCTGTGCCGCTGCGCGGGAGGGATTCGCGGAACAGGACACGGCGGGGGACCTTATAATTCGCCATACGCTCGCGCACGTAGCGGATGATCTCGCGGCAGTCGAAGATC
>CAYNFH010000388.1:0-2355 GCA_964396385.1 uncultured Chthonomonadaceae bacterium | reverse complement strand
CTGACCGCCCGCCGGACCTCCGGCGGTGCGCTCATACGTCGCTCCTCACGGCGCGCTCATCGGCTTCCAGGTGGCACTGCTTGTACTTCTTGCCGCTGCCGCACCAGCACGGGTCGTTCCGGCCGATCTTGCTGTGCGGCGAGGCGATGTACGGGATGCGCTCCAGCTCATCCATCAGGCCGGAGAGGCGATCCTCCGCTAGGGCGCCGATGTCCGCGTCTTCGTCCTCCTCGTCCTCGCTCTCCATGAAGTCAAAGTCTTCGGAGTCACGGTTGGCGTACCGCTCGCGGTACATCTCCAGCCAGCTCCGCGGAGGCTCCCACGGCTCGGCCGGTGCGGAGTACGCTTCCTCCACATCCTCCCACTCCACAAAGACAGGGTCCACCAGGTCCCGCCCGAACGCCCGATCGATCACGGGCCGCGATTCCTGGTCCTGCAGGAGTGCGAGGCGCTCCACGAGATAGGCCACCAGGACGCGCTCGTCACCGTTCAGCGCTTCCGCCCTTTCGACGAGGTCTGTGAGCTGGCCGCGAACCACGGACAGCGTGGGGTCGCGCAGGGCCGGGTCGGTTCTCGCCGCGGCGATCGCCGCCCCCGCGGCCGTGTCCCGCTGGTAGGGTGTGCGGTCCGCATCGAGCAGCACCGAGAGCGCCGGCTCGACGGCCGGGGGTCCAATGTGTGCGAGCGCCATCCCGAACTCCAGCAGCTCCTCGTCGTCGAAGTAGGTGTAGAGCGAAAGAATCGGGCCCACCGCTTCCTCGGCCCGCAGCTCGCCCAGGAGGTTGGCGGCGAAATAGGCGGGGTTCTCCCAATGCTCATCGCGCGGCTCCCGGCTGATCAAGCCGATGAGCGGCTGGACCGCCTCCTTCCCGCGAGCCACGATCGCTTCAAACAGCTCCGGCGGTGGAGGCTCCCCTTCCGGCCGCTGTATCAGCTCCTCTATCAGGTCCGCTATCGGCCTCTGCGCAGTGTCGGTCATGGCCAGAGTCCCGGCATGGTGAGGCCGGCGGTCTCGTCGAAACCGCACATCAGGTTCATGTTCTGGATGGCCTGGCCCGCCATGCCCTTCCCGAGGTTGTCCGTGGCGGAGATAACGGTGACGCGCTGGGTCCGGCCGTCCACCACCAGCCCCAGGTGGCACATGTTGGAGCCAAGTGTGTGCTTGGTGGCCGGCAGCCCGTCCACCACCGCGACGAACGCGGCGTCCCGATAGAAGTCGCGGTAGAGCTCGCGCAGGGTATCCGCTTCCGTTGGCGCGTTCAACCGGGCGTAGCAGGAGGCCAGGATGCCGCGGGTCATGGGAATGAGGTGTGGCGTGAAGGAGACGCGGATGGGCTCCGATGCGAGGAGCGACAGCTCCTGCTCTATCTCGCCGGTGTGCCGGTGGGTGCCGCCCGCCTTGTAGGCGGAGACGCTCTCGTTCGCCTCCGAGAAGTGGTACTCCAGTCCGAACTTGCTGCGGCCGGCTCCGGAGACACCCGACTTCCCATCGATGACGATGCTGCCGAGGTCGATCAGCCTCCGGGCGACCAGGGGCGCGAGCGCCAGAATCGACGTGGTGGTATAGCAGCCCGGGTTGCCGACGATCCGCGCGCCGCGGATCTCCTCCGCGTGCAGCTCCGGCAGGCCGTAGACGGCCTCCATTGTGAGCTCAGGCGAGGCGTGGGACGTCCTGTACCAGGTCTGGTAGTCCGCGGGATCCCGGAAGCGGAAGTCGGCGCTCAGGTCGATCACCTTGCAGCCGGCATCCAGCAGCTCTCCGGCCAGCCCCATGGCCACGCCGTTGTCCCGCGCCAGGAAGACTACGCCGCAGCCCGCGAGCGCGTCCATGCCGGAGGAGGCGGCGAAGGTCAGGTCCACCCGTCCCGCCAGGCCCGGAAAGCTGGCCGAGACCGGCTTGCCGGCATGGGTATCCGATACTGCCACCTTGACGTTTGCGTGTGGATGCACGGAGAGCCATCGCAGCAGCTCGCCTCCCCCGTACCCTGAAGCCCCTACTATCCCAACGTCCATCGCCCGGCTCCCATACAGACCCAAAACGAAAATCGAAAATCGAAAATTGAAAACTGAAAATAAAAAAGTGCCGCCAGGACTCGCCTGCGGCACGGGAGGGTGGAACGTCACAGGCCGCAAGCAGGCTCCCCAGGAGCCGCCCACGGCCGTAGCTAATCTGCGAGATTACCGGCACGCGTCGTGGGCGAGTCTCCTCCGCTCTTCACGACGGCGACGGCTGATAAACTGTTTGCTCATCCGTCCACCCGTTCTTGGTATGTGGATTACCAGTATAGACCACGCGCGGATTCGCTGTCAAGCCTGTGGGAACAGGGGGTGTGTGTCGCCATTCGTGGCAACCTC
>CAYNFH010000387.1:1213-2409 GCA_964396385.1 uncultured Chthonomonadaceae bacterium | reverse complement strand
AGTACTCTCCGCAAAGCCTTCGCTCTGCCCGGTTTTCAAAGATCCACCGCAGCCCCACCAGGTGAGACCGATGCTTGGCACTTGTCCAAGCACAAGGTATATAGTATCACGCCACCGGCTCGCTGTCAAGCAGATTCTTCGTTGAATCCGCTCTCCCGTGCTCGCCGGGGCGCTCACTCCGCCGGAGGAGACCCTCCCGCAAAGACCGCAGTAGTATACAAAACAGTGTGCGCACCGTCAAGGGGTTTTCGGCCCATTTTCAGCCCGTTTTTGCCCCTTCTTGATCGTGGCTTATGCCTGTCCGCCGTCCCGCAGCCGGTCCCACTGCCGGCGGAGCCGGGCCGCGCTGTCGTGCAGTCCGCCCGGCCGGTTTCGCGCCAGCCAGAGCCGTTCGTGCTCCCCTATCACCCGGCGCAGCTCGGCCCCGACCTCCATCCCCGATTCGGTCTCCGAGCCCATTGCGAACCGGCCCAGCCTGCACCCCAGACGGAGCATCGCGGCGGCGTTGGCGAATTCCTCCGCGATGAGTGCCGCGTCAGGCCGCTCCATCCGCGCCGACGGCAGAGGCCGCATGGCGGCATCGATGGCCGCCTCGGCCGCGTCCAGCCCATCCGCGGTGATTCCGTCCAGCACGTCCGGTTGCTGTCCGCCCCAGAGCAGCAGGTGGAACAGCGCGGAAGCGTTGCCGACCAGCTTCCCGCACGCCTGGTAGACATTGCCCAGATCGTACGCCACTCGGCCCATCACCCCGGCCCTGTCCCGGTAGGCGTACAGGCAGAGAGCCTCCGCAACGGGCAGCGTCGCGTTGGCCGCGCACGCCCAGCTTCGCGCCGCGCCCACGGCAAAGCCCAGGTAGCTTGCCGGCAGGTACTGCAGGTGCCCGTTGTCGCCCCAGTCCGTGTTCAGCAGCCCGATGGCGCCACTGGCCAGCCCGTTCTCCGCCGCGTTCCCGATGTTTCCGATGGTGTTATCCGTCCGTCCGGCGATGGTGTTCCAGCTCGACGTGCCCGGGCATACGTAGAACGGCACACCGGCGTCCCGGAACATCGCTCCATCCTTGGCGAAGGGATGGTCCGCCTCGTACCCCCACTCAAGCGCCACGGTATCCTTGGGCAGCTCCGGAATGAGATCCGGCCTGTGCAGGATAATGTCTCCCCAGAACTGCATGGTGCGGCCACGCGCCTTCACCTCTCTAT
>CAYNFH010000387.1:0-1203 GCA_964396385.1 uncultured Chthonomonadaceae bacterium | reverse complement strand
CCAGGTAAACACGCTCCGTACCGCGCGCTTCGCACGCCTGCTTGCTGCGGCCCGCGCCGAGGTCGAACGTCTCGTCGCAGCCCACGTTCAACTGGCCGCTGGTGAAGTAGGGCAGCAGCTCGTCGTACAGGCCGCGCAGCAGCTCCAGGCTGCCGGGGTCCTCCGGGCACAGACTGAACGGGCCTGAAGAATGACCGCCCCACGGGAAGTCGAAGCCGTTCGGCGCCTCGGCCAGATGCCGATACTCCGGCAGCTTCAGCCACCGCTCCATGTGTCCGAACGAGTTCTGGTTGGGAACTAGCTCCACGAACCGGTCGCGGCAGTAGCGGTCCAGCAGAAGGATGTCTTCGCCCGTGAGGGGACTGGCCTCCGCCCATACCTCCGGATGCGCGCGATAGGCGAAGGTATGCTCCGTGTAAAGCTGAAGCTGGTTGATCTTCCAGCCGGCCAGCAGGTCCACCAGGCCATAGAGTGTCTCCAGCGTGGGGACCTTGTCCCGGCTGATGTCCAACATCACCCCGCGCGCCGGGAAATCCGGCCAGTCCCGTATCTCCAGGCATGGGAGGCCCTCCGGGAACTGCCGGATGAGCTGCGCCAGCGTCTGGGCTCCGTAGAATGCGCCGGCCGCATCCTTGCCCACCAGTAGGACCCGCTGCGGCGTGATGCTGAGTCCGTACCCCTCCGGCCCCATGTCCGGCATGCCCGGTTCCACATCGATGGTCACCGTGTCCCCGGTGATGCCCGCGCCCGCGGCCAACTCCAGGATATGGCCCGCCTCTCTTACGGCCGCGCCCTGAATGGTCCGGGCGGCGGCCCACAGGTATGGCGCCGGTCCCAGCAGCCGTATGGTCCCACGCAGCGGCAGGCGGAGCTCCCCGCTCCGGCGCTCCAGACGCTGCGGCAATGGCAGCAGGCAGATACTCTCGGCCATCTCGGTCCCCCTACTTCACAGGTTTGGCCCACCGGTTCGCCCCCACACCAACCTTCGCCTGCCCGGTCCCGCCCTGTATAATGTCGTCATGAGCGAACCGACTATCGGCGTGCTCGCCCTGCAGGGCGACTTCGAGGCGCACCGCCAGATGCTGGAGGAGCGCCTCCACGTGCCGGCGCGACTCGTCCGTTCTCCCGATGAGCTGGAGCAGGTAGACGCCCTCATCCTGCCCGGCGGAGAGAGCACCACCATCGGCAAGCTCCTGGACCGGC
>CAYNFH010000386.1:0-2482 GCA_964396385.1 uncultured Chthonomonadaceae bacterium | reverse complement strand
AGGCAGGATCCCTGCCGCTCGGGAGCCTGCGGCTGGCTGCCCGCCGTCGCGGGCAGTGTTGAGGGGTTGCGAGGTCAGCGAGTGTGCTGAGACAGAGCGGGCCGCCTCCAGGGCGTACTCCAAGAGCTCCTCCACGCTGCCGGGGACGGACTGCTCCTCGGCAGTGAGCAGTCCGGTTCGGTCGCGCAGCTCATACAGCTTGGCGTGCTGGCAGAAGCGGTAGAAGCCGGACAGCACCGACCAGATCAGGCCGTGAACGCCATCCTGGCGGGCGTCCATACGGTCGTAGTACATGGAGAGGTCCGTGACCATGTGCCGCACCGCCTGGCGCCAATCGAAGGCGCAGCCGTCTGCGCGCATGTTGGCAGCCTCGGTCTCGGTATAGCGGTTGAGCTTCTCCAGGTACTGGTGCAGGCTCTCAAAGGAGAGATGCATAAACGCCTGGTCCGGGGCTAAGCTCAGCGTTGCGACGGAGCCCTCAATCTCCGCGCCCTGGTGCGGCCGGGCGTGGTAGAAGAAGCGGCTGTTGCGGTAGAGCGGCGGCGCCTTGTAGCCCGGCCACAGGCAGCGAAGCCATCGGCCGGAAAAGAGCGTGCGGAATGGCACGTTGACGGCGCCATGCTCTCGCGGCATCGGCTCCAGCGCCTGCCGGATCTGGTCGTCGATCGCCCGCGGTACCCGCTCGTCGGCGTCCAGGTAGAGGATCCACCGGAAGCCGGCGAAGACAGCGGAGACGTTGCGCGCCCGGTCAAAGTTCTGGATGTAGGGGTGCCGAAGCACCCGGGCCCCGAGGCTCTGCGCAATCTGCGCCGTACCATCTGCGCTCTCCATATCGCAGACGATCACCTCGTCCGTCCAGCCCTGAAGGGTCGCCAGACAATCGGCAATGTGGCGCGCTTCATTGCGGGTATGGACGATGGCCGAGATGCCGAAGGGGTACGGCTCCTCCGGAACGTGCATTAGGGCAAGGAGCGCAGCGTCTGCAGGTTGCCCGCGCAGCACGCAGAGGATCTGCTCCTCGCCGCTTAGCCTGGGATCGCCGTAGTAGCGCAGGTCTTCCACGGCAAACGGCTGAAGGATGTGTTGCCAGGCCTCCAGCGTGAGCAGCCGCTCGTCCCCAAACTCCGGCTCAAACGGGTAGTGGACGGACGGCACGGAGAAGACCACCCAGTCCGCCAGGGCAACCTGTTGCGCCAGCGCCGCGCGGATCTGCGGAACGTGGAAGTGTTCGAGCACGCCCTGGTGGTGGATGACGGAGTACGCGCGAAGGGATGAAGGATGAGGGATCAGGGATGAATCCGGGCTCCGGGCTTCGGACTTCGGACCGCCACTCAGCCCATCATACAGCTCAAACAGGTCCGCGCGACGGAATCCGGCGCTCCCGCCCAGGACCGTGTTGACCGCCTGTGCCCGCTCGACTATCGTCGGCGAATAGTCGATACCTTCGGCCTGGATGCCGTGGAGAGAGAGCCAGATGGCTCCGTATCCCGAGCCGATGCCCGTCTCCAGCGTGCGCCCGCCCGGTAGGCAGAGCCGCCTCACCGTGGCCAAGTACTCCTGCAGGAATGGCGCATCGGTCATGCCCCGAAAATGCGCTGGCGCCTGCTCCAGAGGTATCTCGGAGTACATCTGCTCCCAGCGGCGTATCGCGCCTTCCCCGGCTCGCGGAGGTTGGTGAGCGGTCATGGGAGATCATCCTTTCTACGGCAGCAAATTAGCCGCCATATATGCGGCGAATTATGTCCACACACCGCCCGATGACGGAACGGATGGTATGGAGGCTGTGAATGTGGCGTCCATTAAGTAGGGCGGCGTGGAGGTCACCGCCGGTGGCAGCCTCTTGGGCAGCCTCTTCAGCCGCAGCGTAGGATCCCGGCGTCGCTAAGAGCGTGCCGGTGGCGAGAGGATGGACCACGGGCGAAGAAACTCCGGCTGCGGAGACAGTCCGGGAATCAAACGCCAGGACGGCAGCGTGTTTTCCGCCGTCGCGGGACGCCGATTCGCGGAGCTCTACGAGCTGAGGCTGCTCACCGGCGCGAAGAGTCGCATTCGAGCGGTAGACGGGATTATCTGGCTCAAGCTCCCAGGCCCGGCGGAAGGCGGCGTAGCCTTCGGCGGTGCGCTCCTCGCGCCAGAGGCAGCAGCCTAGCGTATTGTGGCCGAGCGCCCACTCCGGGGCCAGGCGGAGCACCTCTCTCAGATCTGCGTGGACGAGGTCCAGCGGGACGGAGCTACAGCGGAGGGCGTTGATGGCCTGATCCAGGTGGGCTTCGGCGGCCTGGGCGGGATCATCATAGTTGAAGTCGTCCAGCCCGGCCAGCTCAACGCGGTAGTCAAAGCTGTCCTCCCAGTAGAGCTGCGTGCAGACGAGGCCGCGGTGGGTGAACTCCCAGGCGTGCCGAAACTGCGGATCCCCAAACCAGAGCCCACGTGCCCCATGCCGGAACGGCGAGCGGACGAAGGGTTTGGGGCGGAAGACGAG
>CAYNFH010000385.1:0-2560 GCA_964396385.1 uncultured Chthonomonadaceae bacterium | reverse complement strand
ACCAACCTGTCACCCCGGGCGGGCTACCTATGAGCGGCGCGAGCGCGCGCAGCGCCGCCCGCCAAGCGAGGGACCTGCTTTACGATTCTGTTCAGCACTCTGTAACTGCCTTGTTTCTTCGGCGTGTGAACGGCAAGACTGTCATTCCGACCGAAGGGAGGAATCTGGCCTCCGGGACAGATCTGCCAGATTCCTCAGTCGCTTCGCTCCTTCGGAATGACATGTTGGGGCGGTGCGGGTTCTAGAGTGACAGAGTACGAGAAGTTACCGTAAAGCAGATCCCTCACTTCGCTCGGGATGACAGGCTGTCGCAGTCCGGGCGTCTCTCTTACGGCGCGGGGCAGGCTCCACAGAGTACTCGCAATGACAGCGCTGCCGCCGGCGTCAGGGTCGCTCCGGCAAGCGGCGCACCGCGCCCGGCCGCTTGGGGGCGCCGTCGTTGGCGGCGGCGATGGCGGCGAAGCAGAGCGCCAGGCTGCGCAGGTTGGCCCGAGCGCCGTTCAGGGGCTCCCGGTTCTCCTGAATGGCGCACAACAACTCCCCCATCGTGCCGCGAAAACCATCCGGGAACCAGCTTCCCTCCAGCTTCGGCGTAGCCCGGCCCTCCTTCGTGGTGAGGGTGAGGGTCTGCTCCCCCAGGTTCGGCCCCACGCTGTAGAGGCTGCCCCGGGAGCCGCCGACGTAGGTGTGGTCCAGCGGACCGTACCTGACGTGGGCGTCGAAGACCAGCGACGCCTGCCCGCCCTCCAGCTCCACCAAGGCTTCCGCCAGCATGGGCGGCTTCGCCGTCTGGCCGGCGGCGCGCGCCTTCACCGCATGCACCTTCAGCGCCATGCGGCTGCCGAGGAGGCTGGCGAGGAAGTCGAACCAGTGAATGCCGAAGTCGTACAGCACCAGGTCTTCGATCTCCTCGAAGGGGGTTCCGACGGTCCACGTGTGGTCCCAGTGGACGCCGGTATGGACGCTCATCATCTCGCCGATGACGCCCGCGCGGACGGCCTCCCGGATGTAGCTGAAGTGGGGCGCCCAGCGGCCGTTCTGGTTGACCGCGAGCTTCACGCCCTCCCGCTCCGCCAGGGCGACCAGCTCCTCGCCCAGGTCCAGGTCCGTGACGAAGGGTTTCTGGCTCAGGACGTGCTTGCGGGCCCGGATGGCGTCGCGCAGGATGGGGACCCGGTCCTCCGGGTGGGTGGCGACGTCCACCACCTCCACGTCCTTCCGGTCCAGCACGCGGCGGTAGTCCGTCTCGACGTCCGCCTGCGGGAAGAACTCCTTCTGCCGCTTGCGGGCCCGCTCCTCCACCAGGTCACACAGCGCGACCACGTTGAATCCCGCGGCGCGGTACGCCTTCAGGTGGGCTTCCGAGATGCCGCCGCAGCCGATGAGCGCGATACCCGGGCGGAATCCCTCCGGATGTTTCGGCCGGTACGCCAGCTCCGGCGCCGCCGCTTCGGTTCCGGCGGCTTCGCCCTCCAGGGCGTAGTTCCTCTCGTCCGACTTTCTGGCCATCAGCTCCGTCCCACATGGACGCGCAGCGGGACGAACTCCACGTGGAACTGCCAGCCGGCCTGGGGTGCCATGCCGCCGTTGCGGTGGATGACCTCGTCCGGCAGGCCGATCATGCCGCCGGTCTCATAGCCTTCCACGTAGCAGGGCGTACCAGCGGGCACATTGGCCAGCTTCTGGACCCAGATAGTCCGGGGCTCTTGGTGGGGCGCCCCGTTCAGCCTCTCCACCCGAACATCTCCAGGACCGCTCTTGGTAGCGCGCTGGGTGGCGCCTACGCGGGTCCCGTCCAGCACCAGGTACTCGCCGATGGGCCGGGCAAACCAGCCGGTGATCTGCACCCGATGCGCTATGTCGGTGATGGGCACCGTGGTGGGAGACATGCGGTCTCCCGGCACCTGCGCTCCCACACAGGCACCGAGAAGGACCAGCGTAAACCAGACTCCAAAACTCTGCATGCGCACAAACTGCCTTCGCTGCCTCGCCGAATCTATCCTGAAGCCATCACCGTTGGGCCGTTACTTTGTCCGAGTTGAAGTGATCCGTTCCCTCGCCGGAGTAGGTGTCCGGGCCGTGATGTATACTGCGTGCTTCACGTGCTGACCGAACAAGATCCGGTCCGTAAATTCTTTGCAGCTATGCTCAATCTGGACCTCCGCCGTGACCTTCTCCAGCTCAGGATGCGTTTCTTCGATAATGACCACTCCGGAAAGGCGGGTCATTTCGTGCGGCGCGAACGCGTCTTGAACTTGTCCCGCGATGTACCGGAGACCCTTCTGTGGATCTTCATCGATCCAGTGTGCGGACACCAGAATGTCCCAACCGCCGGCCGACTCTTCACGGAGGAACAGGGCAAACAGCCAGAATAGGCCCTTCTCCTGTGCCATCCGGGATTCAAGTTTGATGAACCGCTCAACCAGTTCGTTCATAGCACCCTCAACAACAATGCTGCAGCGTCCACGAGGTCTTGAGCGGCGGCCAGGGTTGTTGTCCCGCCAGGCTTGTACCTGTCCTCGGGATTCCACCGCACGACTGCGGACCACTCTGCGAAATG
>CAYNFH010000384.1:0-2576 GCA_964396385.1 uncultured Chthonomonadaceae bacterium | reverse complement strand
CGTCGGCAGTCCTGCTTCCCGTGTGAGTAATGAATCGTGGCAGTGATATGGCCAGCGCAGAAGACGTAGGGGCGGCCAGGCAGGTATAATACCGACGTCAACGGAAGACCGCAGGTTAGCCTTACCACAACGTAGTTAGAACACGACGCGGGCGTCGTCCAGGCAGTTATTGGGCGGCGCCCGTTCTTGCGTCTGGTCAGAGCAGATGGCGCAATAGGGGCGTTCGGAGCGATCCGCGCGCCTCTTTTCTTTATGTCGAGCGTTGAGAGGAGTATTCGTTGGACGAGAACAAGAGACCCTGGTGGCTGGGGCCGGCCGCCAGCGCGTTTGCCGCCGCCACGCTGGTCGCCCGCCTGCACCATGCTCCCACAAAGCGTGAGGCGGTCTTCGGCCGGTTCACCGAGGCAGAGGTGGAAGCGCGGTCCGAAGGGATCTGCCGCGCCCTCTGGCCCGGAGTTGGAACCGTCTCTCTGGCCGCGGAGCACCTGTGCACCGGCGCGCCCGGCCGCCCCATCCGGCGTCATTGGGAGGTTGACTGCATGGATCCTACCGGGCGGGAGCTGACCTTCTTCGACTGGGATGCCGAGACGGGCGACCTGATCGGCGCCAGCCGGCCGTCGCAGCCGCCCATCTGGCGCGAGTCCTCCGCCCTGCGCTGCTGGGACGCGGCCCGGAGCCAGGCCATCTACCTGCGGAGGCTGGGCCTGGCCTCTTCCGGCCGTTCCTGGCGGCTGATGTCCGTTCCCAGGCGAGACGGCTGCGCCTGGAGGGCAACCTGGAAGTGTCAGGACCTGTCCGCAATCCTGTCCGTGGACGCATACAACGGGTCGCTGCTGCTCGCCGCCACGGTCCCGCGGTCCTACGCGGCGGCCGCGGGCCACGCCGGGCGCTGAATCCACGGGCTATTGGAGGGAAGCCGCTTCGGGTTGGGGGCCGGATTCACCGGGCGGGCGAGGCGCGTCATCTTCATAACTCCTTCATCTCTGCTCAGTACGGTGGGGGCAGAAACGCGCTTTCACGTGTCCTTACTCCCCCAGGACAATTTCCCGCCAGCTACTCCGACCAGAAGATGTTCATACGCAGCTTGAGTTCGTGATGACCACCAGGCATCCAGATCTCCATCGTCTGCCGCGCCGTCGGGGCAGCGGAATCGACGGAGCCTGCGATGTGGGGCGCGTGCGAGGTGTTTCGGGACTGTGCCTGGTGCGGGAGTAGCTGCTGGCCGTCGAGCCAGAGCGCCGCGATCTCGTGCTGGCGGGTGCGCAAACATACCGGAACGCCTCGTGGAGAATCCAGGCGGAGAATGTATATGGGGTGCCGGGAGAACTCGTTAGGCTGAGGTCTACCCTCTTCGTCCTTCTCCAGCCGCTCCCAGCGCCTGCGCCATACCACCCGCACCCTTCCACGGGGGGTCCGCGCCTGAAAGATGCCGCTTCCTTCCTCGATTTCATCGTAAGCATCCAGCGACATATCCACCGCGACGGCCGGCTTACCATGCCGGAGGCCGTAGGAGATGCTCTGGCGCGAAAGCCTGGACAAAGCGAAAGCGCCCCTGCAGAGAACGGCTTCAGCCTTGGCGTGAGATACGAGGACGGCTCCTGCCAGGAGGAGCTTTCCAAGCGTTGCTTCAACTCGGATACTGCGCGCTTGCTGCTGCATGAAGCCGTCCCACGGACCACGCGGTGCGCGCTATCTCCCGGCCAGGTCAACGCACATGATCCCTTCCCCCGTGCGCCGTGGTAGCGGTAGAACAGGCGGTCACCGGAAGTGGACCAGTGGGGTTCTTGTGCGTCTTCTGTCGGATCCAGATCACGCATCTGCCGTGTTGCCGGATTGTACAGGACGACGCCGACGCAGCGCAACCGCCTCGTACCCTCGTTCAGAGGCCAGTAGTAGATGGCGTCCAGCCGCGTTCCCCAGGCAGCCCGAGGCGATGGCACCACGCTTTCGGCGGCCCCAAGCGTGGCGGGCAGCGAATATAACACGGACCGAGCGGGATGCTCCGGGTCGATGGCATAGAGACCAGGAGACGCGCCCCCGTCTGGCCTGGTGACCGTCCAAAGTGAGCCCGCAACTCACTGGGGCGCGAGGCCTGGGGGCGAGTACGGATCGCTGTAGGCAGGCCGTTCGCGAGGCCCTACCGCCGTTATGAAGTGTGACCCGCGGCAGCCATAGAGACGAATCCGTCCACTTTCGGCCTGATCCGGGCTGGTGGCTCGCACAAGGCAGACCCAGCGTCCATCCGCGGACGGTTGCATCCACGCCATCTCGTTGTGCTCGCGCGTTCCCAGTAGCGTGACCAGGCGCCTCCGCCGGCTCCGCGCGCCGGAGTTTCTGGTGAGCGAATAGAGCGAATACCTGTAGCCTTCCAGAGCCGTGTAGAAGAACACGTCCTCTACCGGCCGCGGACAAAGGGGGACGCAGAGACGGTTGACAGCGGGCGCGATTACACGGTATTATGTAATTACGTAATACCACACTGATGCGGCCATGCGTGAAGCTGGAAAGGAGACAGGGGGATGGCGAATACAAAAGATGTGCTGCAGCAGCTTGAGGCTTCGCTCCGTGCAGCAGTA
>CAYNFH010000383.1:0-2700 GCA_964396385.1 uncultured Chthonomonadaceae bacterium | reverse complement strand
TACGACGCCAAGCTCCTCAAGGTAGGCACCAGCGCTCCGGCCTTCACTATTCCCACTCCCGGCGGCAGGCAGCTCGCGCTCGCGGACGCTCGGCGCGGCAAGCGCGCGGTCATCGTGAACTTCTGGTTCTATGGGTGAGGCTCCTGTCGCGAGGAGTTGCCTCGCCTTCAGAAGCTTTACAGCGAGCTCAAGGACAAAGGGCTGGAGCTGGTTGCGGTGAACAGCACGGACAGCAAGGAGACCATCAACAAGTACGTGGAAGACAGCCGGTTTACGTTCCTGGTGGGCATGGAGGACGATGGCGCGAAGCACTACCACATCAGCGATCGGTACGGCGTCAGCGCCTATCCCACCAACTACGTGCTTGACGGCGACGGAAAGATTGTCTTCCGCACCACGGGATTCGATGAGCCCGCCATCCGCACGGCGCTTTCCAAGCTGGGAGTGAAGTAGTGGACTCCTAAGCGTCCAACCCAGATCGGGTCTCGAGCTGGCTGGAGGCCAGAATTCACCCTCCGGCGATTCACAGTCCGGAAAAGCGCCCCGGCACTCTATAGGAAGCATGCGCCCTCTGGCATGATTCCGGAGGGCGCGACGAAGCGGGCGATGGGAGTGGGCAGTACTGGATTCGAACCAGTGACCTCCTCGGTGTGAACTATGTGAGCCTTTTCACGCTCGATTCGGCCCGCCCACGCTCAGATCAGGGTTGTGGACGCCCCCGGTTTTTGAGAAACTAGGTGCTCTTTCTCATGGCCTCCCGCCGGATAGGGCAGGGGAGCACCAGCCATACGCACGAATGGCCCGCCCCACACCCCCGATCCGGGCGCAAGACGAGCCATCCGCTCCAGCGCGGGAAACCCTCGCATCCTGTATGCACGCCGTGGTGGGATCGGCACCACAGCGCAAAACTATCGCTACACTCTCACTTCGCCGCAGGAACCGGAACGCCCTTCCGCAAGTTCAGGCCACAGCGCGCTCTTCCCCAGCTCCGGAGCGAAGCACTACCGGCAACACGCGGTCCACCAGGAAGCTGATCACCACCTGCCGCTCCGCCACGAAGTCCGCTTCGTCTACAGCACACACCACACCTCCCGCCTCCTGGTAGAGCCGGAAGAGCTCCTCTGAGGAGAGTAACGGATCCACTACCAACTCCTCCCCGTCCCGGTTCGAAGCTTCCTCTTGTGCCACCCATTCCGCCCAGCCCACCAAAAGGTCCAGCAGCCGCGCGGAGGGTGTCTTCTCCCTCGCCTGAATCTCGGAGACCACCGCCTGCTTCATTGCTTACTCTCCCAACCGGCCTGACGCCGGATGTTTCCCATCGTGCCTGCAGGCACATCATCGTCGGGATGCCCTGGAACCACCACGTTGCCCGTGTTCTCGTCGTGCTGGTGGATGCGATGACTTCCGCTCACTCGCGCCTGCCGCCAGCCCTCCCGCTCCAGCCGCCGTATCACGTCCCGGACCTTCACCTGCCGGAAACCCTCCACACCTCCCCAGCTCCACCGATGAGCGCCGTTGCGCTAGCCGGCCTCCGCAGGGGCTAGGGGCGGCCCGTCGCCTCTCTCTCGCGAGGGTCTGTGCCCCCGAACTGGAACCATTCAGCCCACCGGGCCATCTCCAGTCGCCGCGGCACCGGCGGCGGTTCTGGCGCATCCTGATCGACCTCAACATCGTCCAATGCAAGCACTCTCCTCTCGTTGCCCACGGCCACTATCGCCGTCGCGGCGGCCCATAAGTGGGGATGCCGAACTTCCACGATCGTTCCGGCGCACTGCTCTCCACGCGTCTTAACTGCTGGAAAGAGGACGCCCACACCCGCGCGGTAAGGCGCCATTACACGTAACTGCTCCATGTAGCGCGCAAGCATCCGCTCCCTGCAATCCCGAAAACGCTCGCTTCCCAGGAAGTAGTCGGCGGCCTGATGGCAGTAGCCGCATAACGGCTCGACGTTATCGATAGTGTTCGTACCACCTCGTCCAAGCGGTTGTCGGTGATGGACCTCGATATAGCCGTCTTTCCCGCAGCAGGCACAACCGAAGTCAAAACTCGCGCACTTATCTAACCACTCCCAAGGGGTGAAGCGCTCCTTCAACCCGCGCTTACTCTCGGCCCGCCTCCGGTGGAACCCCGCAGTCCGAACCGCCTCGGCAACGAAGACACGTGGAAACCTTGCACAGTACTCTGATCGTAAGCGCCGCCAAGTCGCTCTGTCGCTTTCCATGGTTCGCTCTCGTACTCGCGGCATGCCCGCCGAATCAGCACCCTACGTCCGTTTCCGGGCGGCTCAGCTCGTCGCCGATGCCGCTGCAAAAGTGCCGCCGCGCCACGTCGCCTGGCTCAGCCGCCGTCGCGTGCAGCGCACGTATCCCCAGGGGGCGAGGGCGCCGAACGCGCTGACGGGCGGTCACACAGCCGGGCGCACAGAACACCGGAGCGCTCCGGCCGATGCACCCGCTTACGGGACCCCCGCCAGCGGCCTGCGGCGCCCGCCGATCAGAACGACGGCCCCGCGGTCACCGAATGAAACGGATGGAGCATATTCCTGCGGGCACGAGTGCGTCGAACTCGTGGTGGTCACTCGTGAGAACTTCACCGCCCATGCGTCTTGCGAGTGCAAGACAGAAGCAATCCGCCAGAGAGACCCGGACGTGGATTGCCTTGAGCTCACCCGCGTCCTGCCAGAATGCATCATCCATGTCG
>CAYNFH010000382.1:0-2720 GCA_964396385.1 uncultured Chthonomonadaceae bacterium | reverse complement strand
CTGCCGGGAAAACGGCCGCAAGATCGCATCCATCTCGCGGGAGACGTTGGACATGCTCATGGATTATCGCTTCCCCGGCAATGTGCGCGAGCTGGAGAACATCGTGGAGCGCGCCGTTGTACTCGCGGAGCGGAGCGCTAAAGAGATCACGCCGGACCTCCTCCCGCTCAACGTCCGCCAATCCGCCGAAGCCGCGGCATAGCCTTGTCATCCGTCCCGCGCCGTGGTATATTCCACACGAGACAGTAAAGCGACGGGAGGGCCGACCGGTGAAATGCGTACGGTGCGCCGCGGAGATTCCTAGCCACAGCCAGTTCTGCATGCGCTGTGGCACGCCCATCGCCGCCAGCCGCGGCGGGGCCGTCACGATGGCGCGCCCGGTCGCGGCGGCTGCCGGTCCCAATAAGAAGCTGATCGCCGCTATTGCGGGCGGCATTCTGCTCCTGGCCGCGCTGCTCTTCGGTGGATACCGCCTCTTGACGAACCGCTCCGCCCGCACACCGGAAGGTGGCAAGGTGCTGGAGGCCAAGGGGCTGGCCGCTCCTGGCGGGCCCCTCCTGGACCGCAACGCCCGGATCTCCGAAGGCGGCCCCCTCACAAATCGCTCGGGCCTTCAGACGCCGCCTGCTCCCCAGCCCGTGGACGTGATCGACTACCTCAAGTTCCTCAAGGAGATTGAGCGACAGCGCGTAGCGCTGGAGAAGCAGCAAGTTGCTTCGGCCCTGAAAGCCAGCACAGACCTTACCGGCGGTAATTTGACCGCAGAGATGGGCGACAATCCGGAGGTACAGCACCGGAAGGACTATGCCAACTTCCAGCAGCTTCTCAACCAGATGGCGTCCCAGTGGCAGGGGCTAAGCCAGCAATTCCTCACCAAGCAACCGCCGCAGTCCTGTCAGCAATTGGCTAACCGCTACTACGACCTCCTCGGCAAGACCAGCGCCGCGATGGCATCGGTGGGCAATAGCTTCAGCAAGGCCATGTCTGGCGATGCCAGCGGCGCCCTTCAGAGCCTGAGCAGCGAGCGAGGCTCCGGCATCGGCACGCCGTCCAAGGACGTCGCTGACGCCTGCACTGCCGCGGACGACGAGCTCGCCAAGGTGTGCGACAAGTTCAAGATCCACAAGGACTTCGCGATCCAGGACGACGGCGGCGGCGGCAACCTCCTGGGCGGCCTGTAATTCCTTCTCTCTTTGCCCCGGTGTATAATGTAGGTTGCAGCGCGGCCCACAGGGCCCGCTGGAACCGTTTGGGTCCTCGTCGATTCCGAGAATAACGCCGGGTGAGGGATTGCGGACGCACTCCGGACTCACCCCTCATCCCTCATCCTTCATCCCTGAAGTCCGAAAGGAGAGCGCGATGCGCCATTGCGCGAAGGCGATTGCAGCCGCCGCTGCGCTCGTTGCATTCTTCATTCTCATACAGCCTAGCGGCCTTTGCGCAACTCTCCGCCAATCCGGCGGGCACACCCGCGTCCTCTGCTTCACCACCTACGACGCGGACTTTTTCTACCTGGCCGCCGTTGTAGACAAGCCCAATGTCGTCGGCAAGGAGGAGCCGCCCTTCGGCAATCCGCTGGAGAGCGACGCCATTGCGGTTTTTCTGGACGCGGACACGGCGGCCAACGGGCATCGCTCCGCCAGGTCCATAGAGATGGCCGTGAGCGCCGCCGGAGGTGTCCAGGTCTATCGCGGCGCGGACGCCGTTCCGTTCCGGGGCCTCCAGGACTTCGTGCAGTACGCCGGCAAGACCGGCCACCCTCCCTTTAAGTACCGGGCCACGGTACGTGGCAAGCTGAACGTGTCGGGCGCGCCGGACAACGGTTACACCGTGGAGCTGGCCATTCCATGGGCGGAGCTGGGCGGTCCGCCTGCCATCGGGCAGCGCATGCGCTTCAACGTCGTCTCGTACAGCGCCGGCGCCGGCTCCGCGTCTATCGTCAGCATGTCGCCTCTCGTGAAGACGCCCGCCGACGTCCAGAATCCGGCGCTGTGGGGTGAGATTATCTTTGTGGATGCGCCGGTAAAGAGCGTCGCCAGCGCGCCCACTGCCAAGGTCTCCGCGCGCGTGTTCTCCAACAAACCGCTGATTGACGGCGTTGTGTCAGACGGTGAGTGGAACTCGCTCACGGCCTTCGGCTTTAGCGAGGCGGCAGGCGGTGGAAGCAGCAACTATGCGCCGACTCTCGGCACCTCCCGCATCCGGCCCAAGGTCACGCTCCATCCGGCGCCTCCCACGGTCGCGATCCATCCCCGTGACGTGGGCACCCTGCCGCCCAGGACCGCCCAGCCGGTTCCGAGGCTCGTAATGACCCTCTACAGCTACGAGCTCCAGGGCGATCCGCGCAAAGCCGCTCCCTACGCCGCCCCGCGCAAGGACGACGGCTCTACCCTTCTCACCTCGCATCCCATGGATGGAGAGGGGCCCTGGATGACCTACGATCGCGTGGACTGGCACCGCCGCAACCTGGCGCAGATGCGCGAAAATGGCGTGGATGTGGTGCTCCCCGTATATCGAGGTGACGCCACGTCCAAGCAGCGCTACGCTCTGCGCGGCCTCATGACCATGACGGAGGCCCTGGCAGGGCTGCGCCGCGCCGGCAAGGACTATCCCCTGGTGGGGATGTACCTGGACACCTCGAGCCTGAGCAACTCAGAAGGCGGCAAGCTGGACCTGCGCGCCGAGGATTCCCAGACGCAGCTCTACACCATGATTCGGGA
>CAYNFH010000381.1:0-2759 GCA_964396385.1 uncultured Chthonomonadaceae bacterium | reverse complement strand
GCGTGGAATCTGCAGGTAGACTCACAGCAGAGGAGCACGCAGATGGCTGAGCGATTGGCGGTGGATGGTGGAGACCGGGCCATACCGGAGAAGCTGCCAGGGGCCGGCGGAGGTGCCGGCGTCAGCTTCATGGATGACCGGGAGATCCAGGCCGTCACGGAACTCCTGAGAACCGGGCAGCTCTTCCGGCACAATCCCAACAGCCGTGTGCGGGAGTTCGAGCGTCGGGCGGCGCAAAAGGTGGGCGTAAAGCACGCCCTCATGGTGAACTCCGGCACCAGCGCGCTTATATGCGGCCTCACGGGCTTCGGCGTCGGGCCAGGAGACGAAGTCATTGTCCCCGCCTACACCTACATCTCCACCGCCGCGGCCGTGGTCGGCGTCGGCGCCGTGCCGGTCATCGCGGAGATAGATGAGTCGCTCGGACTGGACCCCGCGGACTTCGAAGCCAAGATCACTCCCCGCACCAAGGCGGTCATACCTGTCTACATGCAGGGCGTTCCGGCGCGCATCGATGCCATCCTGGAGGTAGCCCGCCGGCACAATGTCAAAGTGCTCGAGGACTGCTGCCAGTGTATCGGCGGCGAGTACCGGGGCCGCACGGTCGGCAGTCTCGGGAATGCCGGCGCATGGAGCCTCAACTACTTCAAGATCCTCACCTGCGGCGAGGGCGGTATGGTCTTCACGGACGACTACCGAGCGTACGAGCGCGCCTGCTTCGCCAGTGATCCGGCGCTCCCCATGTGGATGAAGGAGACCATCGCGCAGGAGGGATGGGAAACCAGGCCATTCTCCGCACAGTGCTACCGTCCCAGCGAGCTGCTGGGTGCGATCGGCCTCGTGCAGCTTGAAAAACTGGACGGTCTCCTGGCCAAAATGAGGTCGCTCAAGCGAGCGTTTCTGTGCGAGCTGGAAGAGCCGCGGGGCTACCGAATCCAGCATGTGGACGACCCGGCGGGCGATTGCGGCATCAGCGCGGCCATCATCGTGCGGGACGAGGATCTGGCCCGGCGCTACGCAAGCGCCCTGACAGCGGAAGGGCTTCCATGCGGGGCCGCGCACAGCGAGGGCTTCCCGGACCGGCATATCTACCGTTACTGGGATTCCATCCTGGATAAGAATGCGCCGCACCCGGCGGCGGGGCCGTGGGTCCATCCCGCGTATCAGGGTGACGTAGCATATAGCCGCGAGATGTGCCCGCGGACCATGGGCATCCTGAACCGGGCCCTGCGCTTCGGATTCAACCCGCGTATGTCGGAGGAGCACGCGGTCCAGATGGCGCGGGCTGTCAGCAAGGTGGATGCGGCGCTCGGCGGTTGATAGTCGATGGTGGATAGTAAGAGCAATAGGCGGTTACGGGTGGTGGTCATCGGAATGGGGCCCATCGGCAACCTGCACGCGAGGATGTACCGGGACGATCCGCTGGCTGACTTGGTCGCTGTTTGTGATAGGGACAAGGAGCGAGCCCGGGCCGCCGGCCAGCGGTTCGGTGCTCCGAGTTTCCAGGACGCCGGCGAAATGTTCCGAACCGTCCCAGCGGATGTGTGCAGCGTCGCGACCGGCGGCTACGAATACTCCAGCGACCACTATGAGCCCACCGTCCAGGCTCTACGAGCGGGCTGCCACGTCCTTTGCGAGAAGCCCATCAGCAACAGGATCGACCACGCGGAGGAGATGGTGCGCGTCGCCCGCGAGCAGCGCCGTTGCTTCGGAGTCGACTTCAATCACCGGTTCACCCCCGCGGCCCGAGTAGCCGAGCGCTGGCTGCGAGAGGGCCGGCTGGGCGATCTCCTCTTCGTCAATGTTGCCCTTTGGATCGGGCGGCCGGGTGAGTTTGACTCCCCGTACTTCCACATGAAAGCGCTCAATCCACACTCCGTGGACCTTATTCGGCACTTCTGTGGCGACGTGCGGGAAGTCCACTGCTTTGCCATGAAGGCGCCGGGCCGGAACCTGTGGTCCACCGCTTCGTTCAACCTCAAGCTCGCGAACGGAATGGTCGGGCATCTGACCAGCAGTTACGACATCGCCCGCGGACATCCCATGGAGCGATGCGAGGTCGCTGGAACCGGCGGACGGTTCGTACTGGAAGACATGTGGAGAGAGGCCACCCTCTACCCCGCCGGCAACGAGCTCAAGGAAGTCTACACCAACCCGGTCTTCGGCGGCTACCGGGACTTTGACGACACCTTCCGCGAGCGAATTCACTGCTTCCTGCGGCAGATTACAGACGGGGTCGCGCCGGAAGAGATAGACGGCTCCGGCGTCGACGGTCTGGCCGCGCAGAAGGTCATCCATGCGGCCATCGAGTCGCTCGAGAGCGGCGGGACGGTGACGGTCCAGTGAATCCCGACTTCCTGGTCATAGGTGGCGGAGTCATCGGAATCACCATCGCCATCGAGCTCAGGCGCCGCTACCCGGACTGCTCGGTTCAGCTTCTGGAGAAGGAGCCGGACCTGGGCGTCCACGCCAGCGGCCGCAACAGCGGCGTGCTCCACGCCGGCTTCTACTACACAGCGGACAGCCTGAAAGCGCGGTTCACGCGGGACGGCAATGCCCTCCTGCAGCAGCATTGCGAGGAGCACGGGCTCCGGATCAACCGCTGCGGCAAGCTGGTGGTGGCCCGCGATGAGGTGGAGCTGGCCGGCCTGGATGAGCTTCTGCGCCGGGGGAAGGTGAACGGAGTTGAATTGGAGGAGATCACCGCGGAAGAGGCCCGCGAAATCGAGCCGCGCGTCAGAACATACCAGCGGGCGATC
>CAYNFH010000380.1:0-2826 GCA_964396385.1 uncultured Chthonomonadaceae bacterium | reverse complement strand
AAGCGAGGGATCTGCTTTACGGCAACTGTGCGTACTCTGCCGCAAAAGGCAGATTCCTCCCCAGGGACCGGCCCAGGGTTCCCGCTCCCGCCACTGGTTCGAGGGGGGAGCCGAGTAGGGCGCAGGCTCCCTTGGGACGCTGTCCGCTTTCGCGGCCAAAGCGCGGCTCACCCGCGCTCGGAATGACATTGCTTCGCAGCCCTTACCGCGGTACGACTATCACCGCTGCGCCCTGAGTCGGTGAGAGCCAGCGGGCGACGCAGCGGCGGAGGTCGAAGTCCCGCAGGGCAGAGAGCCGGCGGTTGAGGGCAGCGGGATCCAGGGCTAGCTGCTCGCGCCGGCCGATGCTCAGCGCCAGGCCGTAAGGGTTCTGCGCCCACGGCAAGTCAGGAACGGACCCCAGCCCTAGCAGGGGCCCGAACAGCATTCGCGCGACCTCCACGTCCTGCGGCGCAAGTCTCCCGGCGCATGCCTGGCCCACGAACCGCCTCAGCCTGGCCGTCGCCGCTGCGGGCGACTCCCCCTTGCGGAGTGGCGAACCAAGCCCGAAGACCCAGGGATCGTCTAGTGGGGAGTAGCTGACCGGCGGCGGAAACCGCGGCTCTCCGGCCGGTGCCAGCGTGCCGGCCGACTGCCCCATGCGCGTTACCAGCACGAGCCACGCCGCAAAGTCCGGGCTGTCCGGGAGCGGCGCTCGGAAGACCAGCTCCCCCTCCGCACTACCGGCAACGGCGTGCTGCCGGATCACCTCAGGCGGCGTGCCGCCATGGGGTGTTCCCGGTGCGGCGGGTGGCGGCGCTTTACGGCCCGCAGGCAGGCTGGAAAAGGCGGTACGTACGGCTGATTCGGCTGCCTGCGGGCTGAAGCTTCCGGCGATAACCAGGGTGGCGTTAGCCGGTTTGTAGAAGTTCTGCCACCAATCCTGTACATCTGCAATCGTGAGGCGCTGTACCTGATCCGGTGCGCCGCCCCGCCGTCCGCCGTTTGGGGCCGGCCGTACGCGCTCCCGGGCGAGGTTGAACGCGCCGAGGGACGGCATCGCTCCGAACATGTTGTTGACCTCGTCCAGCAGCCGCTGCTTCTCCCGGTCCAGGAGGGACTCTTCCAGCCGCAGCTCTCCCATCCGCGCCGCCGCGTCCTGGATGGCCGCGTCGAGCCCGGAAGAGGGAACGGTCTCCGCAACCAGTGTGTAGTCCTCGCCGGTCTGGGCGTTCCCATTCCTGGAGGTCATCCACTGCTCGGCCGTCCGGGCGGGGGTTGCGGCCGCGGCGGAGGTCACGTACATGTGCTCCACCAGGTGGGCGAGGCCGGACTTGCCGGGCGGATCCTGGTTGCCCCCGATGCCGAACAGTACGAGCACGGCCACGCGATCCGCTCCCTGCACCGGGCGCAGCCGAACCTTCAGCCCGTTGGCAAGCTCGAACCGCGATACGGTACTCTGCGGCGCGGACAAAAGCGGATTGGCTGGAGCATTGCGAGCCCGGCAGAGAACCAGCGCGCATGCCAGTGTGAACGTCATTTGCTAGGAGCCTTTTGCCGGGACGGACCAGATGGAGCCGGGATAAGTGAAGGAGAGCAGCCGGCCGTCCGGACTCCACCGGAGTTCCTTCGGCCAGTGGTATCGCTCTCCCGTCGGGCTCTGCGCGGTTCGCTCCGTCTCTCCGTTCTGCGAACCGATGTGGACAACCCTGGCGCCGTCCAGATCGCTTGACCAGAGATCGTAAGCAGCTTGGTCGCGATTGGAAAAGGTGCCGCGCATGGTGATCCAGCCTATACGGTCCCCGTGCGGCGAGATGAGGGCGTCCCACACGGTCCCAGGAAACGGCAGCGACACACGGAAGTACCGTGCCATGGTCTGTCCTCCGTCAATCGGGACTTCCGAAAGCTCCGCTTCGGTCTCGGCCTCATCCTGAGGCCCGCAGCCTCGCGGGCCTCACCCAAAGCCGGGGTGGCGCATCAGCAGACTGTTCCGGGAGGTAATGCCGACGGTGAGGCCGTCCTGCAGGCCACCTACCGTCACGACCCGGCTCTTGCTGGGATCGTTCAGCCGGTGGATGAGGAGCCTGCGTATCCGGTACCGGTCCCCGTCCAGCTCGGAAGCCAGCTCCACCCACCGATGGGAGTATGGAATCCAGAGGGCTGCATGCCCGTACAGAGACGCAGGTTTCCAGCGCAGCTCCTCCGCCCCATCCAGCCGCGCGGCGGTCCAGCCGCGCATGGTCCTCCAGAGCAGCCACTCGCTATCTGATGAAAGGTCAGATCTTGGCGCACGGTAGTTTATCTGCGCCGGAATCCGGTCGTTCCCGTCTTCGTCCACGAAATGGACGTGGACGGGCGTGGCGATGAGATTTCGCCCGAACCGGTGATTGAACGTCGCCAGGGTTGACACCGCACCGGTTGCAAGGTCCACGGTACTGGCTTCGAAACGGTGTATGAACTGTGACGCCCATACAAAGGGCGCCCGATTCCAGGCCGGCCCACTGTGTTCCGCCTGGCGCAGCATCAACAGGCAGGACCGCGAGATCCAGCGGTACTCATCCCCTCGATCCGCGCTGATCTCAGCCAGCCGCCGTGCGCTCGCCAGCAGGGGCGGTTCGTCTGCCATGCCACCATTCTCCTATCGCAATCCACTTCACACTACGGTTCGCCCCGGCGGGCGTTTCGGCCGCGGTTGACGGTGATACCGGGTTCCGGTACACTGAACGCGTGAACCGAACCCTGCCAGAGTGGCTGACCAAGCGCGTGCCGAGCCCCGAGACCGTACGTGAGGTGGAGCACATGATGCGCGACGCGCGACTGCACACGGTCTGCGAGAGCGCCCGCTGC
>CAYNFH010000379.1:0-2866 GCA_964396385.1 uncultured Chthonomonadaceae bacterium | reverse complement strand
CGCCTCCTCAGCAGTCCAGGCCGGCTTGTACGGCCGCTCGTTGGTGAGCGCATCATACACGTCGGCCACGGCCACGATGCGGGCGGCAAGCGGAATGTTCTCCCCAGACAGTCCCCGCGGATACCCGTTCCCATCCCAACGCTCGTGGTGCGCGTGGGCGATCTCTTCGGCGCAGCGTACGATGTCGGAGCGTCCGCCGGAGAGGATACGGGCGCCAATGGCAGCGTGGGTCTTGATGACCTCGAATTCCTCGGGCGTGAGCTTGCCCGGTTTGAGGAGCACCTCGTCGGGTACAGCGACCTTCCCCAGGTCGTGCAGGGCGGCGGCTAGGCGAATCATCCGTACTTCAACCTCTGGCCTGCCTAAGCGGCGGGCGATGCTCGCGGCCAGGTCGCCTACCCGCTGGGTGTGGGCGCCGGTCTGGTCGTCGCGGTACTCGCAGAGTTGGGCCAGCCGGTCCAGGATCTCCACCTGCGCTTCCGCCAGCTCCCGGGTGCGTTCCCTCACGCCCTCCTCCAGCTTCGCGTTCTGCTCCTTCATCTGGGCGAGGTGGCGAAGATTGGCTTCTTGCAGAGCGGCATTCGCCTCTTCGCGCGCCGTCTCCGATTGGTCCAGCGACTCGGTGTTCCACCAGATAGCGGCCGCGAAGAGGATGAGGTTGGTGACCACCAGCACGGCAACGCCGATCTCTGGGCTGTAGAAGCCGCGCCGCTCGCCCTCTAGGCGTATCCAGCCGCAGACCGCGGGGACCAGGAAGGCTACGGCAAGGAGGCGGCGGCCGGTGACGCCCGTGGGTGTACGCTTCATGAGCGCGCGTAGCAGTCCCTGTTCTGGGCGGCTGAGTAGGAAGCCGACGGATACAAGACCGAAGAGTGCGGCGGTGTGCGGAGCCATCGGGATGGCCTGCGCTACCCGGCTGAGAGCATGCACGCAGTAGGCGTAGCCCAGCAGCACCGTAAAGCTGAGTGCGCCCGAGAGGAGTGCCAGGATCTGTGACAGGCTGATCCTGCGACCTTTCCCTGCGTTGGCCATGAGGAGAGCGCCACCAAGGAGGCAGAAGCCCAGCGCCGTGTTGGGAGCCACACGGTTGGGAATAGGCTCCGCGTCTAGCCGCGCGGTAAACAGCAGCCGGTCCAGGCCGAGGTCCACAAATTGGAGGTAAGCGACGATTCGCGTGAAGCCGATGAAGAGGGCACCGGCCGCAAGGATACAGCGCAGGCGGCTGCAGGCCGGATTGGCATCCCGCTGCCACAGCCAGAGCGCCACCGCGAGTAGCAGAAATCCAATAGCCGTCGCCGGGTTCATGGCGACCGCCCCCGGCAGCAGGCTCTTCAATGTGCGCGAGCCCAGGGCCCACCCAACAAGCGCCAGGGAGGGCACGATGGTCGCTGCGGCTACGGCAAACCGGGCCATACTGGGTACGGCCGCAGTCTGAGGGGTGTTTGGCTCCGTCATCCGGCGTCTCGGCTCTTCAATAGTCTCAGCAGCGGTATCTAGAGAGCTTCTGCCACACTGGTGGCCAGAATCTGTCTGAGATTTGTCGCTCCGTCAGGAACCAAGGACAAATGCCGGCAGGATGCTCCGCAGACCAGGACGATGCCGGTCACATGACCCGACGAGCCGCCGAGGAGCCCAGGCAGGTTCAGAGCCAACGCCCCACCGGCCGATCCGCCGAGCCGTCATAGCAGCCCTGACAGTGATATGGAGGCCGATCCGGATGAGAAAACGTGAACAATCTCGGGTGCGCCCGTGGTAGACTCCTCCTGCGATTACCAAGAGGAGCGGCGTTCTAGCCTGGGGATGGGCCAGCGATCGGGGACGCGGCAGTATCCCGCCGTACGCGGCCGGAAGGAGACCTGGAATGGGACATCAGACACACGCCGATCACTCGCACGCCCACGACACCGACTGCGGGCACACTCGGATCGAGCACAACGGCCATGTGGACTATCTCCACGATGGCCATCTGCACTTCGCCCATGAAGACCACTACGACGAGCATGCGCTGGAAGTGAGCCAGCAGAACCCCGACGCCTGCGCGCCGGTGGACTGTGCATGCGGGCACGACGGCTGCGAGCACCAGACCGTTCCGCACGGGAACCATACCGACTACCTGGTCAATGGCCGCCTGCACCACCGCCATGGCGACCATTGTGATGACCACGGGCCGGTCAGGGTCGTCGCCTGACCCGTTGTGCCGTACAGGGAGCGGCTGGCCGCCGCTCCCTGTACGGAGCGGCAAGGGAGTTGTGATTATAACGCTCCGGCAGGCCCCTTAGCGTCCTCCACGGCCTCCTCCGAATCCACCTCCTCCGAATCCGCCGCCGCCAAAGCCCCCGCCACCGAAGCCGCCGCCGCCAAGGCCGCCTCCGCCGAAGCCGCCTCCGCCGAAGCCGCCACCACCCATACCGCCTCCGAAGCCGCCCATACCTCCGCCGAAGCCTCCCATTCCACCGCCCATGCCGCCCATTCCACCGCCCATACCGCCGAAGCCGCCGCCCATGCCGCCGCCAAACCCGCCCATACCGCCGCCGCCCATCATGTTCATTGTGCGGCCGAGGTGAATAGCAGAGCCTCCAAAGACGGCTGCAAGCAGGGGAGCGTCGACAAAGTTAATGGGGATCTTCATGGCGCGAGACTTGGGAGTGGTCTTCTCCTCCGTCGTCTCCGCAGGCGCGGCATTCGCCGCTTCCTCTACTTTGGGCGTGATGATGTAGACGCCATCCTCCACCCGGTACGTCAGAGGAGCCGTGGTGGACGTGGAGCGGAGCACGCTCTCCAGCGCCGTGCGGAAGGGCACGTCCGTCAGAGAGACGGTGACGGTCCCCTGCACCGCCTGATCCAGCGTGTAGTTCACTCCCGCGGA
>CAYNFH010000378.1:344-2885 GCA_964396385.1 uncultured Chthonomonadaceae bacterium | reverse complement strand
GACTCGCCGGCTACGGCAAGCCGGTGTTAAAAGACTTCTTCACGAACAGGGTGCTCCGGATGGTGGGAGATTCAGACTTCCAGCTCAACATCTGCGTCCTGGACCACCACCTGGCGAAGCACTACCAGTTCAGCGACGAGATCATCGATGCGCTTGGCTGCCCCCGCCGTCCGGATGACCCTATCGAGCAGCGCCACTCGGACATCGCCGCCAGTGCTCAGCGGGCGCTGGAAGACGTTGTGCTGAAGCTCCTGCAGTACGTGCACGCTCAGACGGGGGAGGAGAATCTCTGTCTGGCGGGCGGAGTGGCGTTCAACTCCGTGATGAACGGCAGGATCATGCTCGAGTCACCCTTTAAGCGCTTCTTCGTTCAGCCTGCGGCCGGGGACGCCGGCTGCTCCCTCGGCGCGGCATTCCAGGTGTATAACGGCATCCTCAACAAGCCCAGGTCGTTCGTTATGGAGCACGCCTACTGGGGGCCCGGGTTCAGCAACGAGGAGTGTCGCCGGGCGCTGGATGCGGCGAGAATGAAGTACGAGACGCTGGAGGACGAGCAGCTCCTACCGCGTGTGGCACAGCTCATCGCCGACGGGGCCATCATCGGATGGTTCCAGGGGCGCATGGAGTTCGGTCCTCGAGCCCTGGGGGACCGCAGCTTCCTGGCCGACCCTCGCCATGACGACATGCGAGACCTGCTGAACAAGAAGGTGAAGCTGCGCGAGTGGTTCCGGCCGCTGGCACCCTCCATGCTGGAGGAGTCAGCGGAAGAGATCTTCGGCGGGCCGCGCCACGACCCGTTCATGATCACCGTCTTCCACGTGGCGGAAGGCCAGCGCTCGCGCATCCCGTCCGTGGTTCACGTGGACGGCACCGCGCGCCCGCAGACGGTCAGCCGCAAGACCAATCCCCGGTACTGGCAGCTCATTCAAGAGTTCAACAAGCTCACTGGGGTGCCGCTGCTGCTGAACACCTCCTTCAATATCCAGGAGCCGATCGTATGCCGGCCGGAGGACGCCATCAAGACGTTCTCTGCGGCGAGCTTTGATGCCCTCGTGCTGGAAAACCAGCTCGTGCTGCGGTCCGTACAATGACGCGAGAGAAGCTGCTCACCGAGCCGTTGTGGCTTGGCGCGGCGCGGAGATGTCTCAGGAATTGGCCGCTTCCCCGCGGCAAGGGCGCCCTGCTCCGTCTCTGCCGCTGCATCTGCGGGGACAAGCCCGTGGTCTTTGAGGTCGAGCCTGGGGTGCTTATCCGAGGTGAGCTGAGCGACTATGAGCATCAGTGGTGCTTCCTGGGCGAGCACAAGCGCGATCTGGCCTTCGCGCTCTCGCTCTCGATGGTTTTCGAGGGAGCGACGGTCCTGGACATCGGAGCGAATGTCGGAATGTGGTCGCTGTGCGCGGCCCGGCGGACCGGCAACTCGGGCGTGGTTCACGCCTTCGAGCCGGAGGCGGCCAACTTCCAACGGCTTAACGAAAACGTACGGTTGAACCGCTTTGCCAATGTCATATGCCAAAGGCGGGCCGTGGGGGACAGGGAAGGAACGGCTACGTTCTACTCGGCCGTGCACGGCAACTGCGGCGCCGCCGGACTGAAGCCCCGTGCCGGTGTCGACGAGCCCCACCAGGTGGAGATAACCACCGTCGACCGCTACTGCGAAATGGAGGGCATCGGCCAGGTGCACCTCATCAAGGTCGACGTCGAGGGTGCGGAGAGCCTCGTATTCCAGGGCGCGCGGGGCCTGCTAAATAGTGAAGGTGCTCCTGCAGTCCTATTTGAGACGTGTGATTCGGTTGCGGCCGGCTTCGCTTCGAGCTCGTCCCAGGTGAAACGGCAGTTGGAGTCCTGCGGATATGGTGTTTACGAGTGGGACGGTGTCGCCATGTGCCCTGTGGATTCGGCGCGCCCGCACGAGTTCGCGGACCTCTTCGCCCTGAAGCCGGTCCATTTCGCGCGGTGGGGCTTCAAGGAGAGGGCATACTCGGCCAGACAGGAGGCTGAAGTCGGATGACTCCTTCGGTCTCTGTCATTATCCCGGCGTACAATCAGGAACGGTATATTCGAGCCGCGGTGGAGAGTGTGCTGGCACAGACTCTCCAGCCTGCCGAGGTTTTCATAATCGACGATGGATCGAAGGATGGCACTTCGGCCATTCTGACGGACCTTGCAGGCAGGATCCGGGTGGTGAGGCAGGTAAACCAGGGAGTGGCGGTGGCGCGCAACACCGGGGCGGCCCTGGCGAGCGGCGATCTTCTGGCCTTCCTGGACGGCGACGACACGTGGTTGCCGGAGAAGCTAGCGAAACAGGTGGCGCGGTTCGAGGCGGAGCCCGATCTCGGCCTCGTCCACTGTGGATTCGAACAAGTAGACGAGCGCGGAGTAGTCCTGTCCCGCCACACCAAGGGCCGGGAGGGGCACATCGCTCGCGACATGCTGCTCTTTACCGGCGCCTCTGTCTCGGCGCCAGGCAGTACCATGCTCGTTCCCCGGCGGGTCTTCACTGATATCGGCGGTTTTGACGTGGACCGGTGCCTGGCGCCG
>CAYNFH010000378.1:0-334 GCA_964396385.1 uncultured Chthonomonadaceae bacterium | reverse complement strand
TGCCTTCGTGTTACGTCCCGCTGGCGCATCGGGTTCGTACCGGAGGTGCTGATGCAGTATCGCCAGCACGGCTCGAACGCCCATCGGAACCTATGGCGCATGGAGAGGGCGATGACCATAGCCTTCGCCAAGTACTTCGCTAAGGGATCTCCAGACCGACCGACAACACGCAGGGAGGCATTTGGAAACTTGCACAGGATGCTGGCCGGTTCCTATTTGGCAGCTCGCCAGCCGTGGCCTTTCTTGCGGCATACTGTCCGCTCTCTATGGCTCACTCCGGGCAATCTGAGCTACTTCGTGGCATATCCGGCGCGAAAGAGGGAGGCTCGAAGGC
>CAYNFH010000377.1:0-2929 GCA_964396385.1 uncultured Chthonomonadaceae bacterium | reverse complement strand
TGGAGACAAGGCGTGAAGGCCATCGCCATCTACCGCGACGGATCCAAACGCACCCAGCCGCTCTCCACCAAGAGGGCCGATACCGCGACTGACACGGTCACGGTGGCGATCCCAGTACCCCAGAAGGCGCAGCCGGTGCGGCGCAAACTGCCGGACGAGAGGCGCTCCATCACGCACAAGTTCAGCATCAACGGCCACGAGGGCTACATCACGGTCGGCATGTACGAGGATGGGACGCCCGGTGAGATCTTCCTGACCATGAGCAAGGAGGGCTCCACGATCTCCGGCCTCATGGACACTATCGCCACCATGACCTCGCTGGCGCTCCAATACGGCGTGCCGCTCCAGACACTGGTGACCAAGTTTGCGCACATGCGGTTCGAGCCATCCGGCTTCACGCCCAACCCGGAGATCCGCATCGCCAAGTCCATTCCAGACTACATCTTCCGCTGGTTGGGCCTCAAGTTCTTGCCCCGCGAGGACCAGCCGGAGGAGGATAAGGCGCTCAACGGAAACGGCAACGGGCACGCGGCTGCCGCCGAGGCCGGCGGCGCGCCGAAGCCCGCTGCCACCCAGACCGCGCAAGTGGACGCCTCGCAAGACCGGCCCCACGCTCAATCCAACGCCTATACACAGCGCGAAGGGGAGATCTTCCAGCTCCAGGCGGACGCCCCGGCCTGCGCGGAGTGCGGCTCCTTGATGGTCCGCAACGGCGCCTGCTACAAGTGCCTCAACTGCGGATCCGTCTTCGGCTGTTCCTAGCCGAAATCCCGGGCGCCCGACAATCATGGCCGGGCGCCCGGCTGCCCCCGCAAGGTCGCCATCCCAGGTATATTTACCAGGGTATCTCTCTACCACCGCGTCCCAGCACCTGAACACCCGAACACCCGCCATGTTCAAAATCATCGAGCTACACCCCGCAAGCAGCGCATCTGCCGAGTACGTGGTTCTCCAGAACCACAGCACGGCCATTGTCTCGCTGAGGGGCTGGGCCATCTGCACCGACCGCTACCTCCTGGGCGACCCCATTGCCGCCGCCCGGACCATGTACATCTTCACGGATGAGATAGGCATCAAGCCCTACCAGCGCGTGGTCCTCTTCTCCGGCGCGGGAGAGACCGGCTGGTACCCCACCGTGGACGACAAGCTGGCCTATGTGGCCTACTGGGGCCGCGAGGAGCCTGCCTGGTCGGACGCGGACCGCGTGCTGCTGCTCCAGCTCGCCTCCACCCGCCGCGTCGTCGTTCCGGACACCAGCCCCACCACAAGTAGGAGATCGCCGGCCCCCACCGATTAGCAGCCGACACGGTACGTAATACGCTTGCCGATAGCTGTGGTACAATGGTGCCGGAGAAAGTCGATGAACACGGTCCGATTGAAAGCTGAGCTCCGGGAGAAGGTGCGCCAGATTGCGCGCAAGAGGGGCATTACCGTTTCGGAGGTGCACCGCGAGGCCCTGGAGGCCTACTGTGACGCAGCCCTAGCCGAGCCGAAGCGCTCCCGGTATGATGACGTAATCGGTATATTTGATGGTCCGACGGACCTGTCCCAGGACCTGGGTCGCCGCTTTGAGGAGGCTATGGTAGAGAAATATGGCGGACACGCTCGTTGACGCCGGGCCTCTTGTTGCGATGTTCGTCCGGAGCGATGCATACCACACCCAGTGCGCTCGTATCGTCCGAGATCTGGACTGTCCTTTCGTTACTACGCTGCCTGTAGTAATGGAAGCTATGCATTTCCTCCATGCCTATATGGGCCTCACAGGCCAGGACGCTGTTTGGAGGCTTATCCTGCGCGGGGACCTGCTCCTGGAGCATCCGACGACGGGCGACCTGGAACGCATGAACGAGCTGATGACGAAGTACGCAGACCTTCCCATGGACTTCGCGGATGCCTCGCTGGTCGCCGTAGCGGAGCGGCTCTCGTTGAACCGCATCTTTACGGTCGACCGCGATGACTTCACCAACTACCGGCTGCACAGGACACGGCGGTTCACCGTCATCGGACCGGGGTAGCTTCCGGCCCGACGGCGGGTGTGCCCCTCCTTGGGTGCTTCTGCAGGAGATTTCCGGCCCGCGGTGAACGAAGGATGGAGTCAAACTGCGCGGAACTCCACCCACTATGCCCGCCTCCAAATCACCCGGGGCTCGGTTTCGGGAGCTCCTTGCCGCCGGGACGGTTGTTCTGCCCGGCGCGTTCAACGCCATCACCGCCCGGCTGGTAGAGGCGGCGGGCTTCGATGCCGTCTACATCTCCGGCGCGGGCGTTACCAACGCGCTAACCGGGATGCCGGACATCGCCCTGCTCACCCTCACGGAGATGGCGCAGCAGGCGCGCTACATCGCCGAAGCCGTCTCGCTGCCCTGCATCGCGGACGCGGATACCGGCTTCGGCGAGACGCTCAACGTGGTCCGGGCTGTGCGGGAGATGGAGGCAGCCGGATTGGCCGGCATCCATCTGGAGGACCAGGTGGCGCCCAAGCGGTGCGGTCATCTGGAGGGCAAGCAGGTTATTCCGCCCCGGGAGATGGCTCGGAAGATCGCCGCCGCGGCCGGCGGCCGGCGAGATCCATCATTCTTTCTGATCGCGCGCACGGATGCCCGCGCCGTCAACGGGCTTGACGACGCCATTGAGCGGGCACAGCTCTATCTGGAGGCGGGAGCCGACGCCATCTTCCCCGAGGCGCTCCAGAGCGCGGAGGAGTTCGCGGAGGTCGCACGCCGGGTGCAGGCGCCGCTCCTCGCCAACATGACCGAGTTCGGCCGATCGCCCTACCTTTCTGTAGATGATCTCGCGCGGCTCGGGTACCGGATGGTCATCTTCCCGATGACGGCCTTTCGGGTCATGATGAAGGCAGCGGAGGATGCGCTTCGCGAGCTGAAACAGACCGGCACGCAGCAAGGCTTTCTGGACCGGATGCAGACCCGCG
>CAYNFH010000376.1:0-2947 GCA_964396385.1 uncultured Chthonomonadaceae bacterium | reverse complement strand
CTCCTTCGCCCGCTCACCCGCTCGCCCACTCGCCCGCTCCCTCCCTCCATGAGCTCGCCGCCTGCATTCGTTCCAGCTAGTCACAGGACGAGCGCCTAAAGCTCATCAAGCTTCTCCTGGCCCATGCTCCTCAAGAGGTCAAGGACCAGCTTGCCCAGGAGCTCATCGGCAGCTCCGACAAACCCTGCCTCCTCCGCATGAGCCGGGAAAGGTGGGCCGACTGGTGCTTTCTCGCCGACCAGCTAGACCAGGACATTGCCATCGTGGCCACTCGACTGATGTACCACGCAGACCGCGTCTACGGTCCCTACGTCAGGCGCCGCAGAATCTCTCTCCGTGATGGCCCCGCCCCTTGACAGCAGTGGGAAGGGTCCGGATTCATCCTTCATCCTTCATCCTTCATCCTTCCGCCTTCCCCCTCGCCTGTTAGCCGCCGGTGCATAACCGCCGGTTCGTCGCCGGGGATGAGGGCTTGCGGCGCGCGCCCCGAGGCTGTGGATTCCCCAGTGTTGGGGGTTAGGGGGCCCTCGCGGCAGAGCTACTTCCGCGCGGTGATCACGGTGTAAGGCAATGGCTCTGGGAGCCGGCGGATCTGCGGATCGCGGAATCCGGCCTCCAGCAGCCAGCCCTCGCACTCCTCGGCGGAGAATACCCCGCCGCGGTCGCTCGTCAGCAGCATCTGCAGCGCGAATAGCGTGGAGAACACCGGCTGCGTGCGTGTGGCGTCGCTCATGACATCGCTCACAAGTACCCGCCCCCCGGACACCAGCGCGCGGTAGGCGCCCGCCATCATCCGCCGGATGGTGTCCGGGTCCATCTGGTGCAGCACGCCGGAGAAGAGCACGCAGTCGTAGTAGGCGTCGCCGTAGTCGCCCGTGGAGGCATCCCCGCCCAGCACGCTCACGCGCCCGCCGGTCCCCTGCTCCGCGACCAGCTCCGCCGTGATGGAGACGATCGGGGGCAGGTCCAGCACCGTCGCGCGAAGGCCGGGGTACCGCTTCACCAGCAGGCAGGCGTACGTGCCAGGACCGCCGCCCACGTCCAACAGCGCCTCGCAGCCGTCCAGGTCCAGGAAGGAGACCACCGCGGAGGCGATGCCCGCCGCCCGCTGCTGCATTCCCAGCACAAAGTTGCGAGTCTGCGCGGCGTCGCCGCCCAGGTGCTGCCGGGGGTCCACCGCGGGACGGCCGGAGCGCACGCTCTTCCCGAGCCGGCCCCATGCGTCGAACTGGTCGCGCGCCCAGGCCAGCGCGCCTCCCAGGTAGCCCGGCTGGCCCGGCACCAGGAAGGCGGCCGCGGCCGGCGTCACCATGTAGCGGTCCCCCTGCTTCACCAGCAGGTTGAGCCCGCAGCAGGCGTCCAGCAGCATCTCCGTGCCGCGCGGATCCCCCCCGATGGCCGTGGCGACCTCCGGCGCGGTGAGCGGCGTATGCGCCAGCGCGTTGAACAGGCCGGTGTCGTTCGCGGCCAGAAGCGTCGCCGAGGCCCAGTACCCCGTCGCGAGCTGCGCGAGGAAGGTGGGATCCGGCGGCGTGTCCACCGTCACCACGGTTGTCTGGCTGCCGACCTCTACGGTCATAACATGCGGCTCCAAGGTCAAGGATGAAGGATGAAGGATGAGGGACGGGGGAGCCGCGCCTTGACCGCGATAGCGGGCAGCGGCGGGGGCCGGGCCCCGGGGAATGAATCCGGAGGCCGGGAACCGTCAGCCATCATACTTCGGCATGCTCAGCAGAAGGACGAGCGAGCGAGGGAGCTTGTTCCGTCTTCGCTCTCCAGTCCACGCAGGTGGACTTCGCGTTGGATAGGCGTAAATTTTGAGTCGCCGGCCGTTAGCCCGGGTCTGCCGCTGTTTGGCAGGCTTCCGCGCGCCGGCCCCGAGGAGGCAGGTCGACAGCAACAGAGCGGCTCATGCGCTAAGAACGGTCCCGCGCGTCCCAATCTCCGTTCCGCGAGGCGTGCGGACAAGACTCTAAACGCCCCAGAACGGAGTCGCGTTACCAGCCGCGGTTATCTTCGGGTGACGTGGGGAGCGGGGCGGCCGCGGAGGCCGGCGACGGTGAGGCGTCTTCCAGGGCCTCGCGGAGGATGAGGCGGTCCAGGGCGGTCATCTGCTCGAACCGTACGCCCGTGCGCCACTGGTCCTGCGGCCCATCCAGGACGCGCGCCACTTTGGCAGTGCAGCGGAAGAACCGCATGCGGCCGACACCTATCTCCAGGGCGACCATGTCTCCTTCCATGTACCGCCGGCGGGACAGGAACATGATCCCGTTGGCGCTGGCGTCCAGCGCCCTCCCCTCCTCCTGGGCGCAGCGGGCGCCGTGGTGCCTGACGGTCCAGAGTACGGCGAACCGCTCGAATGTGCGGCGCTCCTGAAACTGCTGAGTGTGCACGATGCCAGGAACCATGGGAATCTCTCCTCGCGTGGTTCGGCCGCGGGCCGCGGGGGCCCTCGGCGGTGTGGGAAAGTCGGTTAAGGGGAGGACCCCGGAGCGCCGCGCCTCCGTCAGAGGCGAGCAAGTCGTCCGGGACAGGTTCGGAACACCCGCCGTCCAGGTGGGGTGTCCACGGGGTCGTCCATCCCGGATTATCGGGATACGAGGCGATGAAGTTTCCCCGCAGAAGGACGGTGAGTCCCGGCATGCAGGGGTGTTGCTCACGGGAAAGGTAACAACATGCGTCCCGGCTACTTACCGGGACATGGCCTTTACCGTTCACCAAGCATCATGATGCGCCTGCGGGGCCCCGGTGAACGCGCATAGAGCCCGGCCTATAGCGAGAGCGGAGTACGCCCGGAGGGATTCGAACCCCCGACACCCAGTTCCGAAGACTGGTGCTCTAATCCACTGAGCTACGGGCGCATACGGCTTAATATAGCACAAGAGGGCCAAGAATGAAGGGCGGAGGCCCCCTCCAACTCCCCCGCTCTGGCAACACTGAGGGGCGG
>CAYNFH010000375.1:0-2977 GCA_964396385.1 uncultured Chthonomonadaceae bacterium | reverse complement strand
TCTACCCTCCCATCAACCCGCTTGCGCCCGCCAACGAGATGGACGAGCTTACGGGGGCTATCGCCACCCGGCGGCACCGGGAGGGGAGCAACTTTGTGTTCGCGGACGGGCACTCCGGCTGGAAGCGGTTCTCTCAGACCTTCAACCCGCCATCTATCGACCTGCACACTCCTGGGCCGTAAGGTCTGGCCGTAGTCGCCTCACCCGTCTGATTCCCGCACCTTAACGAATGGACACTGTTGGAGACGCAGGTAGATGAGCGAATGGGTGACGTGCATAGATATGGCGCCGGATAGGGGGCTGTTCGCCGCGGGCGGGGCGACGGAGCCGTTATCATCGCGGACCCGGAGAGCGGACAGCCACGCCGTGTGCAAAGGCTTCACCGGAAGCGCGTGTCTAGCGAGGCGCTGGACGGTGCCACCCTCTCGTCAGCGGGGTTCGATGGACGGGTGCTGGGCTGGGACCTGGAGACCGGCCGGGAGCGTCTGCGCTTCGATGGCGGGCTGGGCAAGGGGATGCTCCAGGGAGAAGACAGGTCACCAGGTCAGTGCGGTGCGCCTGATTGGGCTGGGTCGGCGTCCTGCAAGATGAGAGCAACGGCCTCCTCCGGGCTGAGAGCACATCCGGCGCGCCAGGCCTGATCGAAATCATCGGAACCCATGATGTCGCGTGCGCGCGATGCAGCCGATTCGTAGGCGGAGCGCGCGGGTAAGGGCAAACTGTCTTCGACGACGGCGGAAAGTGTGGCTGCCGCCGCAATTATCTGGACTGCGCGGTACAGAGACTCCGGGGCTGCACTCTCTTCCAAAACAGTGAGAGCCAGTGCGCACAGAGCTTGAAGGATCCCGGGCCTATGGCCAATCTGCCGGAAGAGGGAGAGGCTGGCTCTCAGGTGGGAAGCCGCTGAGGCTATATCATGCCGGGCCATAGCCGTATCCGCCAGGCCTTCGTGGATCCACGCCACCGACTCGAGGCTGCCGCCCTGGAGCGCAAGACCGAGCGCCTCCTCCTGAAGCGCTTGCGCGGCCGCCATGTTCCCTACCTGCCATTCCACGGTGGCCAGATTGTTTAGCGAACCGGCGATGTCATCCGGGTTCCCGAGCGCGCGCCTTATTAGGAGGGCTTGTATGTGGCAGCGCCGGGCCTCGGCGAAATCGGCACGCCGGGACGCCACCAGCCCGAGACCGTTCCACGCTGTCGCCGCACCATGGCGGTCGTCGCAGGATTCCGCCACGGCTACGGCCTCTTGAAAGAGCCTCTCAGCGCTATCGTAGTCCCGTTGGTAGAACGCGAGTATCCCGGCCGCCCTAAGGGCCCGAGCGCGATCGGCGGTCTCCTCCGGCGCGTTGTCCAGAGCGGCCTGCAACCATGAGCGGGGTTCTGCGAGGCGGCCCGAGGCGTACCAGAACCGGGATATGTAGGCGGCGAGGCGCAGAGCCCGTTCCTGTTTAACGCAGGTAAGCGGCGGCTGAGTGAGCCACTGAAGCGCGACCCGCACGTTCTCGCTTTCCGCCTGTATGCTGTTCTGCCACTGCGATTGCTCTGGCCCGTCCAGCGCGCGGAACCCGCGCTCCACCAGCTCTGCAAAGAAGGTCGCGTGACGCCTGGACGTCTCTTCCGACTCCCCGCTCTCGCCCAGACGCTCTGCGGCGAACTGGCGGACCGTCTCGAGCAATTGGTAGCGGGGCTCCTCTGGATTGCCGGCCTGCCCGCGGTCGCCTGGAAAGAAGAGTGCCAGTGACTTGTCCACCAGCGATGTGAGGACATCCAGGACGTCGTCAGGTGAGAGGTGAGAGGTGAGAGGTGAGAGATGAGAGGACTGGGTTGAAGGTTGTCCCAGCCCCTCGGACCGGTGGCGGGGCTGGGCACCCCAGTTGAAGGTTGAAGGTCCGGATTCCGGAATCTCCCCTTCTCCCCTTCTGCCCTTTTCCCTTTCTGTATCTGAGCAGACGGCCTCGGCGGCCTCCAGCGTCCAGCCACCTGCGAAGACGGCGAGACGGCGGAGCAAGGCGCGCTCCGCGGGATCTAGCAGGTTCCAGCTCCACCCGATGGCGGCCTCTAGCGTCTGGTGCCGGGGCTGAAGCGCAGTCCCTCCCCCTGACAAAACACGCAGTCCCCGGCTCAGCCGCCGACCGATCTCCTCTACCGACAGCGAACGCACGCGCGCCGCCGCCAGCTCGATAGCCAGCGGGATGCCGTCCAACTGCCGACACACGCGCACGACGGCCTCCTCGTTCTGCGGGGTGATCTTGAAAGAGGCTTCGGCCGCCTTGGCGCGATCGGCAAACAACCTTATGGCCGCATAGCTGGTCGACAGTTCTGTACCCCGTCCCGCTCCGGGACGCGGTACAGGCGGCAAGGCCAAAGACGGCACGCGCCAGACCGCTTCCCCGCCCATCCCGAGCGGCTGCCGGCTCGTCGCCAGCATGCGCAACTCTGGGCAGTACCCCAGAAGAGCGTCCGCCAGCTCCGCGCAGCCGGCCAGCACGTGCTCGCAGTTATCCAGCACCAGGAGCAGCCGCCGGTCCGAAAGGTACTGCTTCAGAACCTCCACAGTACGCTGGCGGGCATCCCGCTCCGGAACAGCCAGCGCATCCCGCACCGCTTCCGCGACAGCCCCAGAACCGGAGAGTGCGGCGAGCTGGACGAACACGGCCCCCTCCGCGAAGTCCTCCTTTAGCTCCTCTGCCACCTTCATCGCTAGCCGGGTCTTGCCGATGCCACCGGTCCCCGTCAGAGTCACCAGCCTCGCGCGGGAGAGCAGTGAAGTAACCTCCCTCACTGCCGGCTCCCGCCCGATAAGCTCCGTTAACGGCTGCGGCGCCCGACCAGAACGAGGAGTCAGTGCGGGCGATGGTGGAGAGACCCGGGATGCGCCGGTGTAGGTGGTCTGAACCCGGGCTTCTGGCTCTCTTCTGCTTTCATCGCGCAGCCGCCGGAACAGCTCCGTGGTCTCTTGCGCGGGCTCCGCCGCCAT
>CAYNFH010000374.1:0-2980 GCA_964396385.1 uncultured Chthonomonadaceae bacterium | reverse complement strand
GCCCGCACGTACTCGTCCAGCGCCTTCCGGCTGGCAGCGTCCACGGCGGCAGCGCCTGTCAGAACGATGCTTTCGAAGCTCGCGAGATTTACACCGGCCAGGCTCGCTCCGGTATGAAGCGTGGAGCGGACCGCCGTGGCGGACCGCTCCGAGCCGCTGGTGGGAGAGAGGGCCGTGGCCAGATAGAAGGCCTCGTCGCGCGTGGGGTCCTGTGCCGGTGCGGAATCGACCACGAGCACGTTCAGGCGATCCCGCACGTTCACCGCAAAGTAGGAGGCGTCGTCGCGGGGCAGGGCATCCGCAAGCGCCATCTGCACCGCACCGGTATGCATGCCGGGGCGATCGAACAGGTAGGTGAACTCCGCCCGACCCACACCATGCGGCTGGACGGAGACCTGCGCGGAGCCCGCCGGGCGGCCGTCCACCACCAGGTTCACCACCAGCCCCATGCGCGGAGTGGCCCCATAGTTGTGGACCGCCGCGGCGATGCGCACCGGGGACTGCGGTGTGACCAGCTCCCGGCTGAAAACGGGCGGGTCGACGCTGACGTTATCCCGGGACGGCGAGCCCACGTCCACCCAGGTGACGCGGGCGAGGGACGCCATCTCTTTCCAGGCCGCCTTCAGCCGTGTGCCACCGGAGTCTCCGAGCCCCGCGCGCTGGCTATCCGTAATCCAATACACCTCGCGGGTTGGGGTCCGGACCCGGCGCAGGAGGTCCGCGCAGAGGGCGGCGCCCGCGGCGTAGTCGGTTCCGGCGTCGCTCAGCGGCAGGCCTCGCACGCGGTCCCGTGCGCGCCGGAGGTCGAACGTCGGCTCTTTGATGACCGCCTGCGGACGAGAGGAGATGAGCGCGACGGAGACGGAATCTCCCTGCTTCAACGCGCGGGTCAGGATCCGGTCCGCCACTTCGCGCGCGTGCTCGAAGTCCGTAACGCCATCGTGCCGGTAGCCCATGCTAAAGGAGTTGTCGATGGCGATGAGCGCGTGGACGCGGGCGTTCGCGCCGACCAGTGGCAGCCCCAGGGTGCGCATCACCGGCCGGCAGAGCGCCAGCACGACGAGACAGACCAGCAGGATGCGCAGCAGCAGCAGCAGGAGCTGCTCCAGCCGCAGCCGCTTGCGGTTGCGCCTCCGCGCCTGCTGGAGGAACTCCCATGCGGCCCACGGCACGACCCGCACCCGCCTGCGGCGGATGAGGTGCACCAGGATGGGCAGGGCGCCCAGGCCCAGAGCGGCGAGGTAGGCCGGATTCAGAAATGATACAGAAGACATAGTGTTTGCTTTGACGGGAGACGAATGACGGGTGACGGACAGATTCCGAATCCGTCGGCCGTCCTCCGTCCTCCGTCAACCGGTCCTCGCCCTGTGCGCCAGGTACTGGGAAAGGGCCGCGTCGAGCGGCTGGTCGGTGGGCATCTGCACGTAGTCCATGCCCATCTCACGACAGCCGCGGCGCAGCGTGGACACATAGTTCTCGAACAGGCGCAGGTATTCGCGGCGGAGTGCCTTGGGCTCGGCGGGAAGCTGTCCCTCGTTCTCCATCCCTTCGAAGACCACGGCCTCCTTGAAGGGGAACGTCATTTCGTTCCGGTCCAGCAGGTGAAAGAGGATCACTTCGTGCTTGCGGTGGCGGAAGTGCTGGAGACCGTTGAGCACGGACTGCGGCTCATCGAAAAGGTCGCTGATCACCAGGATCAGTCCCCGCCGCTTGATCCGCTCGGCCAGGTCGTGGAACGTGGTGCTAACGCCGGTCTTGGGCGCAGTTGCGGCCAGCTCAAGATGGCCCAACACCATCCGCAGATGGGAGGGCGTGCTGGCAGCGGGAATGTAGGTGCGGATGCCGTCGTTGAATAGCGCCAGCCCCACGGAGTCGCGCTGCTGCAGCAGGAGGGAAGCGATGGCGGCGGCGATGGACGCGCCGTACTCCAGCTTGGTGAGTGGGCCGGACTTGTAGTTCATGGAGCTGCTGGTGTCTACCACCAGGTAGGCTTTGAGGTTAGTCTCCTCCTCGAACTGCTTGATGTAGTAGCGGTCCGAGCGGCCGAACACCTTCCAGTCGATGTGCCGGATCTCGTCGCCCTGGGTGTAGTCCCGATGCTGGGCAAACTCCACGCTGTAGCCCCGGTGAGGGCTCTTGTGCATGCCGGAGATCACGCCCTCCACCACCACGCGCGCGCGCAGCTCCAACCGGGAGATGCGGGCGAGAGTCTGCGGGTCCGCCAGCCGGCGGGTGGGCTCCTGGATGGCCATCCGTATTGCGGTTCTACTTGCGGTGCGGCTCGGTAGGGCGAGGGATCTGGGAGAGCAGCCGCTGGACAATCTTGTCCGCGGACATCCCCTCCGCTTCGGCGTTGAAATTGGTCAGGATGCGATGGCGCAGGACCGGGGCGGCGACCGTCATCACGTCTTCCGTGGTGGCATAGTTGCGGCCGTGGAGCGCGGCACGGCCCTTGGCCCCCAATATCAGGTACTGCGACGCGCGCGGTCCCGCCCCCCAGCTCACCCAATCCCGGATGTAATCCGGCGCCTCGTCCGAGTCCGGGCGGGTGGCGCGAGAGAGGGCCATGGCGTATCGGAACACGTGGTCACCTACGGGAATCCGGCGGACGATCTGCTGGAGGCTCATGATCTCCTCCTCGTTCAGCGTCTCCGACACGCTCACGCTCGCGCCGGACGTGGTAGCCCGCATGATGGCCAGCTCCTCCTCCGCCGACGGGTAGCCCACGGAGATCATGAACATGAAGCGGTCGAGCTGCGCCTCCGGGAGGGGATAGGTGCCCTCCTGCTCGATGGGGTTCTGCGTCGCCAGCACGAAGAACGGCTCCGGCAGGGGATAGGACCGCCCCCCTGCGGTGACATGGTGCTCCTGCATGGCTTCCAAGAGCGCGGCCTGCGTCTTGGGCGGAGTACGGTTGATCTCATCCGCGAGGATGACGTTGGCGAAGATGGGGCCCGGCATGAAGACGAAGTTGCGGTCT
>CAYNFH010000373.1:0-2997 GCA_964396385.1 uncultured Chthonomonadaceae bacterium | reverse complement strand
CGCGTGGGGAACACCGCGGATGGCCGCCTCCAGCGCGGCGATGCGGGCGGTTCACCCCCACACGCGTGGGGAACACTTCGCGTATCGCCTGCTGCCACCTCCGGATGGCGGTTCACCCCCACACGCGTGGGGAACACTCATCGAAATGTACGCGACCTTGTGTCTACATACGCGGCTGTCGTCGGCTATTCCTCCAGAGGCGCCGGTAGACCGGCCGGCTCGTCTTGGGAGTCGGTCAGAGATTCCTGCGCGGCGGTGTGGCGGGTGCGCGTGGGAATGTGGACCAGCATCAGGCCCTCCAGGTCGATGATCTCCCGGCTCGAATCGCCGAACGTGCGGACGGTGAAGCCCTGCTCGGTAGGGCTGGTGTAGAGCAGCATCGCCCCGCCTCCCCGAGCGCCGCGACGGGCCTTCTCCCACAGCTTGTCGCGTACCATTCCGCTCAGGTCGCCGACGAAAACGCCTGCCCGCGGCTCGATCATCCAGCGGCTGAGCTCCCCGCGCAGACCGACAGGCACGCTCTCAAGCATCAGCACGACCATCGGGGTCCTCCTGCATCTCGCTCTCGGGCGTCCAGAGGTCCGTGGGCATTGCGGAGTCCTCGTCCGGCGCGAACTCCTCCGGCAGGTCCGCGTCTAGCACGCCCAGCGCGTTCCGGATGTCCGGCACGATTCGCTGAAGCAGCTTGGTGCGGCGGAACGTGTCGCGGCACCTGTAGCGGACCGTGCGCTCCAACTCCGTGGGGTTCTCGGCGGCGATCTCGAAGGCGATAGGAATCGTCACGTCCACCTTGTAGAGGTCCGCAATGTCGTACACGAACGACAACTGTTTGCCCGTGTGGATGAAGCCGATGGCGGGACTGTAGCCGGTGGAGAGGATGGCTGCGTGGCAGAGGCCGTAGAGGCAGGAGTTGGCGCAGGAGAGCGCGCGGTTCACCGGGTCTGCGGAGGCCCAGTTGCCCCGGTCGTAGCTGCGGCCGGTCCAGTGGACACCGGTATCGCGGCTGGCTTTGGCGTAGGCTTCGCGCACGCGGACGCCCTCCATGCCGCGAAGGTACTCCACGGAGAGGGCCTGGTCCGGCTGCTCCTGGAAGCGCATGCGGTACATGCGCTTGACGACCTCCAGCCGTGTCTCCTCCAGGCTGGCGAGGCGGGCCTGGAGGAGGAGCGGGGCGGCGCTGCGGGTGCCGCCCTGGCCAAAGGCGTAGAAGCGGACGTTCTCCTCGCCGCACCAGACGGTGAGGCAGTTGTTGTCCGCCAGGGCCGTCACGGCGGCGTGGGTGATGCTGACTCCGGGGCCGAGCATCAGCACGGCCAGGTTGGCCGCCGGGATGGGGACGATGCCGGTGGCGTCGTGGACGGCAATGCTCTTCTCATGGCGGTCGATCTTGACGTGCTCGACATAGATGCTGGAGAGCGAATCGCGGAACTTGGGAAGCTGGTGCAGGTCTTCCATGGCGGGTGCTCCTCCTTTCGTGGCGCCGTGGGCCTACACCGATTCATTCGTTTATGAAGGCGCCAGTGCGACACGCCGCCGGAAGAATCTCACACCCGCGCCACGGACAGAAGCCCGAATCCGAACCCCTTCCCCGCTCCAACGCCGGTCTCCAATGTGTGCACGAATGACTCCGATTCGATGACGCGCAACACACCGTCGAACCGCACGCCCAACTGCGTGATCCGGTGAGTGGCATCTCCGCCCCGCTTATAGCCATTGAAGAAGTCCAGCTCGGTTATCCGGACCTCTGCCCGGGCCTCCGGCTCGCCTTCAAACGGGTCGCACCAGTCACTGCCCTGCGGAACGGGGATCAGCTCAAAGCCCCCATGGGTGCCCTTCCGCCGCAACCACTCCAACTGCCCGGATCGGTCCATTATCGCCAGCCGCTTCCCTGCAACCTCCTGCGTATGGTCCCGTCCCGCGCGGAACGTCGGATTGGCGTGCAGTCGGAACCGCAATACGGTGCCGCGCTTGAACACCGGCTCGCCTGCCGGGCTGCGCAGGGCCACTGCCTTTGGGCCGCGCTGCCGGATGAGCATCGGACCCAGTCGGGACAATTCGGGCACCTGGGCAGACTGAATCAGTAGCCGCACTCCTTCGGGAACCGAGTCGGCCCGATAGAGCACGCGGCCAAGACCCTCGCGGTCGCCGCCCCGGAATGTCATGGACACCAGGCGGTGGAGCGCATAGCTGTCGCCCAGCGCTCTCATAACCGCGTGTCGACGGGGATTAAGTACTACCTCGGAAAGGTACACCATGGCTCCCCTTCGTTCACGTGCGCGACGGATCCTGTCCGAATCCGCCGGAGGCCAAACCGCCTGCTGGCGAAGTCCACCGCCTGATCGCTAATCACTCCGTCCTCTCCGGCACTGTCTTCGAGTACCAGGCGTAGCTCTGTCGGGGCGCTTTCCCAATCGCGAAGCGCCGTCAACGGTCGCCATGGCTCCATCCGTAGCGCCTCCTCCAATGCTACGCCCTGCCTGAGAGAACCACCCGGCAGGAAGGGAGGGAGTGCCAAGGGGAACGATCGGCGGCCCAGCGCCAGGGCCCAGATCGGGCTGTGGAGGGCGTGCTCTATCTGCGCCAGCAGATTGAGGTCCGCACCCTGCAGACCGGCGAGGAACCTGGCGTCGCTCAAGTAGTGACGCCGGGACGTGACGGCTGACGTACCGGTCCCCGCAGCTCGAATCACCTCCTGCGCCGTGTGGAAGTCCGTGAGAACCGTGCCCGGGGCGTCAACTCTTACCCCAAATCGCAGCGCCGTGAGGTCTGCGATTGGTTCTCCTCGGCGGCGGCCGAGCGCCGCGCATACCAGTCCCAGCACGGCGCTCTTGGTGGGTTCCGGATGCGTATCGCGGTCGTCGAACCGGCTCCGCGACCCCCATGCCTGCATGGGCCCGACAAGCGGTATCAGCAGCGTGTGGCTCATGCGCGCACTCTCTCCATTACCGCAGCCACCGCGCCGGCAAAGCTGTGCTTATCCGCAGCGCTCAGATCGCC
>CAYNFH010000372.1:0-3052 GCA_964396385.1 uncultured Chthonomonadaceae bacterium | reverse complement strand
ACGGGTCTGTACTCGCAGCTTGGCATCCAGGATGGAGAGCGGCTCGTCCATCAAGAAGACTTTGGGCTCCCGCACGATGGCCCGGCCGAGCGCCACCCTTTGCCTTTGACCTCCGGACAACTGTTTGGGCTTGCGCTGCAGCAGGTTCTCCAGACCCAGCAATGAGGCTGCCTCACGGACGCGTTTGTCGATCTCCTGCTTGCTGAAGGTGCGGCGGGAGTTGAAGGGCCACACGCCTCCGGTGGGGGTCCGCTTGAGCCGCAGCCCAAAGCTCATATTGTCGTACACGCTCATATGCGGATAGAGCGCGTAGTTCTGGAACACCATCGCGATGTCCCGGTCCTTGGGCGAGATGTCGTTGACCACACGGTCCCCGATGTAGATCTCGCCGCTGCTGGCCTCCTCCAACCCCGCGATCATCCTCAACGCCGTGGTCTTTCCGCAGCCGGAAGGACCGACCAGCACCAGGAATTCCTTGTCCTTGATCTCCAGGTTGACCCGGTTGACCGCGATGACTTCCTTGAACTCCTTGGTGAGGTCCTTGAGCACAACGCTCGCCATTATTGGTGGATCTCCTCCTCATGCCTTCTATGAGGCCAGCATGATTATAGAGGAGCGTGAGCAGGGGTGTCAAGGCGAGCCACCCCCGCATTCCACACCATTCTACAGGGCGGTTGCGGCGGCGGACTGCCGCATGGCGGACGGCGAGGCCGCGCTCGAGGTCCGCACCCAGGACCCATCCACCCTCTTGTAGAGCGCTCTTCTCTTGGCCGCTATTACCAGCATGTGCTGTGACCAGCGCGGATCCGGAGCGGTTTCGAGCGGGTCGTTCCGCACATTGGCTCTCACAACGCCGGCGCAATAGAGCAGTACGTAGGCGGCCAGCGCTCCGTTGACCGCCCGCCGTACGAACTGCGGCCGGCGCTGTCGCGCCCATTCCAGGATCGCTATGGGTCCCGCCGTAAGAGCCACCTTTGCCACAACGAACGCGCCCAGCCCCATGGCCAGCAAGGGTGCCATCAGTGGGTTCGCTTCATCTCCTCCGCCCATACAAACTACATGCACCGTCGTCACCAGGTCGACCGCAGCTATCGCGGTCAGGAGTCCCGCCTGTCGGCTGAATTGCATCGAGCGTCCCGTCTGACTGCGGCGCCGGGGGGCGTCCGGCCACAGAGGTATTTACCGGTCTCTGCCGATCCGCAGGTAGACAGACAGACGACGAGAAGGCTAACCGGTTTCTGCTGATTCGGGTGGATTGAGGAGGAACTGCTGCACAAAAAGGAGGGTGGCGTAGAACTGAAAGTCCATGTTGCGCTTCTTTGCGAAGCCGTGGCCCTCGTCGTTCGCCATGAGGAACCAGACCGGCGTGCCGTTTGCGCGGACAGCCTCTATCATCTGAAGAGACTCTGTGTAGGGCACGCGCGGGTCGTTGCGGCCCTGGACCACGAAGAGCGGCCTGGTGATATTGCGGGCGTGGTTCACCGGCGCGATCCGCTCGAGAAAGGCTCGCATCTCCGGGACCCGCTCATCCCCGTACTCCACGCGCCGCAGGTCGCGGCGGTAGCTTTCGGTGTTCTCCAGGAGCGTCACCAGGTTGGACGGCCCCACGATATCGAGCGAGCAACGGATGCGATCGTTATAGCGGGTTGCCACCGCGAGCGTCATGTGGCCTCCGTAGCTGCCACCGGTCACCATAATCCGCCCGGCATCCAGGTCGGGCCGCGTAGCTACCCAGTCCAGCAGCGCTTCGATGTCGCGGTACGCTCCTTCACGCAGATAGCCATTATCGAGCTGGAGAAACGTCTTGCCGTATCCGGCGGAGCCGCGGACGTTGGGGAAGAGCATCGCCGCGCCCAGCTCATGGATGAGATAGTTGTTGCGCGCCTGGAAGCGGGGCCGGGCCTGGCTCTCCGGCCCGCCGTGAATGTTGATGATCACCGGCCGCTTACCCTCAAACCGGGCCGGAGGCATATAGAGCAGGCCTGAGATGGAGAGCCCGTCGAAGCTCTTCCACCGCACCAGCTCGGGCTCCGGAAAGGCGGCCAAGTTTAGCCCGCCGGTTTCACTGATCGTCCAGCGCGCGACCGTTCCTGATTCGGTGGTTAGTGAGTAGACGTCCGCTGGTGAGCGGTTTGACTGGAGACAGAAGCCTAGAACGTGGCTGTCGGCGTGCCAATGAAGGTTGGACAGGACGCCGCCCCCGGCAGCCGGCAGGCTGCGCAGGCTACCACTGGTGACGTCGAGCAGATGGAGCACGCTGAATCCGTCTTCATTCGTTACGAAGGCGATTGTTCGGCCATCCGGCGACGTATCAAACTCCTCCACGTCCCACGGGATGTCGTTGGTCAGGTAGGTGTGGCGCCCGTCTCCCGGATCGACGTAGGCCAATCGAAGGAACTCCGACTCGCGGTCCGTGGTAACGTACAGCCCGCGGCCGTCTGCGCTGAATTGCCCATAACCATAGGCGACTCGCTCGCCACCGTCCCGGGGCGTGACCCCATGCTTGCAGCCGCTCTGGACGTCCAGGAGCCAGAGGTAGGACTCATTGATGGAGACGTACTCCATTACCATCAGCGAGCGGTCGTCTGGGGACCAGTCCAGCGGGTACCAGCCACCGCCTTGCATCGCGGCCACCAACCTGTCACTCTTCGGATTCGCCGGGTCCACCATATAGATGTCCCTGTCCGTCCCGTTGCGGCGCGTCGAGGTGTAGGCCATCCGGTCGCCCTTATGCGACCAGGGGCCCAGGGTATTCTGTGAGCTTCCATCGGTGAGGAGCGTAATGTCGCCGGTTTCCAGTTCGAAGCAATAGTTCTGCGCGAACTCGTTGCCGCCCGCGTCCTTGCTGAAGACGAAGTAGTCGTCTCGGCGGCGGGGGAAGGAGGCATTACGGACTGTATCTGGAAAGAAGGTGAGCTGGGTGCGCGCGCCGCCGGGCATCTTCACCAGGTGTACCTGCCCTGTATCCACGAACCGGGTCTGGATCAGGATCTCGTGCCGCTTTGGGTGCCAACTCAGCAGCAGTGCCTGCCGGAGATCCGTGTACCGCGCG
>CAYNFH010000371.1:0-3138 GCA_964396385.1 uncultured Chthonomonadaceae bacterium | reverse complement strand
AAGCGACTGAGGAATCTGGCCGCTCTGTCCCGGAGGCCAGATTCCTCCCTTCGGTCGGAATGACAACGCGGCGCTCTAGCCCGCTAATCCCGGCTGGCATCGGTGGGTGGATACGGCTCACTGCCGTGGGTGTGGTGCCACAGGATCTCCGTCAGCGTGTCCGGGTCCGCGCGGTCCGGTGCGCTGAAGTCCAGGCGGGAAGAGACAATGGCCCAGCGTCGAGCATCACCTGCGGTCTTCTTGACCGGCGGATTGCGCAGGTCCAGCGCGATGCGATTGCTCTCCACCGTGTAGGACCGGAAATCACCCTCTGTCTGGAATACCTCGCGCATCGGGTCCGCGGCGGCATCGAACTGGTTCAGCGGCCCGATGCCCAGCATCAGCTCCATCGTGCGCACCATGCTCACCTGGTTGTACATGCCGCTGAACACCTGGTGACGCCGGTTGAACGGGCTAAGCACCAGCCCCACGGTCCGGTGGCCGTCCACGTGGTCCAGGCCGCCCTGCGCGTCGTCCTCTACCACGAAGATGGCAGTGGGCTCCCGCCTCCAGTAACGGTCACTGTGGGTGATGGCGTCCACGATCCGGCCCACTCCCAGGTCGTTATCCGCAACATCCGATTCAGGCGTGTATGCGTCGGGCTCCAATCCGGACGTATGATCGTTGTCCAGCCACACAAAGGTCAGCCGCGGGAGCGAGCCGTCGCGTTCGGCGCGCTTCACGTCGAGCCCGATCCGCTCACCGCGCATGCTGTCGATGTTGAGGTTCGCGCTCACTTTGAACGGGACCTCGAACTCCTTGCCGTGGCGCTCCATGCTGGGCAGCACCGGGTACTCCCCATAATCCCGGAACGTCAGCCCGTGATCCAGCGCCGCCTGCCAGACGAATTTGTTGCCGGCAAAGGAGAGCGGGTCCAGCCCGCAGCACGGATAGGACCGCGGGTAGGCGTCCATGCCGCGCTCGTCGTAGTCATCGGCAAACGCTTCATTCAGCCAGTGGTGGCCGTCCGCGCTGATCTGCCCGCTGCAGTAGAGGTTGTCGAACAGCCCGAACTCCCGGGCCAGCGCGTGCTTGTTGGGTGTTATCCGCTCGCCGAACATCACCAGGTGCTCGTCCCCGCCGGGATGGCCCGGCGGCACGGGCACGTCGCCGAAGACCTGATCGTACGCCCGGTTCTCGTTGATGATGAGCACAACGTGCTTGAAGCGGGACCAGAACGAACCGGGTGGGGCAGCCAGCGCCCGCGCCATGGAATCAAAGTGGTTATTCTCGGCAACCTGCTCTGTGTAGCGGGCCAGCGAGGGCGCATCCGGCATGGGGATCACCTCAACGCTGCCCATGACCGCGAACACGCTGTGCGCCGGATAGTCGATCTCCTTTGGACCCAGCGTGCCGCCCGGGCCCTGCTGCGGTTTGACCTTGCCGTAACCGCGCTGGCGGTAGCTGTCCAGGTTGCCCAGCGACCCGATGCCCTTGCAGTTGAGGACGGTAAGCTGGGTGCCGTTCGGGCTCAAAATGAGATTGAGCGGAAACCAGGCCGTCGGGATCAGTCCCGCGATGCGGGTCCGTGTCTCCGTTCCTCCGGCGGCGCCATCCAGGGCCAGCTCCTCGACCGCGTTGTCGCCACCCAACCCCACGTAGAGGATGCGGCCATCCGGGGAGATGGCCAGGCTGTTCGGGCTGCTGGCGCCCAGACCGCCGGGCGCGGGACTGGTGGGTATGGTCTCCACCACGGAATCGGTCCTCGTGTCGATAACCGAAACCGTATCGCTGTTGGCGTTCGCCGCGTAGAGCCGCGTGCCCTCCGGCGAAAGCGCCATGGCGGCGGACTGAAGCCCTACCGGGATCGTCTTGACGGCGGCGCGCCGAGGGTTCGTCTTCATCCTGGACACGTCGAGCACGGACACGCAGCCCGTATTTGCCTTGTCCGTCTCCGGGTCCACCACCACCGGGTCCTCATGGTCCAGTGTGTCGCCGGTCTGGGGTGCGCGGCCGCCCCGGTCCGCCACGTAGATCTTGTTCAATGCCGGCACGAGCGCGATGGCTTCCGGCGAGCTGCCCACGGGCGCCTCCGCATATCGGGCGGAGCCGCTATGGGGATCGTAGGTCGCAAGGTCCACGGCCGCCACCGTGCTGTTGTTGAAGAGGGAGACGTAGAGGGTCCTGTTGTCAGGCGATAGGGCCAGTCCGCTCGGGTTGGAGCTCTCAGGTGACTGCCAGTTGCCGGTCACTACCCGCGGGTCCTTCTTCGGCCGGATCCGTTGCGCCAGCGGGAAGAGCATCGGCTTCAGCGCCGCCACCCGCCCGGCGCTGTCCATGCGAAGTACCTCGACCGCGCCGACGGGCAGGGTCTTGCCCCGTCCGGCGGGTCGGGACACAGACCCGGCGACGTAGAGCTCGGAGCCGTCCGCCGACCAGGCTAAACCGCGGAATGCATAAGAGCCCTTGATGGCTTCGCCGCGCTGGCGCATGGAAGGGAAGTCGAATAGGCGGATGCCGCCCGTGGTTATCACCGCCAGCGTACTGCCGTCCGGGCTCAGCGCGAAATCGCTCGCCCTGCCCGCGAACGGCGTGTTTACACCGGCCGGCGTCACCACCTGGCCCGTGGACATCAGATAGCTTCCGTCCGCCTGCTTCCCAACAACCGTCTGCAGAGGCTGCGGCTGCGCGGGCGCGCGGAATGAGATGGCGGTAAGCGAGATAAAGAAGACGGCCAGCAGGATCAGCAGGAATGATCCGCGAGCAATCGCTCGCAGATTCCCCCAATGTTGGGGGCCGGGGAGCGGACGCATGCTGGATAGTTCCTTCTACCGGTTGGAAGGGTTGGCCGCCTGGGTGCGCTGCATCATCTCTGCCTGGCGCTGCAGTCCGCGCCACCGGAACGCCTTGCCCTGCTTCTGCTCCGGCGTCAACTGCGGATTCGATTGTGCCTGCTGGATGTGCTGCTCCACCGCGGCATTCGATTCCTGGAGGGACGAGGGCCCGCTCCCGCGCCCGCACCCTGCCGCAGCGACAAGGGCGAAGGCGGCAAGGCTCGCGGCGCAAGCTGTTCTCACGTGCCGTATCATGGGTTGGCGCTCCCAAAAGAAGAGGTTACAGGGTCTGGATTCCGGCTGTTCCCCCAGTATTGGGGGCTAG
>CAYNFH010000370.1:0-3163 GCA_964396385.1 uncultured Chthonomonadaceae bacterium | reverse complement strand
ACACCCGCCGCCGCGCCGAGGCCGTCGCCCAGCAGGGTATCCGGTATGTGGACGCCGGCACCTCCGGCGGGATCTGGGGGCTCAAAAATGGATACTGCCTGATGGTCGGCGGGCCCAAAGAGGCGTACGACCACATCGAGCCCATCCTGAAGACGCTGGCTCCGCCGGAGGGATGCGCCTACGTGGGACCGAGCGGAGCGGGCCATTTCTCCAAGATGGTTCATAACGGCATCGAGTACGGCATGCTCCAGGCCTACGGCGAAGGCTTCGAGATCCTCAAGGAGTCCGACTACGACTACGATCTGCGGCTGCTCTCTCACCTCTGGCTGCAGGGCAGCGTGGTGCGCTCATGGCTGCTGGAGCTGGCGGAGCTGGCGTTCAGCCGCGAGCCGGACCTGGCCAGCATCCGTGGTTACGTGGAGGACAGTGGTGAGGGGCGCTGGACGGTGCTGGAAGCCATCGACAAGAACGTGCCGGCGCCCGTGCTCACCCTCTCCCTGCTCGCGCGGTTTGCTTCGCGGCAGGAGGAGTCGTTCTCTGCCAAGGTTATCGCCGCGCTTCGGAACGAGTTTGGCGGCCATGCCGTAAAGCGGGAGTAGCTGCATTTGCGCCGGGAGAGAGACTGAAGTGACTGCCACCGAGCTGGATGTCCGCGCGCCCGAAGAGGTGGCGCCCGCCCCTGTTACCGGCGGCCTGGAAGGGCCGATGCCCACCGGGCCCATGCTGGTGCGCCCGGAGGAGGCCTGTTCATTCGTCATCTTCGGCGCCAGCGGCGACCTCACCAGCCGCAAGCTTATCCCCGCCCTGTACAACCTGTTTTGCGCCGGCCTGCTTCCCAAGGGCTTTGCGGTCCTGGGCATCTCCATCACCCCAATGGACGATGCCAAGTTCCGGACGCATCTGCGCGAGTGGGCCAAGGACTCGCCCGAGGTCCAGGACTTCAAGGAGGCGACCTGGGACAAGTTCGCCCCCATGCTCCACTATATCACGGCGGACTTCGACCATCCGGACGGCTACCAGCAGCTCCTGAAGCGGCTGGAAGAGATGGACAAAAAATGCGAGTGCAACGGCAACCGCCTGTTCTATCTCGCCACGTCGCCCGTGTTCTTTGGGACCATCGCCCGCAATCTGGGCAAGCACGGCATGGCCGATGGGGGCGCTGGCCCTTCCGGCTGGTCTCGCATCGTGGTCGAGAAGCCGTTTGGGCGGGACATGGAGAGCGCCAGACAGCTCAACCAGACGCTTCATCGCCACTTCCAGGAGAGCCAGATCTACCGGATAGACCACTACCTGGGCAAAGAGACCGTCCAGAACCTCATGGCCTACCGGTTCGCGAACTCCATTATTGAGCCTATCTGGAACCGCCGGTACATCGATAACGTGCAGATCACGGCGGCGGAATCGCTAGGAGTGGAGCATCGCGGCAAGTACTACGAGCAGGCGGGCTGCCTGCGTGACATGTTCCAGAACCACCTGTTCCAGCTTCTGGCGTTGGTGGCCATGGAGCCCCCGGTGCGGTACGACGGGGAGTCGGTCCGGAGCCGCAAGGCCGACGTGCTCCGGGCCATCGTGCCCATCGACCCGGAACAGCTAGGGGACGTGGCGGTGCGGGGCCAGTACGGACCGGGGGAGATTGAAGGCCATCCGGTACCGGGGTACCGGCAGGAGCCGGACGTGGCGCCGGACTCGACCACGGAAACCTATGTGGCGCTCAAGCTGGAGATCGACAACTGGCGCTGGGCGGACGTGCCGTTTTACCTCCGCTCCGGCAAGCGAATGGCCCGCAAGTTGAGCGAGATCTCCATCCAGTTTAAGCGCGTGCCCCACATGTTCTTCCAGCTCACTGCGGACGACCGCATCGAGCCGAACATGCTCACCATCCGCATCCAGCCGGACGAGGGGATCTCCCTCCGGCTGGCCGCCAAGGTGCCGGGACCGGAGATGCGCATCCACCCGGTGCAGATGAACTTCTCCTATAGCGCCGCCTTCGGCAATCTTCCCGCCACCGCCTACGAGACGCTCCTGCTGGACGCCATGAAGGGCGATCCCACGCTGTTCAACCGGAGCGATGCCGTGGAGCTGGCGTGGGAGGTCCTCGCGCCCGTGCTGGATACGTGGCAGGCGACGCGCTCCTTCACCCACTTTCCCAACTACCCCGCAGGCTCCTGGGGGCCCGCCGCGGCGGACGCTCTCCTGGCCAAGAGCGGGCACTCCTGGAAGAACGCGCCCATTTGACGCCCTTCTGGCGGGTCAGGTACTATGGGGTACCGGGTCGGGACCCCTTTATCCGGCCCGAGTAACCGAGGAGGGATACGCGGCAACCATGCGTTCAATAGCGGATTTCGTCGCCTGTCACACCCTGCTCGCGCGGCTTGTCAGGACGCAGCCGTCGCGCCGTTCCCTAAATGGCCTGACACTCTTTCTCCTCGCTTTGCTGGCGCTGGTCCCGGCCAGCGCTTTCGCCCAGACGAGCGCCGGCGCGCCGGAAGCGGGCGGCGAGGCTAGCCTCATCGTTCCCTCGCTGGGGAGCGTCCAGTTTCTCGGCATGTCCGGCTCTCATCTGCTGATGATCGGCCTGGTAGTCTGCGTGCTGGGCATGGTTTTCGGCCTGATAGTTTCTACACAGCTCAAGAACGCCCCGGTACATGAGTCGATGAGGGACGTGAGCGAGCTCATCTATGCCACCTGCAAGACGTACCTTCAGCAGCAGGTGAAGTTCGTGGGCTTGCTATGGCTGTTCATTGGGGCCATCATCCTGATCTACTTCGGGGTGTTCAACCACTACTTTGCCCAGGGCAAGACCCTTCAGGTCTTCATCATCCTGCTCTTCTCGCTGGTGGGTATCGCGGGAAGCACGTCGGTCGCCTGGTTCGGCATCCGCGTCAATACCTTTGCCAACTCCCGGGCCGCCTTCGCCTCCCTGCGAGGGAAGCCGTATCCCTGCTACGCCATTCCGCTCAAGGCCGGTATGAGCGTTGGAATGCTTCTCATTTCCGTGGAGCTCATCATCATGCTGGTCATCCTGCTCTTTGTGCCGGGTGACTACGCGGGGCCATGCTTTATCGGATTCGCCATCGGTGAGTCGCTCGGCGCCGCGGCGCTCCGCATCGCGGGGGGCATCTTCACCAAGATCGCCGACATCGGCTCCGACCTCATGAAGATC
>CAYNFH010000369.1:0-3265 GCA_964396385.1 uncultured Chthonomonadaceae bacterium | reverse complement strand
GTGTTGAGCGTGACCCGGTCGATAGCGAAGTAAGGACAGCGGACAAGCTCCAGACGCCGGGAGTTCACCTCTTCTGGAGCGCTACGTTTGACCGGGTCTACCGGCCCACGGCTGAAATCCAACGCCTCCAGCGCCTCTTCGATATGGAGCTGGCGGGGCTTGCAGTCCGGGCCGGTGCGGCCCCAGTCGTAGACGCGGAAAGTGGCCTTGGAGCTCTGCTGCACCTCCGCGAGGACAATTCCGCCGCCGATGGCGTGGACGGTGCCAGCCGGAATGAACAGGCAGTCTCCGGGCTTTACCGCGATCTTGTGCAGCAGCGGCTCAACCGTGTTCTCCCGAATGGCGCGCGCGAACTCTTCGCGAGTAACGGGGCGCTCGAAGCCTGCGTATAGCACGCTGCCCGGGTCGACGTGGAGGATGTACCAGGCCTCGGTCTTGCCACTGTCCCCTACCAGCCGCTGTCCGAGCGCGTCGTCCGGGTGGACCTGCACGGAAAGAGTCTGCTGGGCGTCCAAGAACTTGACTAGCAGAGGGAAGCGCTCCACATGCTTCTGCCCGAGCATGTCCTCGGGATGTTCGCGCAGGAGCTGCCGGAGCGTGACGCCCTCGAGCCGGCCCTCTGCGACCACGCTCACGTCTTCGCCGTGATCGGAGACCTCCCAGCTCTCGGCGTAGTCTGCCTCCGGACCAATGGACTTTTGCAGCAAAGAACCGAGGCGGCGCCCGCCCCAGACGATGCGTTTGAGGATGGGACGGAATTTGAGGGGATAGAGAGGATTTTCGATTTTCCATTTTCGAATTTCGATTGGGGCATCGGTCATAGCTTGATTATAGACCGGGGAGCGGGGGAAGGCGAGCGTCGGCGGGGATTCGTAAACGGGGCCGGCTGACTGTGGAGTCGGCCGGCCCTGGGATGAGTGTTGCGATCTGCGGCTACTCGGAGACGAAAGTCAGCAGGGCCATGTGGCGGGCGCGCTTGATGGCCTCGGAGAGCTGCCGCTGGTGGCTGGCGCAGGTCCCGCTGGTCCGGCGCGGCACCATCTTGCCTCGGTCCGTAGTAAACTTGCGCAGCTTGGCGGCCGACTTGTAGTCGATGCTCGTCGCCTTCTCTACGCAGAACGCGCATACTTTGCGGCGCGGCTTCTTGAACTTATTCGCCGGCCGCTTGCGTGGTGGTGGGGGCATGAGGTCCTTTCAAGCAAGACGGAAGACGGGTGACAGAGGACGGATTCCGGATCGGTCCTCCGTCACCCGTCTTCCGTCAGTCACTAATCATCGGCAAATGGATCATGGTCGTCGGTCGGTTCCGCGGCAGCGGAGCGGCCCGCAGGCGCTGTCGCGCCGGCGAACTCCGGCTCGTCCAGGCCGGCCGGCGCCGCACCTTCCGTGTCACGCCGGCTATCCAGTGTCTGGATGTTGTCGGCAATCACTTCGGTCATGTAACGGCGCGAGCCATCCTGCGCCACCCAGGAGCGGACCTGAAGCCGTCCGTCCACTCCAATCAATCGCCCCTTGGTCACGTACTGGCCCACGAACTCTGCCGTGCGCCGGAAGGTAACCACGGGGATGAAGTCCGTCTCCTTCTCCCCGGTTTCGGGGTTCTTAGAGACACGGTCCACCGCAACGGTGAACTTCGCGATGGCGATTCCGTTGGGGGTGTACGACGACTCGGGGTCCCGAGTCAGGCGTCCGACCAGAACGATGCGGTTCAACATGCTGTGTTCTCCTCCCTGATGAGCCGGGTCATGCCGGCTCAACGGTCCTCGTGCTATGGACTATACGGCGTCGCGAGTTGCGCCGCCCCGTTAAGTGCTACTCTTCGTCCTCGTCCTGCCTGACGATTATGTGCCGGAACACGTCATCGCTGATCTTAAAGACGCGGTCCAGCTCCTTGGGTACCTCCGGATTGGCCTCGAAGTTCATGAGGACGTACATGCCTTCGCGGCGGCTGGCAACCTCGTAAGCCATCTTCCGGCGGCCTTGTTCCCACTTGCCGGTCTCTCCGACCGTGCCGCCCATGTCCGTGACGATCTTCTTGTACTTGTCCATGATAGGATCAAGCTGCTCGTCCGTCACGTCGGGATCTACGATGTACATCGCCTCGTAGTGGCGCATCCTTCACCTCCCCTCGGTCTTTGGCTCCGGTCTCGCCCGGAGCAGGAAGGAATAGCGGCAATCGTTCTGACCGCTAAACTACTCACTATTTGTCGGCATCAGTATACCACTGGAGCGGAATGGCTGCAACCGGAAATTGACACGCGGGCCGGTTTGCGATTATACTTCGTGGGCGCGCACAGAGAAGCGCGTCCCCACTTTTTCCAGCCAGCGCCAACAGGAGCGATGTATGCGGATTCGCCAGAAAGAGATTCGGAAGGCCCGAAAGCGAGAAGAGGAGCGCATCAAGGCCGAGATCAAGGTCGCCAAGGCAGCCAAGACCCCCGCGGCGCCATCCCGCGCACGGACGCGGCGCACTCCATCCTCCTGAAACGCACCTCCTGACACATCCTCCGCCCCGTGGCCCGTATAGATCGGTAGAACCTCGTCCTGACCGCTCGCTTGGAGCGGCGGGCGTGCGAGGTGGTCTGCCATGCGAACACGGCTCCGCAACAAAGTCGTGGTAATAACAGGCGCGAGCGCCGGCATCGGCCGCGCTTGCGCCCTGTCGTTCGCCCGCGAGGGCTGCCACGTAGTCATCGCCGCCCGCAGACAGGAGCGGCTGGCCCAGGTCCAAGAGCAGGTCGAAGACCTCGGCGCCAGGTGTCTCTCCGTACCGACCGACGTCGCCGACCCTGCTCAGGTCCAGAGGCTGCTGGATGCGACTCTGGAGCATTTTGGGCGTGTAGACGTCTGGATTAACAACGCGGGCTACGGCCTCGCCGCCTCCATCGAACTGACGACCCCGGAGGAGATGGAGCAGATCTGGCGGGTCAACTATATGGGGGCGTTCTACGGCTGCCAGGCGGCCCTGAGGCAGATGCGCCGGCAAGGCAGCGGGCACATCATCAACGTCTCGAGCATGGCCGCGCGCTTTGCCCTCGCCCTTCACGGCGCCTACACGGTGACGAAGTACGCGCTGAACGGCCTGTCCGAAGTGCTGGCGCTGGAATTGGCCGGCAGCGGCATCCATGCGAGCGTGGTGATGCCGTACGTAACGGATACGGAGTTCACCAGCGCCGTGGTCAAGAAGATCCCGGATGCGGAGAGCGGCCAAACGCCCGCTCACACCCCGGAGTTCGTCGCCGCCCGGATCGTCGCGTGTGCCAGA
>CAYNFH010000368.1:0-3271 GCA_964396385.1 uncultured Chthonomonadaceae bacterium | reverse complement strand
CACACCGTTACTTACTCTCCGGGCGACGGAGGCTCACGCGAGAGGCATTCCCCACATTGCGGGCCGCATTCCGGCTCAGAGAAGTCGGTATCACCGACGTGTGAGTGCCACCAGGGCGAAGCGCCTTCTCGGGAGTAGCTCGGCTCCCCGGCCGCTCGGACCAGTGGCGCGGCCAGGCACCCCCCTCGCGCTCCCGGTGCAAGCAAGAGAGCGCGCCTATGGATACGATCTGCGCACAGTTACAGAGGCGGACCGGAACGGCGTCCGGCCCCTACAGTGTGATTTGATTCGTTCCCGCACGCGGTGGAGAGAAAGCGGCGGCTAGCCGCCGCAATCCAAATGGGTGGGCACTTGGCGCGGGACGTGGAAGGCCTCCGGGTCCCCTACGGCGTTTTCGGCTTGCGGGGGCTCCGTTACCACTGCGACCAGGGCCCAGACGGATCCGGCCGCAGCTCGGAATGACAGGCAGGCTCTGGGCGGTTCGCCCTATTGAATCGCCTGTCCGTGCACCCAGCGGAGGATGTCGTTATAGAACACGAACGCTACCAGGAGGGCCAGAACACCCAGCCCAACCATCTGGGCGCGATACACTTCCATGGGCGAGAGCTTCTGCCCTCGCACCTTCTCCCAGGCCAGCAGCAGCAGGTGGCCGCCGTCCAGGATGGGAATGGGCAGCAGGTTCATGATGCCGAGGCTCAGGCTGAAGATCGCCCCCAGCTCAAATAGGTGCGCAACGCCGAGGCGTTGCGCCGCCGTCGCCATCTGGCCCATCGCAAGCGGCCCGCCGAGGGAGCCGCGCGGGTCCGTAAAGATCATCGCGATCAGATTGCGGATATAGCCGTACGTGTTCAGCGTTCCGGCCTTGATGGAGTCCATCGGGCTGTATCGCCGGTAGACGGGGATAAGTGTAATGCCGATGCGCCCCACCTTTTCCGTAACGACCCTGCCCTTCTTCTCCACTTTCTGCTCGGCGGAGGTGGGCACGATGGTCTTCTCGAGGATCTGCCCCTCTCGCTTAATGGCGAGGTGCAGCGGCACCCCGATGCTCTTGTGGATCTTCTCCACTACACTCGTGCCGTCCGGCGTAGCCTGGCCGTCGATGGCCACGATCCGGTCACCCGTGACCAGACCGGCCGTCCGCGCCGGCATCTTCTTGCCGTGCTCTTCCTGCAGGATGGCGATCTGGTTGGTAAGCGGCCTGTCCAGGTCCTGCAGGCCGATGGTCATGCCCATCAGACAGTAGACAAAGTAGCCGAAAAATAGGCTCATGAACGGCCCGGCAAAGATGACCAGCGCGCGCTGGTAGATGGGCCGCTGGTTGTAGAGGGCCGGATCCGTGGCGCGGGAGTGCGCCTGGAGCACCAGGTCGATCAGGCGCGACTCGTCGGCCGTGAGCACCGGCGACTTCTGCAGCGCGACTAGGTCTTCGAAGCCTCCCTTGGTTAGCTTGTTATCTGGGCCGATGGACCACTGGATCTTCTTGCGGACTTCGTCCGTGACTTTGGAGGTGTCGATCCCGGCCGCGCTGCCGCGCTCCAGGTCCTGGAGCACGCGCTCCATGGAGTTGGGGTCGTTGAACAGGGGATCGCGGATCGCCTCCAGGATGGGCCGGCCGCCGGAGATATCGTCCGCCTCCATGCCGGCGATCCGGACGAAGCCGCCGAAGGGAAGGGTACGGATGTTGTAGACGGTCCCGTGGCGAACCCCCAGCCGGAGCGCGACCTTGCCAAAGAAGAGCGAAAACTCCTCCACGCGCATCTTGAACAGCTTGGCCACGATGAAGTGGCCCCACTCGTGGACCACTACCAGGATGCTCAAGATGATGAGCAGCGACGCGATCCCTTTAACTGCATCCATTATGCGGACAGACTCCGGTTAAGACGATGGGTGACGGAGGACGGATGACCGACGCCCGGATTCAAATAGCGACCTCAAATGTCAGACGGCTAGACGATGGGTTCACGGGCGAGGGAGCGGGCGGTAGCGCGCGCCCACGCGTCGGCTGCCAATACCTTCTCGTACGTGGGCTCGGCGACGTCGTGACGGTCCATGACTTGCTGTACAACCTTCATGATACCAGTGAACGGAATTTCGTGCATGAGAAAGAGGTCCACCGCGGCCTCGTTGGCCGCGTTCATGACGGCGGGCAGAGTTCCGCCTTTCGCGGCGGCTTGTCGCGCGAGGCGAATAGCCGGAAACTTCTCCAGATCGGGCGCTTCAAAGGTCAGCGCCCCGATGGCCGTCAGGTCCATGCGCGGGAGGCCGGTGTCCACCCGCGCCGGGTAGAGCAGGGCATACTGGATGGGCAGCCGCATGTCCGGCAGGCCGAGCTGCGCCAGTACCGACCCGTCCCTGAAGCGGACCAGCGAGTGCACAATGCTCTGTGGGTGGACGATCACCTCCACGTCGTCGGCGGGAACGTCAAACAGCCAGCGCGCCTCGATGATCTCCAGCCCCTTGTTCATCAGCGTGGCGGAGTTGATCGTCACCAGACCGCCCATGTTCCAGGTGGGATGCTTGAGCGCCTGCTCCGGCGTGACCCCCTCCAGCTCCTCCCTGGGGGTGGCCCGGAACGGCCCGCCGGAGGCCGTCAGAAAGAGCTTGTCCACGCTCTTCTCCGGCGCGCCCTGCAGGCACTGGAAGAGGGCGGAATGCTCGCTGTCTATCGGCAGCACCGCGGCCGAACGCCGGTGCGCCAGCGCCATGGTGTGCTCGCCGGCCGCTACGAGTACCTCCTTACTGGCCAGGGCGATGCTCTTGCCGGCCTCCAGCGCCGCGTGCGTGGGCCGGATGCCCACGGCGCCGGCCACGGCCACCACCACGAGGTCGGCCTCGGGCAGGGAGGCCAGCGCGCACATGCCGTCGACGCCCTGAAGTACCGGCTCGTGGGGCACAGTGAGCAGCGCCTCCAGCTCCGCCGTCCGCTCCGGACCGCCTCCAATGCACAGGTGAGGTACGCGATACGCGTTCGCCTGCTCCGCGAGCAGGGCGGCGTTGGCATTGGCCGCGAGCCCTACCACGCGCAGCCGCTCCGGAAGCCGGCCGATGATGTCCAGCGCCTGCGTACCAATCGACCCCGTCGAACCCAGGATTATCACGCTCTTCATTGAACGATATTATTACCAGCAGATGGGCGGTTTTGGCTGCTGCCGGCCGGCCATGGGTGTGTGTCGCAGTTCGTGGCAACCTCGGAGAACAGATGTAGGGGCGGCCCTGCGTGGACGCCCCGCCGGGACCAAGAGGGCCGCCCCACCAGCGCCCCCCACCACCA
>CAYNFH010000367.1:0-3274 GCA_964396385.1 uncultured Chthonomonadaceae bacterium | reverse complement strand
GCGGTCGGCACGGCGCGCGACGTGGAGATCGTGCCGGGCAAGCGCGTCCACCAGTTCGAGACGCATATCGACAGGCCCGGATTCTACAAGTTCGAGGCGTCGCTGGAGACGGATCCCAACCAGGACACGCTGCTGGAGAACAACCGCGGCCTGGGGTTCATTACGGTGCGCGGTCGGCCGCAGATACTCTACGTGGCCCCGACGCCGGACCGCGTGGAGTTCCTCCGTCGCTCCCTCAAGCAGCAGAATATCGACGTGGTGTACGCGCCACCCAACGCCATGCCCACTACGGCGGCCGCGTTCCAGATGTTCGACAGTGTAATCCTGTCGGACGTGCCGCGGGACGCCTTCTCCCAGGCGCAGATGAGCGCGCTCCAGGTCTCCACCCGGGACTTCGGCGTGGGATTCGGCATGGTCGGGGGGGAGAACAGCTTCGGCGCGGGCGGCTACCGCAATACGCCCATCGAGGAGCTCCTGCCGGTCAGCCTGGAGGTCAAGAAGCAGCATAGGATGCCGTCCGTGGCGGTGGCGCTGGTGATCGAGGACCTGGAGATCCCCACCACCGTCAACATGTCCAAGGAGGCGGCCAAAGCGCTGGTGGATCTGCTGGACCCCATCGACGAGGTGGGCGTGCTGGACTGCGGCGGCGAGTTCGGTTTCGGCGGCGGGACCAGCGGCAACTGGCGGATCCCCATGCAGCACGTGACGGACCGCACCTCCATCCAGAGCCAGATAGACCAGCTCAACAACATGGGCGACCCGCCCAGCTACGATCCGTTCCTCCTGGAGGCGGCGCGCGTCCTGAACGGGAGCGAGGCCAAGGTCAAGCACATCATCTTTCTGGGCGACGGCGACGCGGCGTGGGAGTCGAACCAGGGCGGGATGCCGTCCACCATGCAGAAGATCCGCAACATGGGGATCACCGTCTCCACGGTGGCCACCGCGGCGGATACGAACGGCATCGCTTTCATGGCGGCCATCGCGCGGGACGGCGGCGGCAACGCCTACGTGGCAGACCAGCCCAACGACCTACCGCGCATCCTGCTGAAGGACCAGCAGACCATCTCCCAGCCGCCCATCATCGAGGAGCCCTTCATCCCGCGCCACGTGGCAGGCGACGACGTGCTGCGCGGCATGGAGGGGATGCCGGAGCTCCTGGGCTACAACATCGGCACATCAAAGCCCACCTCCAACACTTCCCTTGTCTCACACCGCAACGATCCAATTCTGAGCACCTGGCGCTACGGGCTCGGCCGCACCATGGCCTTCATGTCGGACGACAAGAACAAGTGGGCGGTTCACTGGCTGCCCTGGGGCGGCTACGGCCAGTTCTGGGCGGAGGCGGTGCGGTGGACCATGCGCAGCTTCACTCCATCGGACTACCAGACGCAGGTGGCCATGGAAGGCACGCGAGGACACGTGACTGTGGACGCCATCGACAAGGATGGCCGCTTCGTCAACCGGCTGGACTTCCACGCCCGCGTGGTGGGGCCGGACGAGGAGGAGGGCAAGGCTGCCCCGGACGTGCCGCTCCGCCAGACCGGCCCGGGCCACTATGAGGCGTGGTTCGACGCGGCCAAGATTGGGACGTACCTGGTCAACGTGACGCACGAGCGGCCGGACAAGATGGTGGAGTCCACGGTGAGCGGCCTGGTAGTCCCGTACTCGCCGGAGTACCGCGACCTGGCCGCCAACGACTTCCTGATGACCCAGATGGCGCAGGTGGGGGGCGGAGCGGCCCTCACGGACGCGGCCCAGGTGTTCGGCGCGAACCGGCCGGCGGTCTACGCGCCTATCGAGCTATACCCGTACCTGCTGCTGCTGGCGATGCTGCTCTTCCCCATTGACGTGGGAGTGCGGCGGCTCGCCCTGCAGCGCGACGACTTTGCGCGGGCCGCGGAGTGGGCGCGCGCTCGTATCCTGCGGCACTCCCGACCCCGGCGCGCCGGCGCGGCTACGCCGGAGCTGTCGCGGCTCATGTCCGTGAAGGAGCGGGCGCTGGCTGGCGCTGCGCCGCAGACCACGGACCACGGACCACAGACCACATTGCCAAGCCAGGTCACAGACTCGGGTACGCTGCGCTCAAGCTCGGCCACCGTCCCGGTCCTTGAGCGCCCTATTGCGGCTCCGCGGTCGACCGTCGCGGCTCCATCGGTTCCGGGGCCGTCCTCCGTCTCCCGTCCTTCGTCTCCGGAGCCAGAATCCGAAACGCCTAACGCCCAACGCCCAACGCCCGAGGGTACGGGCATGTCGCGGCTGATGGCCGCCAAGCTCCGGGCCCGAGAGCAGCAGAAGCCGAAGGACGAGGCAGGAGAGTAGCGCGCATGGCTGTTCGGGCTATCCCGTACGTGACCCCGCATGAGTATCTAGATCAGGACCGGCAGGCGGAGGTCAGATCCGAATACTACGATGGCGTAATCGTCGCCATGGCCGGCGCGACCTGGGAGCACACCCAAGTCAAGGACATGCTCGCGGGCCTGCTGAACGCTGCACCGGGTGCAAGGGGATGCGTCGCGTCCACGAGCGATCTCCGAGTCCGCGCGTCGGACTGTAACCGCTACTTCTATCCGGACGTGGTCGTGGTTTGCGGAGAGCCCCAATTTGAGGACGACCGCCGCGACACGCTTCTAAATCCGGTGGTTCTGATGGAAGTGCTCTTAGAATCCACAGAACGGATTGATCGAGGCGACAAGCTGCTCTGCTACCAGACTTTGGAGTCTCTGGCCGCCTACGTCCTGGTTGCCCAGGACGCTCCACGGGTTGAGACCTATGAGCGCCAGCCGGACGGCTCCTGGCGATACACCCTCACTCAAGGTCTGGACTCGGCCGTCCGGCTGGAGGCGGTCGGCTGCCACCTGCCACTCTCCGCTATCTACGCGCGTGTCCAGTTCTTGGCAGCCTCCGGATCGGAGCCGGAAGTCCAGTCGTGAACGGGGCAGTGACGGCCGGGCTGCTCGGCATGATTACCGCGGCCGTGACGCCCGTCATCCTCATCTCAGCGGCCGCCTCCCTCATCCTCAGCATCAACCAGAAGCACACCGGCCTTTCGGAGCGGCTGCGAACCCTGGCGCAAGAGTACCGCCACCCGGACACCTCAGAACAGCGGCGGGGTGTCATCCGCAAGCAGGTGGACCTCTTCGAAAGGCGTTTCTACCACATCTCCATCGCGCACCGCTGCCTCTACGCCTCCGTCATCTGCTTTCTCCTGATGATCCTTAACATCGCGCTCCTGCCGAGAATCCAGGTGTGGGACCGCATGGGGATTGGGCTCTTC
>CAYNFH010000366.1:0-3316 GCA_964396385.1 uncultured Chthonomonadaceae bacterium | reverse complement strand
CATTATAGAGAGGCGGGACAGGGATGTCAAGTAGGATCTAGCAGGTATTTTTCAGAGGATTTGGACCACAGACCACAGACCACAGACCACGAATCCCGGTGTGGCCCGTGGTCCGTGGTCTGTCGTCATAAAGTGGGAGACTCTGGGCCATCCGCGGAAGTATATAGCGGTATTGCATCGCTCCGGAAGGGTCTATGTTCTGGCTTCTGGTTAAGATCCGCCTCGTCGGCCTCTGGAATGTCGCCCGGCACACGTTTGAGCGCCACTCCCTGCTCACGAGCTTGCTTACGCTCACGGGCGCGTTCATCTTCCTCCTCCTGTTCGGCGGGTTCCGGTTTTTCCTATCGCTGGCGTTCTCGCGGACGGGGCTGGAGGACCTGGTCTACCAGCTCTTCTACTTCCTCTTCCTGTTCCTGCTCGCCGGCGCGGTGCCGTTCGTGGCTTCGACGCTGCTCCACGCCAACGACTACGGCCTGCTCTCCGCCGCGCCCATCCGGCCGCGCGACATCGTGGCGGCCAAGCTGCTGGATGCGACCGTTACCAACTCGCTGCAGTTCGCGCTCATCGGTCTGCCCGCCATCGCGGCCTGCGGCTCGGTGCTGGGGCTGACTCCGGCCGGGTGGGCGCTGCTGCCGCTGCTAGTGGCCCTGTTCGTGCTGCTCCCCGCACTGGCTACGGCGCTGGCGCTGCTCGTGGCACTGGCGTTCCTGGGCATGCGTCGGATCCGCGGCGCAGTCACCCTGGTGAACGCCGCCATGGCCTCCGTAGTGTGCCTCACTATCGTCTCCCAGACGGGGCAGATCCAGTTTCATCACTCCTTCTCTCACGGCGGGCTCATGGTGGCCGGCACATCGCCCGCAGCCCGGCTGGGACCGTCGGCTCCGTTCGCCTGGAGCCTGATCCGGCTGGCGGACGGCGACACCTTGACCGCCATGCGGGAGCTGGGGCTGATGATGGCCCTGATCGGGCTCCTGTTCGGTGCCTGCGTGCTCTGGGGCGGGCACCTGCTCTCTGCGGCGGCCCTGGCGGAAGAGGGAGAGGGAGAGCGGGTCCGCGCGGTCGATAGCGACCCGCTCCGAACCAACCGGCGGGGTCTGCTGGCGCCGTTCTCCGCGCCGGTCGCGGCGCTCATCGCCAAAGACCTCCGCTACGTGCTGCGAGACAGCGTGCTGCTCTCGCAGCTCGGGATGCCCGTGATCCTCTTCTTCGTGCCTTTTGTGCTCGCCATCCAGCAGGACACGGTCCGCCCCGTCAGCGCGACCACGGAGATCTACCCATTCGCCGTGGCCATGACAGCCGTGATTCTCTTTATGCAGACCTCCATCCTCTCACTCTCCTCCATCGGGCTGGAGAGCCGCAGCTTCTGGATAGTTCGGTCCTCCCCCAACGGAGCCCAGGTGCTGCTGTGGGCCAAGTTCCTGATGAGCACCATGGTCTCCGGGGCGGTTGGCATCGCGCTGACCTGGCTGGGGGCGTTCGTATTCCACGCTCCGCTCTGGGCCGCGCTGGTGCAGTGCGTTTACGTCGTGCTGCTGGCGGCGGGACTGTGCGGGCTGGGTGTGGGCATCTCCGCCGCCCTGCCTCGCTTCGTATACGACAATCCGGCGCACCGCGTGAGCGTGTGGGCGCTGATCCTCGGCTTTCTCACCACGGTGGCCTATCTCACGCTCACCGGCCTCCTCTCCTTCTTTACCTGGCACCTTTCCCTGGTCGGGGACGCACCGGCGCCGCTGGTGTACGCGGCCGGCGCGAGTGTCCTTCTGCTGCTGACCCTGCTGGTGATCGTCGCGCCTATGGCGGTGGGCGCGCGCCGGATCGAAGTCTACCAGTGGGAACACTGAGGATTTTCGATTTTCGATTTTCGATTTTCAATTGAGTCTGGAGCAAGGCCATGCGCGTGAGCGTTGCGGGCCCTCTCTTCCGCCCCTGAATTGCCCGGCCTGTTGACTCGCCGTCTTCTGGCCGAGTATAATGTCGAGTAATCCGAGTGGTTTAGTCAGGTTTATTTGAGGGGTAAGTAAGATATGCCGGAAACAATCGCCGCGCACGGCGGCACACTGATAGATAGGTTCGTGCCAAAGGACCAGCTCCAGGAGGAGACGGAGCGCGCGTCCAGGCTGCCCCGTGTCCCCTTGACGCGCCGGCAGGTGAGCGACCTGGAGCTGATCGCTATCGGCGCGGTTAGCCCCCTCACCGGCTTCATGAAGGCGGACGACTACTTCTCCGTGGTGCGGTCGATGCGTCTGGCCAATGGGCTGCCCTGGACCATCCCGGTTACGCTGGCGGTGGATGGCGCGCAGGCCGAATCGCTGCGGACCGGCGCCGAGGTGGCGCTCACGGACGAGGGTGGAGCGCCTCTGGCTATCCTGACGGTGGCGGACGTCTACCGCCGCGACAAGGAGGAAGAGGCGCGTAACGTCTACCGGACCACGGAGGCGGCGCACCCGGGAGTGGCGGCGCTCCAGGCAGAGCGCGACGTGCTGGTGGGCGGCGAGGTGCGCGTCCTCCAACTCCCCCCGCACGAGGATTTCCCCCACTACTATTTGACGCCGCGAGAAACGCGCGCGGCCTTCGCGGAGCGTGGCTGGCGCACTGTAGTGGGCTTCCAAACCCGCAATCCGGTCCACCGGGCGCACGAGTACATCCAGAAGTGCGCGCTGGAGACGGTGGATGGCCTGCTCCTGCACCCGCTGGTGGGCGAGACGAAGTCGGACGACATTCCGGCGGACGTGCGCATGCGGTGCTACGAAGTCCTGCTGAAGAACTACTATCCCCTGGACCGCACGCTGCTCTCGGTGAATCCCGCTGCCATGCGATACGCGGGGCCGCGGGAGGCCGTGTTCCACGCGCTGATACGCAAGAACTTCGGCTGCACCCACTTCATCGTGGGGCGCGACCATGCGGGTGTCGGCAACTACTACGGCACATACGACGCTCAAAAGCTCTTCGACGAGTTCGACGCGGCAGCGCTGGGCATTACGCCGCTGAAGTTCGAGCACAGCTTCTGGTGCACCAAGTGCGAGGGGATGGCCTCCTCCAAGACCTGCCCGCACGGCCCGGAGGACCGGGTCTCTCTCTCCGGCACCAAGGTGCGGGAGATGCTGCGGGCGGGCCAGATACCCCCTATGGAGTTCACCCGACCGGAGGTCGCACAGGTGCTGATCGAGGCGATGAGAGGATAACAACGGTATGGGGGTGTGGGAGTGTGGGAGTGTGGGAGTGGCCGGAATCCGGACCCCCATACACCCACACCACCACACTCCCACACTCCTGCCATGGATACACGATACTCAATAACGGGAAGGCTGATCGGCTT
>CAYNFH010000365.1:0-3338 GCA_964396385.1 uncultured Chthonomonadaceae bacterium | reverse complement strand
TCACCAACCATGTAATCGACTTCAAGCGCCACCTGGACAGCCGAGCGGCACACGAGGTTCCCTGGTCCCAGGCTGCGCCCGCCGACACCGAGAACCTGGTGGCGCGGGGTCGTTCACCGGAAGCGCACGCTCTGGCCGAAGAGATGGGCCGCTACGTGGCACGGGCGCTCGCCCGGATGACCCTGGAGCAGCGCGAGCTCTACGTCAGCCACCACATCCGCTATCGAAGCATTGCCAGCATCGCACAGGAGACCGGCCACACTGAAACCGCCATCGCCATGCGCCTCTTCCGAACCCGGCAGCGGTTGCTTTCCCTGCTCGAAGATTTCGGGCTGGACGACGAGATGGCGGATGACTACCTGCGCCTGATAGATCGATCGTCCGGCTGAACAGCCCGCGCGATCTCCTGGATAGAGACTCACCATGGACCCGGGTTCTACTGCGATAGCCACTGCCCTTGTCACCGGCGTGGGAGTCAAGGCGCTCGACTACCTCGTTGCCGTCCGTACCAAGAAGCTCGATCAGGCCGATACGTTCCGGTCCCACATGCTCGCCCAGGTCGAGGCGCTCTGGAAGCGCCAGGGGGAAGTTGACGAGGAGCTTGAGGAGTGGAAAGGCCGCTACTACACGCTCATGGAGGAACACATCGCCATCAAGGAGCAGCACCGCAACCTCACCGAGGAGCACGCGCAACTGAAGGCATCCAATGCACAATTGCGCTTCGAGCACGGCCACCTACAGAAGCAGTATGAAAGCGTCGTGCAGAAGCTCGCCAAGCTCCACTCCCAGGTGAACGGCAAGGCCCGCGAAGAGTAGGGCAACTGTTCTGGGGCGTCGCATAAATACCCGTTATGCGTCTACCTGTGGTGGCGTCGAACACTATTGAAGGCCCAAAAGAAGAGGCCGGAAAGAGGAGGGGCCGTAGCCGAGCATGTACGGCGAAGCAGCCAAGCAGCACGCCGCCAACCCGATAGGCATGGGACCGCTGGACGGAGCCACCCACGAGGGGCTGAGCGGTGTGCCCGGTGACGGCCCCTACCTCCGGCTGCGCTTGATTGTGAAAGACGGCCGGATTGAGCGGGCCGGCTTTGAGACGTACGGCTGCCCGGCCGCCATCGCCTCCGGCAGCCTGCTGGTCGCCCTGGCCACCGGGCGGGAAGTAGAGAAGATCCGGCTGCTGACGCCGGAGGACCTCCTGCGGCTGCTGGGCGGCCTGCCGGAGGGCAAAGAACACTGCGCCTGCATGGCGATTGAAGCGCTCACCCGAGCGCTGGAAGGGTGTGAATGACCATGGCTGGATGTGGAGGAGGCTCGTGCTTGCCGTACGACGACGGCGATAGCTGCCAGTGCGGCGCGGGCGGCGGAGGTGGAGGAGGCGGCATCACCCCTATGGGAGGGGTGGGCAGCGCCACTATGCGGCTTGCCGGTGGCGGCACCATGACGATATACAGCGCCGGCACAAGGGGCACTCTCGGCGGCTACCCTGGTGGGCCAGGCGGGAGTATGGGCCCGCTCAGCGCCGATCCGTGCGGCGGCGGGGACGGCTGCCTAGTGTGTGTCTGGGGCGGTGTTGGATCTCTGCCGAACTTGACGCTGGACCCGACGTGCAGCTCTACAAGCGCCAACGTAGGACCTACGGCCAACGCGTGTCCGATTCCCGCGATCCCATTCTAGGTTTCTTGCAGATCGCTTGGGAAGAGGACCAGACAAAGGACACAGGAGACATCAAATGGAGGCACAAGCTCTGCCCGCAATTGCGGGTACGGCACCGCCCGAGACCGACCCGCGGCGGCATCCACACCGGCCCATGCCGGATCCCATCACCGGCGAGCTGAATATTGATCCCGACATCCTGCTCCGGGCCAAGCAGTTCAACCTTGCCATCAGCTTCTTCTACAGCTCACAGAACGACGTGAACGCGGCATATGGTAGAAGCCGCTCGGCGTCCGTGAACGGCTACGTGCTCTCGTCCGCCTTCGCCACCGGGATTACCATTGTCCGCGGAGACTTCACGCAGATCCCATTCCTCCAGGCCGGGACCTCGGGAGGCATCACCACCTACACACCCAACGGGGACCGTGGCCACGCGACCACCATCTCGTTTGACGGGACCAACATCACGGAGTATTTCAATGACGGCATGAAGCTGGTCTACAGCGCTCAGGTCGCGGGAGGAGACCCCGTTACGCATCAGCTCATCCGGGCCGTGAACCCCTCCGGAGTAGCGCACACCTACTCCTACGGCTCCGGAGCGGAGGCCGGCCTGCTCAAGTCCATCCAGCTTCCGGGCGGCAACCTTGTCACCTTCGCCTATGCGGCTGGCTCCGGCACCTCGCTTCTGAGCAATGTGCAGGATTGGAGCGGCCGGCGCTGGACCTTCCAGTACGACGCGCACAACTACCTCACCACCCAGATAACACCCCTGGGGTGCGCCACCATGTACGGGTACTCGCTCGCCGGCAGCCCCGTCACTCTGGTCTACACCATTCAGGATCCGCGCGGCTTCGTCACCACATACATGTATGACAGCCAGCGGCGCGTAACGTCTATGGCTGCGGGCACCGGCGTCTGGAGCTGGGTCTATGACCCGAACAATCCTATCGCCTCCTCAATCACGCCGAGCGGCGGCATCACTACCTATCACTATGATCCCACAACCAAGTTTCCGACCGCTATCGACCGGCCCGAGGGCTACACCTCGACGCTCACCTACTTGAATGCGGTGCGGGTAAACGAGCAGGTTCCAGCCGGGACGATTTACAGCGTGACGTATGACCAGAACCTCTGGTTGATCATGGCCTCAGATGACGCGCTGGGCAACCGGACGACGTTCCAGTATGACGCGTTCGGAAATCTCACCACGCTGGTAGATGCCACCGGCGCCACGGCGACCTTTGGATACGCCGGCAACGGCTCCACACATCAGCGGATCCGGCAGATGGACCCGCTCGGCCGGGTCACCAGCTTCTCGTATACGGCGGGCGGGCTGCTCCAGAGCGTCACAGACCCGCGGGGGCTGGTCACCACGTACAACTGGGACAGCTTCGGCAACCTGGCGAGCATCGTAAACTCGGACGGGACGGTGGTGACGCAGACCTTCGACAGCCTCAACCGCCCGACCAGCCGCCAGGACCCGCTGGGCCGGGTTACGACCTACAGTTGGGACGACGGCGACAACCAGACGGCGGTGCAGGACCCCACCGGCGCGGTCACCACCTTCATTTACAACACCTGCCTGCTCCAGGCCGTGGTGGATCCGTTGGGCAACCGGACCAGCTTTACGTATGACCGGTTCCAGAACCGCACGAGCGTTCAGGACGCCCTGGGCAACCTTTCCA
>CAYNFH010000364.1:0-3416 GCA_964396385.1 uncultured Chthonomonadaceae bacterium | reverse complement strand
CCCCTACGTCTTCTGCGCTGGCCAGATCACTGCCACGATTCATTACTCACACGGGGAACAGGAAGCCCATCAGCGCGGGCAGAGGCGTGAAATCCGCGATGATGGCGTCGGCACCGGCTGAAAGTAGCCGCTGCCGCTTCCAGGCGTCGATATTACCGGGCCGGGCCTCGTCGGAGGCGACGCCCAGCGCATAGCCGCCGGCGGACTTGCCGTTCTCTATCTCCACATAGCCGTCGCCCACCACCAGCAGCTCCGCGCCGTGGAGGTCGTTCTCCCGCAGGATCCGCTCGATGATCAACTGCTTGGAGAACTCCTGGTAGCGGTCGAGCGCGCCGTAGATGTGCGGGCCAAAGAAGCCGGCAATGTCCAGCGCCTCCGCCTCGTCCTGCACGTACTGCAGGTCGGTGCCGCTGGCCAGGTAGAGGGTCACGCCGCGGTCGCGAAGGGCCTGCAGGAAGCTGCGCGAGCCGGGCAGGAGCAGCGAGTCCGGCGCGATGTCGCCGGCTTTCAGCCCTTCCACCCGGCGGTGAATGCGCTTCCAGAGGCGGTCCAGGTAGGCGTGCTTGTACGCAAGCGGCTCGCGCGGCGCGCCGCCGCGCTTCCGTACCTCCTCCACAAGCTGGAAGCACTGGTAGATCGTCTGCTTGCCGGTGAGCCGCTCCACGAACTCCCGCACCACCTGCTCCACCTGCTCCTGGGGTTCGCAATTTGGAGTCCGTATCAGCTCCTCCACGAAGTACGGGACCATCACGCCCTGCCAGCCCTCTCGGATGAGGGAGAGCGTGCCGTCGAAGTCAAACAGCGCGGACTGGAAGGAGCTGTTCTGTCCGACCTCTCGGACAACCTCGATGGCGGGAGGACTCATGCCGCGAGCTGGGCTTCCAGCACGGCGGGGTCCGTGGTGGGCTGCTGGCAGGCGTAGTTCTCGCAGAGATAGGCCGTGGGCTGGCCGTCGAGCTGCGGTCGGTTCTCCAGGAGCGGCAGATCGCGGAATTCAGACGAAGCGGACGGGTCGGACGAGGCAACCACCAGGTTCGGGTGGTACTTCGCGCGGGCCGTGCGCAGCAGGGCCTCCGTCTCGAGTTGGTCCATGGACCCGATGACCGCCAGCTCCTGCACGGGGCCCACGTAGAAATCCGCAGCGCAGAGGAGGCGGCCGAAAGCTTGCGGGTGGCGCTCCAGGGCGGCGGCCATCCCGCGGAGGTAGGCGGCGGCGCGCTCCCGGTACTCCGAGCGGCCGGTGAAGGCGGCCAGGCGGAGGAGCACGTCCGCAGCCACCGAGCTCCCGGACGGGGTGGCGTTGTCCATCACGTCCTTCGGGCGGTCGATGAGCGCCTCCGCGTCTTCCGCGGTGTTGAAGAAGCCGCCGTTGGGGTCGGCGAACAGCCGGACCATCGTCTCGGCCAGCTCCGCGGCCGTGTCCAGCCAGCGGCGGTCGAACGTGGCCTCGTAGAGACGCAGCAGGCCGTCCGCGTAGCAGGCGTAGTCCTCCAGAAAGCCGGCGATGCGGGCGGCACGGAACTCCGGCGAATGGAGCGGCAGGTGGTCCGAGCCTCGCTCGCCGCCCTCCGAAACCGGCGTCTCGCCGGCGCGCTTGCCCGTCCTCAGCAGGCGGCCGTCCCGGTACAGCTCGCGGAGCACGAACTCCGCGTTGTTCACGGCGGTCTGCCGGTAGTCGGCCCTGTCCAGCACGGCCGCCGCCTCCGCGAAGGCGGCGAGCATCAGTCCATTCCAGGCGGTCAGCACCTTCTCATCGCGACCGGGCTTCACACGCCGCTCGCGGGCCTCGAACAGCTTCCGGCGCAGCATCTCGATGCGCTGCCAGAAGGTGTCCGCGTCGATTCCGATGGTCCGGGCGAAGGCTTCCGGAGGCGCCTGGATGTTCGGGATGCTGTGCCCCTCAAAGTTGCCGCGCTCGGTAATGTCATAGAAGCGACAGAAAAGGGCGCCGTCCTCCGCGCCGAGCACCTCCTCCACCTGCGGCGGCGACCAGACGAAGAACTTGCCTTCCTCGCCCTCGCTGTCCGCGTCCTGCGCGGAGTAGAAGCCGCCGCCGGGATCGGTCATCTCGCGGCGGACGTAGTCCAGCGTCTCCGTGCAGATGCGCCGGTAGAGCGTGTCGCCCGTGACCTGGTAGGCCCGCAGGTACGCCTGGGCGAGCTGCGCGTTGTCGTACAGCATCTTCTCAAAGTGCGGCACCAGCCACTGGGCGTCCGTGGAGTAACGGTGAAAGCCGCCGCCAACCTGGTCGTACATCCCGCCGAAGGCCATCTTCTCCAGGGTGAGGTCCACCAGCCGCATCGGCTCCAACCGTTTGGAGCGGTGGGCATAGCGCATGAGGAAGTCCAGGATCATGGGCTGCGGGAACTTGGGGGCGCCCCCGAAGCCGCCAAACCGCTCGTCGAAGCTCGCGGCGATGCGCTGATAGGCTCGGTCGAAGAGGTCCGGGGTGATCGGCGAAGGAGAGAGGCCGAGATCGCTGTTCTGCCTAACCTGCAGCGCCAGCGCCTCCCCCTGGCTCTCCACCTGGCCCCGCCGCTGCTCCCACGCCTCCGCCACGGCCTCCAGGATGCGTGGGAAGCCGGGCCGTCCGTAGCGGTCGTCCGGCGGGAAGTAGGTGCCGCCGTAGAACGGCTTGCCGTCCGGCGTGAGGAAGACGGTCATGGGCCAGCCGCCCTGCCCGGTCATCATCTGCACGGCGGTCATGTAGATGTGGTCGATGTCCGGGCGCTCCTCGCGGTCGACCTTGATGCAGACGAAGTGCCGGTTCATGAGGGCGGCGATCTCTTCGTTCTCGAAGCTCTCGCGCTCCATCACGTGGCACCAGTGGCAGGCAGAGTAGCCTACGGAGAGCAGGATCGGCTTCTGCTCCTCTCTGGCGCGATTGAGCGCCTCCGCACCCCACGGGTACCAGTCCACCGGGTTGTGCGCGTGCTGCAGCAGGTACGGGCTGGTCTCGTGGATCAGGCGATTGCTGTGCCGGTTCTCAGTATCTGGCATATTGGGTTCCTACGGTCTCGCTCTGCGGATTCACGGTACCCGATCACAAACGCACTGTGTCGCCATTGGTTCCGAGTGACCGATGGCGGAAGCGCCTGCAGCCCCGCAACTCCATGCCGAAGCATCAGAGCCAAGGCTCCTCCGGTTGGGGCGGCCCGGAGCCTGTCCCGAGCATAGCGTGGGATCGCTGCGCTTTGGAGTGCGGTAGCTTGCCACCGCTTTCTCTGTACCGCTTGCCGGACCGAATCAAAGAACGCTGTAGGGGGCCGGGTGGCCTTCCTCGTACCGGGCCGAGCGCCCGGAGGCCCGGCGGCCACCCCGTCCCGGCCCGTCTGGTGGCATGTTGTCGCCGCCAAAGTGACGGACGCGGAAAAATACCGACCCCATAGACAAGCGAAGTTGGGTGACGTCACTTC
>CAYNFH010000363.1:0-3420 GCA_964396385.1 uncultured Chthonomonadaceae bacterium | reverse complement strand
AGCTGTTCCAGCCCTCCGGTATAGTCGCCTGCTTCCATTTGAGGCGCTACATTGCGAGCCAGCCGGCTTTCGGTATCAGGACTCAGCGCACGGCTGGAAACAGCTACCCCCCCACGACTGGAAACGATCACGTATCCGTTGCCTACGCGGCTGCCCAGGTAGTTCCGGATGCGATTCGCGTCGTGGTCCAGCACCCGGGACCCCGCGCGACTGTTGTAGACTACAAACTTGACGACGGTGGGCCGCAGCTCCTGCGCTACCTGCCTCAGGTGGTCCACGTTCACCGGGATCCCCGGCTCCGCATAGACGTCGCCGTTTAAGAGCTGCTGAGCGATATTGCTCTGACCGGATCCGGCGGCGGAAGAGCCCTCTGGAATCCGTCTCCGCGGCGACAACACCCTTCCTGTATTCGCCCGCTCGCCCGCTCGTACGCTCGCTCCCGCTGTCCTCTGCCGGTCCGCCAGGATCTGCTCATACTTGCCTGCGCCGGACGCGAAGGCGTGTGTCGGGTCGATCTGCCCGGCCTTCTGTACCGCGTTGAGGGAATCCGCCTCCCGGCCTAGCTTGTGGTACGCGAAGTTGAGCTGCCACCAGGCCTTGGCGTTGTTCGGGTTGTCTCTTGTAGCCCGCTCGAACTTCGCGGCCGCTTCCGCGTACTTTCCGGCCTTGTACAGCGCGCGGCCGTCCGCATAGGGATCCGCCGCGCACGCAGAAGCGGCCAACAGCATAAGCAGCGGCGGGATCAGGCAGAGTCGACGCATGGGTGCCTCCTTGTAATCGCGCGGGGCGCGGTGCGTCGTGACACGGCGAGAATACGGCGAAGAAGCTCGCCCGGTTTCGAGCCGGAGCGATTATAGCAGATTGACGCGAGCCGCACCACAGCGGGCCGTTGTGCAGCAGTGCCCCACTTTCCAGCATATCCCACAGCGACGATGGCAGCCCATCTCGCCAGAATGAAGACCGGACGGTTTGCGTGGCCCCTGACAAGGGCACCTCGGAAAGCCATCCAGCAGTACCTCATCCTTCGCAATCGACAAAGGCAAACCCGTGCGAAAGCCGGGGACGCAAAGCTACGGGCCTGAAGGACAGGGAACAGGTTACAGGTTACAGGTTACACGGTGCGGACCTCCGGCCCCGGTCACCTGTCCTCTATAACCTGTAACCTTCCATGGTCGCCGAGCTGCCGAGATGCGGCGATTTGGAAGGAGACGGCAGGGACATGCTGTACAGATTACGCCCAAGCGCCCGCCATGTGCCGGTTCTCACATCGCTGTGCGCTTTATGTGTGGGCTTTGGCCCCGCCCCGTCCGCGAAGGCGGATGCCATCGTCAACAAGTCTGACCGCTTTCTCCAGGCGCGACAGACCGCTGGTCCCAAAACCGGATGGTCTTCCGTTATCGCGCGGCTGGATGGCGAGCTGAACCCGGAGCGCGAACGTGCCGTGCGCAGCCTGGGCGCCGACATCTATCGGCGGCTCCCCTTGATCCACTGCGTGGCCTTGCGGGTCCCGAGCCGCAGCCTCGCCCGGCTGGTCGCGCTTCCGTTTGTCACTCACCTCTCATCCGATGCAGTTACGCAAAAGTCCGATGAGTTCACCGTGGGCTCCAGTTACGCGTGGGTCGGGTGGCTTTGGTACGGGGCCACTGGATCCGGCGTGAACATCGCCGTGGTGGACAGCGGAATTCGGATGGCTCCGGATCTCGGGAACCACGTTCATGGCCGGCATAGCGCGCCCCCAGGCGGGGTTCGGCTGGCCGGCGCGGTCTCGTTCGTCAACGACGGTAATGGCACGGACGACTTGTGTGGCCACGGGACGCATGTGTCGGGACTAGCGGCGGGAGACGGGTTCTCCTCCACGGGGCCGGACTGCTTCCGAACCTTCTACGGGATCGCCCCGGCGGCCGGAGTGGTAAACGTCCGGGTCCTGGACGCCCAGGGCAAGAGCGACGTGAGCACCGTCGTCGCCGGGATTCAGTGGGTGGTTCAGAACAGAGACACCTACAACATCCGGGTCATGAATCTATCCCTGGGCCACCCAGTAGGCGAGAGTTACACCACGGACCCGCTTTGCCAGGCTGTAGAGCAGGCTTGGAAGGCCGGGATCGTGGTGGTCTGTGCCGCCGGCAACACCGGCCGGTTGAACAGCTCCAACACTCCGGGGATGGACAACGAGGGGTGGGGCACGGCATACGGCTCCATCGAGTGCCCCGGCGATGACCCATACGTCATCACCGTCGGCGCCATGAAGTCCATCGATGGCTGGCGCGGAGACGACCGGGTCGCTACCTACAGCGGCCGGGGACCTTCGCGCCTGGACTTCGTGCTAAAGCCGGACATCGTCGCCCCCGGTAACCGTGTGATTTCCCTGAACGCGAACCAGAGCTTTCTGGACACCTGGAATGGCGGGACTAACGACATCCCCTGGTCCTGCTACATGCACCGCAAGCCGAAGTCGGACTCCGTCAAGTACTTCCGGCTGTCCGGTACCTCGATGGCAACGCCGGTAGTCGCCGGCGCGGCCGCCCTCCTGCTGGACCGGGATCCAACTCTTACACCGGACACGGTGAAGGCCCGGCTTATGGTCTCAGCGGACAAGTGGAGCTACCCGGACGGCTCAGGCGACCCGTGCACTTTTGGCGCGGGCTACCTCAACATCCCGGCGGCGCTATCCTGTACGGTTTCGGCGGCGCAGTATGCCCTGAGCCCCACGCTGACTGTGGACGACCAGGGGAACGTGTACATCGACGCCGACCACGCGCTCTGGGGCTCGCGGGCCATCTGGGGAACCGGTATAACGGACCTTCGCGCCATCTGGGGCACGCACGCCATCTGGGGCTCCAGCACCAACATCCTGGACGCCAGCCGGGCAGTCTGGGGCACAAGCGTGTGGAGCGACCGCGCTACCTGGGGAACGAACGCGAGTCAGGCGGATCTATCCTCGATCGCGGTAGGAGGGGAGTAGCCATGAAGCAATACAACAGACTGGCCGCACTAGCATACCGGCATCGCGGCCTCACTCCGCCCGCCATCGCGGCCGCCATCCTTGCATTCTCGTGTCTCACCGTATCCGGTACACCGGCCGCGGCAGATGCGTTTGCCGACAAGAGCGACTCGTTCCTCAAGGACCAAGTGGCACACCAGCCTGGCTCCAATACCGTCTCTGTCATCGTCGCGCTGAACGGTGACCTTGATGGTGGCAAGCAGAGCCAGATCAATGCGCTTGGCGCCAAGGTCACCGTGCAGCTTCCGCTTATCCATGCGGTGGTCGCGCAGGTACCGGTCGGCTGCGTAGCTCACCTGGCAAACCTGCCGTTTGTCAGCCACGTCTCCGAGGACACCACCGTGTCCAAGCGGGACATATTCACGGTGTCGTCAAGCTGCACGGACGTGGCTTTCCAGCAGTACGGCGTCGACGGCACC
>CAYNFH010000362.1:0-3485 GCA_964396385.1 uncultured Chthonomonadaceae bacterium | reverse complement strand
AGTACTCTCCGCAAAGCCTTCGCTCTGCCCGGTTTTCAAAGATCCACCGCAGCCCAGACGGTGCTGGGCTGGCATCTGGTACCTCGACCAGACGCAAAGGGTATCCTACCACACCCCCGCCGTCTGTGTCAACAAAAAGTTGGTCAATTCGGCGGGTCCGGGTATCTTCCCCTCTCTCGTAGCCGGCCCTTCGGCCTCGCCGCGAGAACCGTGATAGTATACTGACCCGACGGAAGCCTGTCAAGGCCGAATCGACACTTTTTCAACGATTCATTTGAAAAAGTTTTGGCCCCGCTTGGGCTCTGTTTCGGCCGCGGATCAGGCCTGCCATTGTGCCCAAACAGACGGCGATGAGACCATTGCACGCCGTCTCTCCCACGGTCCGGACCAACCACCGTCCAGCCGGCCATTCCGGCGCGAACAGGAAGAATAGCAGCTCGGCCGCCGCCGTGCATCCCGCCACGATGGCGGCGCCCGCAACAGGGCTGTCCCGGAACAGCCGCCGCTCCGAAGCCCCTGCCAGGAACGCGGCCAGCGTGCGGCTGACTATGATGCTGCCAACAAAGCGCGCCGTCAAGGAGGCTTCCAGCAGCCCCGCGAAGAAGCCCAGGCCGGCGGCGCGGGCCGCCCCCGCGCGGAGTGCGAGGAGAAAGAGGACTGTTAGAGCCGTGTTCGGCCGGGCCGGCCCGACCTGAAGCCGTGCGTCAAACGCGGCGTGGAAAACGAAGCCTGCTGCAAGCAGGAGGTACGGCGCGGCGGCGGCGCGGAGCGATTTCACTTGACCAGCACGTACGCTTCTTCCACACGGCTGAAGTCTACGGCCGGCCTTACCTTGACGACCCGCCCGGACCCCGAGCCGGCAGGGACAATCGCGGCAACGTCGCCAATGACCAGTCCTTTTGGATAGACGCCCTCCGGCCCACCCAGTCCGGAGGAGATCACCACGTCGCCCACCTTTACATTGGCCTCCGGCCCCAGGTAGGCTAGGCTCAGCAAGCCGCCTCCATCGCCCTTGCAGACGCCAACGGCGCGAGAGCCTGTCCGCCGGACCATGGCGCCCGCCGAGGAGTTGGGGTCCGTCAGGAGCAGCACGGCCGAGCTGGTAGGGGCCACGTCATATACCTGCCCCACCAATCCGAGCGGCTCAGCCACTACGCTGTGGAGGCGGACGCCGTCGCGGCTTCCGCGGTTGATGACCATGGTTTCGAATCTTGGATCGGGGCGGAGCGACACCACATCGCACGGCAGCTTCCGAGGCAGCATGGTGGCGAAGCCCACCTGAGCCCGAAGACGCCGGAGCTCCACGTCGGCCTCGGTGAGGGCGGCGACCTGCTCGCGGAGCCGCCGGTTCTCCTCCTGCAGCCGCCGATTCTCCTCCACAATGCTCCGGCCTTCCGCCAGCCAGCCCACCTGCCGGCTCACCCATCCGCCGGCTCCGGACGCCGCGCCGATGACTGGAACGGCTGCGGTACGCACGGAGCCCGTCACGGGATCCTGGGCGCCACGGCGCGCGCTGACGTTATGCCACATGCCGAGCCCAATGCCGCCGCCCACCAGCACGGTCAGGATGCTATAGGCGCGGACGCCTGCCATTCCCTATTACCGTCCATTCCCGTTCATCCTCGGCTACTTCCTCCGGACGACCATGCTCAGCCGCGGGTTGTCCTTCCACTGCTCCAATACACGGCCGGCGCCGCTTACTACGCATGAGAGCGGGTCCGGGGCCACGCGTACGGCCAACGACGTCTCTCTCGCGGTGAGACGGTCCAGCCCCGCCAGGAGCGCTCCTCCCCCGGCCAACACGATGCCGTGGTCCATGATGTCGCCAGCCAGCTCCGGCGGGCACTCCTCCAGCGTGAGCTTCACCGCTTCTACGATGGCATAGACCGGATCCTGGAGAGCCTCACGCACCTCCGTGGAGGTGAGGGTCACCGAGCGCGGCATCCCCGTCACCAAGTCCCGCCCGCGAACCTCCACCGCCCGCTCGGCCTCCGACGGGAAGGCGGAGCCAATCTCGATCTTTACCGCCTCCGCCGTCGCATCTCCAATATGGAGATTATAGGTGCGCCGGACGTAAGCTGCAACCGCCTCGTCCATTTCATCCCCCGCGATGCGGATGGAGCGGCTGGAGACGATCCCGCCCAGCGCGATGAGCGCCACTTCGGTAGTCCCGCCGCCGATGTCCGCGATCATGAAGCCGGCGGGCTCCATGACGGGCAGCCCCGCGCCGATGGCTGCGGCGAGAGGCTCGTCGATGACCAGCGCGTCCCGCGCCCCGGCCTTGCGCGCCGCCTCGCGCACGGCGCGCTCCTCCACCTCCGTCACGCCGCACGGGATGCCCACCACCACCCTCGGCGCGGAGAACGCCTGCCGGGTCACCTTGCCGATGAAGTACCGGAGCATGCGCTCCGTCTGGTCGAAGTCCGCGATGACGCCGTCTTTGAGGGGTCGGATGGTAGTAATCGCGCCCGGGGTGCGACCGAGCATCCGTTTGGCCTCATCGCCCACGGCCACGATCTTGCCGCTCTCGCGCTCCAGGGCGATAACGGACGGCTCCCGCAGCAGGATTCCCTGCCCCGCAACGTGGACCAGGGTGTTGGCCGTGCCGAGGTCAATCCCCATGTCCGGGGCGAATCGCGTCACGAGGCTGCGGAGGAAGCTCAGTGGCAATAGAGGGCGCTCCGCGCGAAGGACGAAGGATGAGGGATGAGGGATGAATCGGGAGCCATGCTCCTTAGTATACGCGGCGGGCGAAACGGACGCCCGATTGTTGGGGTAGATAGTACCGTGAGGCACTATGAGCGAACTGATTGAGGTATCGAGGCCAGCGGAGCAGCCCCGGGCGGAAGAGAAGGCGCCGCAGCGGCAGCCCGTAGAGCTGTCGGCACGAAGCCTGCGGCTTGATGCCCACGACGTGGATCTGGGCGGCGTCATCACCTTGGACGAGCTGAAGTTGGCCGCCGGGAGCCTGTCCATCGCGCCGGGTCCCGGCGGCGCCCTGCGCATCGCGGACCTTACCGGCACCCTGATTGTGACGGAATCGGCGCTTAACCGTTTCCTGCGGGGGCGCGACGAAGGCCCGCTGCGCGACCTCCAGATTGCCATGCTTACCGGCAAGGTACGCATCGCCGGCCGGTATGTCCGGCTCGGCATCCCCGTCCCGTTCAGCTTCACGGCCGTACCGGAGATAGAGGGCGGCGCGAGGCTGCGGCTGGATCCACGCCAAATGAGCGTGGCAGGCGCGCCCATGCCCAACTTCATGCCGCACCTCATCGCCGAGCGCATCAATCCGCGCCTGGCGGAGGCGCTCGACGTGACGCGCCTCCCCCTGCCCGTGCGCCTTACGGGTCTTACTGTGGAGACGGGCCGCATCCTGCTCCACGCCACCGCTATGGTGGACCTGAAGCTGGGCACGGTCCGGTGAAACCCACCCCCACCCACCCCCGCGGTGGGGGGGGGTGGAATCCCCCACCATCTCCAGGTGG
>CAYNFH010000361.1:0-3510 GCA_964396385.1 uncultured Chthonomonadaceae bacterium | reverse complement strand
CAGTGCATGCCGATGTTGAGGACGTTGTCGTCACCGGCAAGCAGGCCACGGCTCTAGCGCTTGTAACCAACGAGCTCGTAAGCAATGCGGTGAAACACGGCCAAGGCGCCATCTACGTGCAGCTCTCGGGCCTTCAAGGGGTCGCATCCCTGTGCGTGCAGGATGAAGGACCGGGCTTTCCTCCCGGCTTCGATGCCGACGCTGTGGCCAACACCGGGTTGATGCTGGTTGATGCCCTGGCGAGAACCGATTTGGCCGGTCAGGTGCGCTTCAGCAACCGGCCTCAAGGTGGAGCAGAGGTGTGCGTCACCGTTCCGCTGCCACCGACCGCGAAGGTAGCGAACGAGGAGGAGTAGAGCTTATGTTGCCATATCCTGCGCTGCTGGCCGGAAACGGGCAGCACCGGCCTTCAGATTTCGGCGCCGACGCTGGGGGAACCGGCGACGTTTCTATACTTGCCGGAAAGACCGCCATCGTGGTTGAGGACGAGGGTGTGACCCAGCTTCAGGTCCGAATCGCGCTCACTAAGGCCGGAATGAAGGTCTTAGGGGTAGCGCGTACCGGTCGTGAAGGGGTCGAACTGGCGCTGAGGACGCGGCCACAGGTCATCGTGATGGACATCAAGATGCCGGGAGACATCGACGGCCTGGAAGCCGCGAGGCAGATCCTGGCGGAGTTTGACACCTGCGTTGTCATGCTTACCGCTTTCAACGACTATTATGATGAAGCCCAGAAGGCCGGCGCGAGCGGCTACGTGATGAAGCCAGTTAGCTTTACTACCCTCATCCCGCTGGTCCGAGAGGCGGTTGAGCGCCGCCACTCCGCCTAGTGCCGGTTGCGGTTTGAACTTCAGGGAGATGCGCCGGCACATAGAACTGCCTTCAACGCCGCCGTAGAGGCGTCAGGCAGGCGCTGGAGGTCACTCTAACTATGCCGGTCGAACAGTCATTCGGGGACGGCCCGCTGGCGGGCAAGCGAGTGGTCGTGTGCGAGGATGAGGGAATTACGGTGCTGCAGCTCGCTCGCGTATTGACTCACGCGGGGATGGTGGTCGTCGGCTGCGCAGTGGATGGTGAGGAGGCGGTCGAGTTCGTTCTGCGCCAGCGTCCGGACGTCGTTATCATGGACATCAATATGCCCCGCATGAACGGGATTGAAGCCATGCGCCGGATTATGGCGGTGCACCGACCGGCGGTGATCATGCTAACCGCCTTTGCGGATGAGCTGCATCTGGAAGAGGCGCTGAAAGCAGGAGCAGTGGGATACATCGTCAAACCGGTGATGGGGGATGAGTTGATCGGGCTGATAGAGGAAGCGTTAACAACCTGAAAAAGACAGTCATTGATCATGTCCCCCTTGTAGCGGCCATGGAAGAGGCGTATCATCGCTGCTGCCGGCGCCCCGCAAAGCCCTCCTCCCCACTGCACACGCGAGCCCCGCGTACCACGAGCTGCGACGACGGCTTAGGCGCCTGATAGGCATCCCTTCGCTATGTCAACTCGCGCGAACCGTCGGTCGGAACGATCTGGTTCGGCGCCTCGTCTTTAGGCTACTGCCTGCGCAATTGCTCGGGCGCGCGGCGCCCTGGATCTAGCGCGAGCTCTGCGGAGACAATGCCTATGAGTGCCGCCACCATGCTGGCGACGATCCTCATTCTCTTGTGTTGCTGCCCCTCGAATGCCCAGGCGCCCACCAGCCCGAATGGGACGCGGTCTCAGGGCGCGGCGGAGAAGAAGCCCAACGCGGGGGCCAAGCAGCAGGAGCAGCCGCAGGAGGCCAAGCCCCTGCCGCAGGTCTCCCCAGCAGCCAGGTACGACTACCAGACCGAAGTAACCTACATCCTCCAGCACCTCAACCGCTTCCGCAGTCCCTACCAGGGGCCAAGCAGCTTCCTTTCACGGGATGAGACGGAGCTGACCCATACCTACACGCTCTACGCCGGGATGCGGGTGATTCCCAACCTGGAGGTGTACGTCAACCCGGAACTGGCCTTGGGGCACGGCGTGAGCTTCGGCCAGGGGCTGGCGGGCTACACCAACGGCGATGTCATCGGCCAGCAGGCGCTCCGGCCGCTGCCCTACTTGGCCCGGTACTTCGTCCGCTGGCGGATCCCCATGCGCCACCTCACATCCCACAAGGGCAAGGAGGAAGTGGCCGAAGAGGAGACCGGCCGGGCCCTTAACATTATCCCCGACACGGTACCCGCCCACCGGCTTGTGCTTACGGCGGGTAAGTTTGCCGTGTCCGACATTTTCGACACCAACAGCTACGCCAACAACCCCCGGACCCAATTCCTCAACAACGCCTTCGGTAATAACCTGGCCTACGACTACGCCGAGGAGGTCCGGGGCTACGACCTGGGGGCGTCCGCCGTGTGGGTGAACCCGGAATGGATTGTGCGGTTTGGCACGTTCGCCATGCCGGTTACGGCGGGAAGCGCGGACCTCTCCTACAACTGGACGCACGACCACAGCGAGCAGCTTGAGGTGGAGCTGCACCCGCAGGTCCTGCGCGGCGACAAGCCCCCGTTCATCGTGCGGCTGCTGGGCTGGCGCAATGTGGGGAACATTGCCCGGTACTTGGATGCGCTGGCACAGACGCGGCCGGGAGGTCCGCCCAGTCTCGCCGCGGTGGAGAAGCGCGGCACGATCCGGACGGGGCTCGGCATCAACTTTGAGCAGGCGCTCTCGGACGGCGGAGCGACGGGCGTGTTCGGCCGGCTGGGTTGGGCGGACGCAATGCGCGAGAGCTACAACTTTGCCGAGTGCGACCAGTTCTTCTCGCTCGGGGGCCAAGTGTCCGGTTCCCACTGGCACCGGAAGGACGACCGCATGGCTCTGGCCTATGCCATTAGCGGGATCGGCCGCTCCCACCAGGCATATCTCGCAGCGGGCGGGGTGGGGCTCGCACTGGGCGACGGTAAGCTCAACTACGGCTCAGAGCGTATCTTTGAAGCGTACTACTCGTACCAGGTGGTGAAGCCGCTGGCGGTGTCGCTGGACTTCCAGGACATTGAGAACCCCGGCTTCAACCGAGACCGTGGCCCGGCAACGCTCTGGTCGGTGCGGCTGCACGCTCAGTTTTGAGTTCGCCCAGCACCCCCGGCCAGCGTACACTGCGCGCCGGAACCGCCCTTGGCCGCTTCACGTCTTGTGACAGACGAGAATTCGAGCGAGGAGCAAGAGCGCGCCCCGTCTGAGTGCCGAAAGAGACCGATGCAGATTCCGGAAGGACAACCTGACGCGACCACGGTGGTGGAGGAGGCATCCGCCCAGAGCGTTACCTCTAGAGCCCCGCTCTGGAAGCGGATTGGCCCCGGCCTGGTGACGGGCGCCGCGGACGACGATCCTTCCGGCATCGGCACCTACTCCGTTGCGGGCGCACAGTTCGGGTATGGACTGCTGTGGCTTGGCGTACTGTGTACGCCGCTCATGATCGCGGTTCAGGAGATGTGCGGCCGCATCGGCGCGATCACGGGCAAAGGACTGGCAGCGGTTATTAAGGAGCACT
>CAYNFH010000360.1:0-3513 GCA_964396385.1 uncultured Chthonomonadaceae bacterium | reverse complement strand
GTCCTCTGCTCTACCAACTGAGCTATCGCGGCACGGGTAACCAGCGAGTGCCTAGTATACTCAGCCGCCCGTGGACTGTCAAGGCAGACTCGAACCCGCGGAGGCGGCTTTGGCGCTGGCAGGCCTGCATCCAGGACCTCTGCCGTAATACCGCTGCCGAGGCCCGTGTCGGCGTCGGCCGGCACCCGGCGCAACTCGCGGATGACCCGCGCTTCGGCCGCGGAACTAGAGGACCAGCGCGTCCGGGATAGGTGCCTCTGTCATCTGCCCTCCGCCCCAACGACGTCAACCGCCGGGAACCGGCCATCCACCTTCAACCTTCAACCATCTGCACCCTTACTGCGCTCATTGCGCTTACTGCGCAGAATGAGAATCCCGCCCATTTTGAGCTTGGAACGGGGGCTGTACACCCCTTATTGCGCTTTCCGCGCTTTCTGCGCAACCGCCACCCATTACCCGGCAGACGCCGGTACCGCGCTGTTGCTGAGGCAGATCCGAATCTGGCGCCATCGCGCCATTTTGAGACAACGATCTCACTCCCGCCAGCCCCCCTCAAGGAGCCTGCCAACTCTCGACCCTCGACTCCGGCTTCTGGCCTCACGCCTCTCGACTCTGGACGCTCGACTCCGCATTTTGAGACAATGTCTCACTCTTCCCATGGCCGCGATTCCCCGCCTCAACCATCCCAATCTGACACGGGCGTGTCAATTTGAGACAATGTCTCACTATCCCGCGCCCGGCGCAGCGTCAGCCCGCAAAGGCTGATCGTGCGGCCCGCCAGGATCCAGGCAGCCGCGCGGCGCGGCTGCGTTCCGGGGCATGCGGGGGAGGAGTGGAGGGGGTCGGCAGGGTGAGGCGACGCCCGGCAGTCCCGCAACGCACACTCGCACTGCTACAACCGGGCGGCGGAGGCTCGCCCGAGAGACCTCCTCCACACAGGGCTGCAAGACACGCCCAATCGAGAGCAGGAGAGTCTGAGCTACAACGCCCCCGCCCTGTGCGGGCGGCATTGATTCCACTCCGGTCCAGATCGCCTGGCGCAATTTGACACGCGCGTGTCAAATTGAGACAATGTCTCACTCCGGCGCTCAGGGCACGCAGCCCCGCCCGTCCGCCAGGACGGTTCTCCCTAGCCGGGCGACTTCGGTCCCCGGCACCTCGTTGCCGGGCAGCCACGCCTACTGCCACTCGGCGCCTGGCGATTCCCCCAGAATTGGGGGTTAGGGGGCCGAATCCCGCGTCCGCGCAGGCGGACGCTCGGCCAACGGCCATCCAGCCGCGGACCTTTGTCCGACGGCCATCGCTGGTCCGTCCGCACGCACGGTGGCAATGGCTGTCCCGTCTCTGGCGCCGCGGTCCGTCGTCAGTGGTCCGTGGTCTGCCCGGCTACGGCAGCGGTGTGCCCGATTCGGTCTCGGTCATGCTGCCGTCGGGCGCAATGGTGATCTGCCAGTTGTGGCGGCTGGTGCAGCCGGCCGCACAGTCCCCCCAGCCGTGGGAGAAGGTGTAGACCTTCCCCCCGCCGGAGGTCTGGAACGTGATCTGGTCCCCGTCTCCCCCCAGCGTGTCCGGCGCGGCGCTCAGGATGTTGCTGCTCGCGGACTTGATGGAAGACGCGGCCGCGGGCGGGTTCATGGGCTGTCCGAAGTTGACCTGGAATGTCTCCCCGCCCGGCGTGGGGCCCACGTCGTGAACGCTGGTCACGTCGTACTGGCGGAGCAGGCTGTCCAGACCGGATTCGCCCGTCGTCATGTTCCCGGACTTCCAGTTGAGGATCCACGGCGCGCTCGAGCTGACGACGACCCCCACGTCCGTGAGAGAGGCGGCCGGACGGGCGTGGACGGCAGAGACGGCGGAGAACCTGGCGCGGATCGCCGCTAGGTCTTGATCGAACGACCCGGCCGTGCTGGCGGTGATCCAGGGGCCGGTGGCCGCGCGGGAGGCCAGGATGGTGGCGTCGGACGTAAAGCCGGACTGGTTGGCGGCCGTGATGGTGTCCGGGGGTGCGCCGACGCTGGGCGAGCCCCCGCCGCCGCCGCATCCTCCCGCCAGGGCAATGGCGCCCGCCAGGACCAGCGGCACGGCGTAGGTGCGGTAGAGAAAGCGGTGCGCTCCGACGAGCCGGGACGGCGCGCGGCCCCCACAGCCGTTTAGGCGATCACCCGCCTGGCGGGGTCCGTGATGGATCAGCTTCATGGCCGGTCTCCTTGCGATTTATGAACTGACTCCCTCCGTTAGTTCACCCCTTCACCCCTTCACCCCTTCACCCCCTCATCTGCCAGGCAGGACGCCGCACGCCCACCCCGAAGAGAAGAGCAGACTCAACCGAGACAAGGAGGACTCCGGACATGCCCATCCGCGTGGGATTCATCGGCACGGGCGGCATCGCCAACGCCCATCTCAAGGCCCTCAGCCAGATAGCGGACGCGCAGATCACGGCCCTGTGCGACCTGGACGAGTCGCGCGTCCAGGGTGCCGTTTCCACCTACGGAGGCAAGGGGTACGCGGACTTCCGGCAGATGCTGGATACGGAGAAGCTGGACGCCGTCTACGTCTGCGTGCCGCCCCACGCGCACGTGGGTCAGGAGGAGGAGCTGGCCGCCCGCGGCATCCCCTTTTTTGTGGAGAAGCCCATCGCCAACAGCATGGAGACGGCTCAGCGAATCGCGGAGGCGGTGGACCGCGCCAACATCATCACCTCCGTAGGCTACCACTGGCGGTACATGACCTATACCCGGCTGGCCAGGGAGCGTCTGGAGGGCCAGACCATTGGCATGGCGCTGGGCTACTGGATGGGCGGGATGCCGGGCGTGGCGTGGTGGCGCAGGATGGACCAGTCCGGGGGCCAGATAGTGGAGCAGACCACACACATCATCGACCTGGCACGCTACCTCTGCGGGGAGATCGACGAGGTGTACGCCGCCATGGGCACCCAGGTCCACACCAACGTGGAGGGCTGCACGGTCCCGGACGTGGGGACGGTCACCGTCAAGTTCGGCAGCGGCGCGGTGGGAACCATCTCCAACACATGCATCCTCAAGGGCATGGGCTATACAGTTGGCCTGCACGTAGTGACACCGGAGCTGGTGGTGGAGGTGGACGGCAACCAGCTCCGCATCCTCCAGCCGGGCCGCGAGGAGATCGTGCGCGGGGGCAATAACGCCTACCTGGAGGAGGATCAGGTCTTCATCCGAGCGCTCGAGTCCGGGGATGACAGCAACATTCACTCGCCCTACGGGGACGCGGCGAAGTCGCTGGCGGTCTCGCTGGCGGCGAACGAGTCGGCGCGTACCGGCCAGCCCGTCCGCCTGCGCGAGACGTAGGGAATCAGGTTCTCATTCTGAAGGAGCGAAGCCACGCGCCTGTCATCCCGAACGCAGTGAGGGATCTGCTTTACAGGTCCGGCACGTACTCTGTAACTGCAGGTGCGCTACCGTCGCAATCTGTCATCCCGAGCAAAGCGAGGGATCTGCTTTACGGCAACTGTGCGTACTCTGCCGCAAAAGGCAGATT
>CAYNFH010000359.1:0-3532 GCA_964396385.1 uncultured Chthonomonadaceae bacterium | reverse complement strand
TAAGGGTGGAGCTGCCAATTTTGGCCCGCGAGCCAAAATCCGCACTCCCAGTCCTACTCATCCGGCCATCAACCATCAACCATCGACATCCGATTCCGGACCTTCATCCTTCATCCTTCATCCTTTACCGACCATGCCCTTCTTCAAACGCTCACCCAAACCCGCGCCTCCCAAACCCAGGCCCACTCTGCACCTGCCCATGGAAGACGACGTTTACCACGATCTGGAGGACTGGCTGGAGTACGGCCGCCATATCATCTCCGCGTCACGCCAGAACCACCTGCTTCTTAGCTTCGCCATCGGCGACTGGTACAACGAAGGAGAGTTCCAATGGGGAGAGAGAGCCCAAACAGCCGCACAGGCTCTCCCTCAGATAAGCTGGTCTGTCATCCGCCAGTGCGCCTATGTGGCAAAGAGGATCCCGGACCAGCTCCGGCTCCCACAGCTCTCCTGGCACGTCTACCGCCAGCTCGCTCCCTTAGACGAGGACGTCCGCTCCTCCTGGCTCAAAGAGCTCAAGAGCGGAGACATAGAAGAAGAGGACCTCAAGCACCACCTCAAGCAGCTCTCTGCCGAGCGCCGCTCCACCCGCTCAAAGCAGCCCAGATCCCGCGTCCGCGCAGGCGGACGCTCGGCAGAATGCCACCCAGCCGAGGACCTTGGTCCTACGGCCGTCGCAGGTCCGTGCGCGCCTGACGGCCCCCGCCAAGAGGAGCCCGGCAATTTGAGACAATGTCTCACTCCGGCTCCCCTTCTCCCCTTCTCCCCTTCTCCCCTTCCGCCCGTCCATGAGCTCGCCGCCTGGATTCGCTCCAACTACTCACAGGAGGAGCGCCTAAAGCTCATCAAGCTCCTCCTGGCCCAGGCGCCTCAAGAGGTCAAGGATCAGCTCGCCCAGGAGCTCGTCGAAAACACCGAACGGCCCTGCATGATGCGCATGAGCAGGGAGAGATGGGCCGACTGGGAGTTCCTCTCCGACCAGGTAGGAATGGACATCAGCATCGTGGCCAATCGGCTCATGTACCACGCCGACCGCGTCTACGGTCCCTACATCCGCCGCCGCAGACTCTCTCTTCGTGACGCCCCCGCCCCATAACGGAACTGGGCAGCGTCCGGATTCATCCTTCATCCTTCATCCTTCATCCTTCCGCTCTTGGAGGTTTATGGAAGGGCGGTCGAGTATCTTCCGGTAGAATGCCGGAGCTGCCCGATATTGTCGTCTACATTCAGGCGCTGGAGGAGCGGATTCTGGGCCGCATCCTCCAACAGGTGCGGATCTCCAGCCCATTCGTGCTGCGGACGGTGTCGCCGGCCCCGAGCGAGCTTCAGGGCAAGCGCGTGGTACGGCTGCGCCGGATGGGCAAGCGGATCGTCATCGTGCTAGAGGACGATCTGTTCATCGTCATCCACCTGATGATCGCCGGCAGGCTGCGGTGGAGGGAGCCGGGCGCGAAGCTCTCCCCCAAGCTGCAGCTCGCCGCGTTCGACTTCGAGAACGGCACCCTTATCCTGACCGAGGCCTCCACCAAGAAGCGGGCCGGCATCTACCTGGCGCGCGAGAGCGAGGCGCTGGAGGAGCATAACCGGGGCGGGCTAGAGGTGCTGGAGGCGGACCTCGACTCCTTCCGGCGGGCGCTGGTCGCGGAGAACCACACGCTCAAGCGGGCCCTCACCGACCCGCGCCTCTTCTCCGGCATCGGGAACGCCTACTCGGACGAGATCCTGCATCGCGCCCGCATCTCCCCGTTCAAGCTCACCATCACGTTGACCGAAGAGGAGGTCGCCGCGCTCTATGACGCGACCCGCTCCACACTCCAGGGATGGGCGGAGCGGCTGGCCTCCGAGCGCGACGGCGGGTTCCCGGAGAAGGTGACCGCGTTCCGCGAGGGAATGGCGGTACACGGCCGCTACGGGCAGCCGTGCCCGGCGTGCGGCTCGCCGGTCCAGCGTATCGTCTACGCCGAGAACGAGGCCAACTACTGCGCCGTCTGCCAGACAGGCGGCAAGCTCCTGGCGGACCGTGCCCTCTCCCGGCTACTGAAGAGCGACTGGCCGCGCACGCTGGCCGAGCTGGAGGAGCGGAGAGGGAGGAACGGGATTAGCCGTGAATGAACGCGAATGAACGGAAATCGGATTCGGATTCCCTATGGGCTTGAATGCCATCGGATTCCGGTACCCTATTGCAAGCCATGTCTAGAGCCTCCATTCAGGTCCATTCACGTTCATTCACGGCCACCGTCAAGCTCATTCCCTTCTATTTGCGTCCATTCGCGGCCGTGGGTCTCTGCCTGCTCGCGGGGTGCAGGGTGGTGGGCGCGCATGGGGCGGCGGACGAGGCGGCGACCCATCCGGGGATGGTGTTCCTGAAGGGCGGCGCCTTCACCATGGGCTCCAGCAGCGGCGCGGAGGACCAGAAGCCGGCGCACCCGGTAGTCCTGAAGCCGTTCTGGATAGACCGCTACCCGGTGACGGTGGCGAAGTTCACGGAGTTCGTGAACGCCACGCACTACCGGACGGACGCGGAGAAGTTCGGCTGGTCCGGCGTGTTCGATCCGGAGACGGGCGAGTGGAAGAAGGTGTTCGGCGCGAGCTGGGCGCATCCGGACGGGCCGGATTCCAAACCCAACCCGGAGGAGCCGGTCACGCAGGTCTCCTGGCGGGATGCGGAGGCGTACGCGGCGTGGGCGCACAAGCGGCTGCCCACGGAGGCGGAGTACGAGTTCGCGGAGCGGGGCGGCCTGGAGGGCAAGCTGTACGCCTGGGGCGACGATCTGCGGCCCGGCGGCAAGTACCTGGCCAACTGGTGGCAGGGAACATTTCCCACGCATGATACGGGCGCCGATGGTTACGCCGGCCGCTCGCCGGTGGGCAAGTACCCGCCGAACGGCTACGGTCTGTATGACATGACCGGAAACGTATGGGAGTGGTGCGGGGACTGGTACGATCCGTCCTACTACTCGCACAGCCCAAAGGATGACCCGATGGGGCCGCCGACCGGCAAAGAGCGCTCCCAGCGCGGCGGATCCTGGCTGTGCAGCGACAACTATTGCCAGGGGTACCGGGTCGCGGCGCGCAGCCACTCCACGCCGGATACCGGCCTGAACCACGTCGGCTTCCGCTGCGTGCAGGACGGCTGATGGCGGGCCGTCTGATACTTCCCTTGTTTTTTATGATGCTCCTGACACAGTCCACGCATCCGCCGGCATCTTCGCGCTTCGTAGACGTTACGGTCACGACGCTGGACGACCGGTTTCCCGGCGGGTACCAAGTGACCGCCTCCGACGTGGATGGCGACGGCAAGCCGGACGTGGTGGGGCTGGGCGGCCAGGTCGCCTGGCTGCGCAACCCGGACTGGCGCAAGAGCCCGCTCACGGAGACGCGCGGCAACATCGATGTCGCGCCGTACGATGTGGGCGGAAACGGCCGCGTGGATTTCGCGGTCGCCAGCGATTTCGCGCTGGAGGACAGCGAGCATGGCGGCACGCTCCAGTGGTTCAGCCGAGGGGCGGACGCGACGCGGCCCTGGATCCCC
>CAYNFH010000358.1:0-3546 GCA_964396385.1 uncultured Chthonomonadaceae bacterium | reverse complement strand
CATTCCGAGCGCCAGCGAGGAATCTGGCAGCTCTGTCCCGGAGGCCAGATTCCTCCCTTCGGTCGGAATGACAAGTGGCTGCTCGCCTGGTGTTCATTCTTCATGCTTCAATCTTCATGAGTCGCCGGGAGCGAACCTACAGCAGTAACTGATACGGTGATTCCAGCACCTCTTTGACCCGCTGAAGGAACCGGGCTGCCGGGACACCGTCCATCACCCGGTGATCGAAGGAGAGGCAGAGATTCATCATCTTCCGTACCTGTACCCGACCCTCCAGGACCACCGGCCGCTCCGCTATCCTGCCGACTCCGAGAATGCAAGATTGGGGAGGCACGATGATGGGATCGAACATGTCGATGCCGAAGGCGCCCAGGTTGGTGATGGTGAAGGTGCCGCCGGCCAGGTCCTCCTGGGTCTGCCGACCCGCCCGGCAGCGCTCCGCCAGCGCCTTCAGCTCCACGGAGACCTCCGCGAGGGACCGCCGATCCGCGTGGTGGATCACCGGCACTATCAGGCCGGCCTCCAGGGCGACGGCCACCCCCACGTTGTAGTCCCCGTAGACGCGAATCTCGTCGCCCATCACCGCGGCGTTGCAGAGGGGATGGTCCGGCAGAGCCCGGGCAGCCGCCTTCACCAGCAGGTCCGTGAAGGTGAGTTTGGTTCCATGCGAGCGCTGGAACTCCGGCGCCAATCCGGCGTGGAGCCTGGCAGCATCGCCCATGTCTACTTCACTCACCAGGGTCACGTGCGGCGCCGTCTGGCGGGACCGGGCCACGTTGTCCGCTATCAGCTTGCGCAGGCCCGTAAAGGGGATGGTCTGGGCGATGCGCGGCGGCCCGCCGGCGGCCGGCATGCCGGGCCGTGCCGATTCGGCGTGCCTCCTCACCACGTCGGCCGTCACGCGGCTTCCCGGCAGCCCCATGGCGAGGTCTTCCAGGCGGACGCCGAGATCCTCTGCCATCCTGGCGGCCAACGGCGTCGCTCGGGGTCGCGGGGTCTGGACTTGCGCGTCGTCGACCAGGGCGGAGGTGCGCTCCAGGTAGGCAATGACGTCCTTCTCCAGGATGCGGCCGCCGGGCCCGGTACCCTTCCCGGCGAGCGCGGACACCGGCACTCCCTTCTCGTCCGCGAGCCGCCGCGCCCGCGGGGACACCTTGATCTGAGCGTCCTCCTGCGAAGCCAGGAACGGACCGCTCTCGGCAGGTGCGGGAGGCGCGGGCCGGTCGGCAGTCACGGAAGCGGTTTCGGACACGGAGGCGAGTAGCGCATCGATAGGCTCCTCAGCCGTGCCGATGACGGCGATCGGGGTGTTGACCGGGACGGTGGAGTCGGTGGGGCTCAGGATCTTTCGCAAGACGCCCTCTGCAGTTGCTTCCACCTCGATGTTCGCCTTATCGGACATCACCTCCAGGAGAAGGTCCCCCTGCTTGACCGGGTCTCCCTCCCGCTTGAACCACTGAAGGATGGTGCCCTCCTCCATGGACTGGCCCAGCCGCGGCATCTTGAATAGCTCCGCCAACGCCCTCTCCTACTCTTGCCTGCTGATCTGAAGTCCCCGAAAGTCGAACTTGAATGGGATGACGCGCGCGCCCGCCTCCGACACGGCATCGCCCACGTGTCCGTGCTTGCCGGGCTCGCAGAAGAAGAGCAGGCACCCTCCCCCACCGGCGCCACACGCCTTGCCGTGCGGGGCGCCCGCCTCCCGCGCTATCTCAAAGAGCTCGTCTATCTGCGCGTTCGTGACCGAGGGATCCAGGGCCTTCTGGTGCTTCCAGCTCTGCCCGATAAGCTCTCCGAACTCCTCCACATTCTGTTCGAGGATCACGCTCCGCATGCGGATGGCGCAGTTCCGGAGGTAGTAGAGCGCATTCACAGTCTCCGGCGCGCCGCGGCGGAAGGCGCCCCAAACGTTTTCGTGGATGTTGCTGGAGAGGCGCGACTTGCCGGTGTAGCAGAGCACGAGCCGCTCCTCCAGCTCCTCGACCATGGCGGGCGCGATGTCGAGCCGCTCCGCCTGGACCGTCTCACCGAACAGCATGTAGTTGAATCCGCCCAGAGCAGCCGCGTACTGATCCTGTTTGCCGCCGAGGATTCCGAGTATCTCCTCGAGCTTATAGGCCAGCTCCGCGATGCGCTCGCGGTACTCCTGGCTGGGATCTATCTGCGACTGGACCAGGCTCAGCCAGCAGACGTTGAGGGCTGAAGAGGTACCCAAGCCCGACCCGGACGGGAGATCGGAGTGGTAGGAGACGCGTATCCCCTCCTGGCCGGCGCCCGGGTCCTCCAGCACCTCCATGCGGCCCTCCACGTACTTGTCGATGGCCGCGTTGACCACGGCGCCGCCGGCGCCTCGGGCGAAGATATTCACGTCGGTCCACGCCCCGGCGAAGTCCACACGCACCGGCGCCCGACTGGTAACTATCAAGGCTCATTCCTCCGTTATCTGCAACCCGGGCATCGGCCGCGGCTCCGCCAGCGAATCAGCCCCGGCTGCCAGGAGCGCGGCCCGCGCGTCATCCAGCCGGTCCGTGAGGGCGATGATGGTGCCTCCGCCTCCCGCGCCGGCCAGCTTCGCTCCGTAGGCCCCGGCCTCCCTGGCGGCCACGATGAGCCGCTCATTCGCCGGCCCCGAGCCCCCCAGGTCCGCAACCAGCCGGTGGTTCTCGTTCATGAGCTCACCCAGCGCCGGCCAGTCGGCGGCGAGCAGAGCGCGCTTCCCGAGCCTGGCCAGCTCGGCGATGCGCCCATAGGCGTCTCGCACCTGAATTTCGCCCGCCAGCCAGCGCTCGCGCGGGCTGCTGTGCACCGTGCCTGAGTGGTGGCGGACGCCGGTATGCGCGGTCAGAAGCGGGAGCGCGCCTACGTGCGGCGCCAGGGGCTCGACGGTGGCGAGCGGCTCATCCTCGCGCTGCTCCAGGCTCTCTTTGCCGCGGAAGTCCAGGTAGTTGACGCCTCCGAATACCGCCATGTGCTGGTCCTGGTGGCCGCACACCACGCCCATCACCCGCGCTTCTATCTTTCTTGCCGTTTCGGCGATGGCCCACGGGTGGAGCTGCCAGCCGAACCGTTGGTCCAGCGCGCCGACGACCGCCACCACCAGGGCCGTGGACCCGGCCATCCCTGCCTGCATCGGAATGTCGGTGGAGAGGCTCAGGGAAAAGCCCGCCATCGCGGGATCGACCTCCAGAAACGTGAGCGCCGCGCGGGCGATGTCCAGCCGGTCTCCGCGAAGGGCAAGATCCTCCCGCGATCGGAGCACGGCCTCCTCGCCCGAGGACGTGACCCGCATTTCCGGGGACGGCCACAGCTCACAGCGCGCCCTCTCCACCGTGGAAATACTGATCACGCTGCCGCCGTACATGTCGGTCGGGTTGCCCACGATGCCGCACCGGCCCGGCGCCGTGGCGACTATCCTGCCCTGATTGCGGGTCTTCATGCGCTGCTCCGCCGGATTATAGCATGGCCGGCCGTGTGAGTAATCAATCGTGGCCGTGATCTGGCCAGCGCAGAAGACGTAGGGGCGGCCCTGTGTGGCCGCCCGCAAGG
>CAYNFH010000357.1:667-3592 GCA_964396385.1 uncultured Chthonomonadaceae bacterium | reverse complement strand
GCGCCGTTCGTGGACGTCTTCGTCATCGGCGAATGCGAGGAGGTCCTGCCCGAGATAGTCGAGTGCTTCAAGGCGCACCGGCGCCTGCCGCGCGAGGAGCTCCTCCTGCGGCTGGCGCAGATGCGCGGTCTGTACGTGCCGAGGTTCTACGAATCGCGGTACGAAGAGTACTCAGACCCACTCTATCAGTGCCCGGATCCAAGGTTCGCGGGCCACGACCGGCGACTGTTCAAGGCGGTCGTCCCAAACCGGTCGGACGTGCCGGCCGCCATCGAGCGGCGCCTGGTCTGGGACGTGGACAATGTGCCCTACCCCACCGCTCCCGTAATCCCGTTTATTGAGGTGGTGCATGACCGCATCTCGCTCGAGGTAATGCGCGGGTGTACGCGGGGCTGCCGCTTCTGCCAGGCAGGCATGATCACGCGGCCGGTCCGCGAGAAATCGCCGCAGCGCCTTGCGGAGCTGGCCGAGGAGCTGGTCCGGAACACTGGCCACGAGGATGTCTCCCTCGTCTCCCTCTCCACGGCGGACTACAGCCGCGTGGAAGAGGTCGTCCATCAGATGATCGAAACGTATGGAGATCGGAAGGTAGGGGTTTCGCTTCCGTCGCTCCGGGCGGACGTGCCCTGCGTCAACCTCGTGAAAGAGATCCAGAAGGTGCGAAAGACCGGCCTCACCTTCGCGCCGGAGGCCGGGACGCAGCGCATGCGGGACGTCACCAATAAGGGCGTAAGAGAGGAAGATATCTTCGCCTCCGCGGAAAGCGCCTTCGCCGCCGGCTGGAAGCGGATCAAGTTCTACTTCATGATCTCGCTCCCCACGGAGATGGACGAGGACGTCATCGGCATCGCGGATCTGGCCACGCGCGTCTGCAAGCTGGCGCGGCGCATGAAGGTGCCGAACCCTGCCGTTGCCATCGGCGTGTCGACCTTCGTACCAAAGCCGAACACTCCATGGCAGTGGCACGGCCAGGACACCATCTCCGACATCCAGCGGAAGCAGTCGCTCATCCGCAAGCACATCGGGGACCGAGGCGTGCAGTTCCGCTACCACAGCCCCCAGAGCTCCCACCTGGAGGCAATCCTCTCGCTGGGGGACCGGCGCGCGGCGGATGCCATCGAGCGCGCCTGGCGGATGGGCTGTACGTTTGACTCGTGGGACGAGTACTTCCGCTACGACCGGTGGATGGACGCCTTCGATGCGGCGGGTCTGGACCCGTACTTCATCGCCAACCGCCCCAAGAGCTACGACGAGCCGCTGCCCTGGGACCACATCGACTGCGGCGTCTCCAAAGCCTATATGAAGGTGGAGGACCGCCGCTCCCGGGAAGGGGTGTTCACCGCGGACTGCCACAGCGCACCCTGCACCATGTGCCAGGCCTGTGACCGGTTTGTGGTGGAGGGTGTCGGCAAGAAGCTGGCGGAGAAGGGCGCGACCATCCTGCCCTTAACCGCCGTTTAAGCGCGGGCGTGCCCGCAGCCTGTCATTCCGAGCGCAGCGAGGAATCTGTTTTTCCTTCCAGCCGTTAAGCCGAGGTGTGATATGCCTGATTACGGAAACGTGCCGACCGAGGACATCGAGGCCATCCAGAGCGCGGTACGCATCGCGCAGATGGTCTCGCGCTATGTGCCGCCGTCCGCCCCGCCGGGCTGGCAGGGAGTGGCCTATGAGGCAGTGCTGGACGGCATCCTGAAGGACTGGGTGGCCAACGGCACCAACGAGCTGGACGAAGGCGACGAGCAGGATCTCAACGACCTTCTCCGGCTTGCCGCGGACACCGCCCTTTCCCAGCCTGAAACCCTGCGGGACGTGACCTTCCGCACGGTCCTGCGCAACGCAATGCAGGACTGGGTGGACAACTGGAACGCCGAAGACTAGTCCACCGATTGTCCCAAGCACACTTCTGAGGGAATCGGGACCAAGCTGCTGGAATGCAAGGCTCCGGCTGTACGGGTCGGGGGCCGTCCCGGCCCGCCTCTGCTCCAGTGTCAATACACGAATCGGACACAGTGATAACACTGTGCTATAATGATAACCACTGAAGTGGTTATGAACGATTCCAAGGATGTCCTCCTACCGCTGCTGGGGCTCTCGGAGTATGAGGGCCGGCTCTACCGTGCCCTGCTCTCCGAGTCTCCCTCCACCGCCTACCGGCTGGGGAAGCTATCCGGAGTACCGCTGTCGCGCGTCTACGAGATGGCCAATCGGCTCGTAGAAAAAGGTGCGGCGGTGCGGGGCGAAGGAGAGCCGGCGACCTATTCGCCCGTTCCGCCGGACACGCTCGTCAACGCCGCCCGGAGCCGGACGACGCGCCAGCTCGACGCGCTCGAGCAGGAGCTGGCGAGCCTCTATGCGGGGGTGGAGTCGCCGGAGCACGTCTGGCTGCAGGGAGAATCACAGGTGCTGGACCGCGTCGGCGCGCTCGCGATCTCTGCCCGGTCGGACCTCCTTGTGTGCTGCACCGCCGCGGCGTTGTCCGGTATCCGCCCGGCGCTGAAGCAGGCGGAGCCTCGCGTGGCCGTCCAGGTAATATCCGCAGCCCCAACCCAGCCGGATGCCGCGCCGCTCTCACTGGTCGCCGACGGCAAGACCGCCCTCATCGGGCACCTCGGCAAGCACGCCGACGCCCTTGTGACCAACCATCCCGTCCTGGTCCGGCTTGCCGTCGACCACGCCCGTCTCCGCGCCGCCGTCGACTCACTAGCCGACCGGGCGCGAGTCCATGAGGAGCGCAGGTGGATGGACTGGGAGGAGGAGAAGCAGCGCCGTCTCCTCCGCGCCGACGCCCCCGCTCATATCGTGCACCACTAATTCACGTGTTTCGGATTTCAGACCTGAACACCTGAACACCTACCGAACAAGGAGAACCGCAACATGCAGTATGACGTGAAGGACCGGAGCCTGGCCGGCATCTTCGCCAGCATC
>CAYNFH010000357.1:299-657 GCA_964396385.1 uncultured Chthonomonadaceae bacterium | reverse complement strand
AGATGGAGATGCCGGTCCTCCGGCTCATCCGTGCCCGCTTTGAGAAGGAGCAGCCGCTCAAGGGGTTGAACCTGGCGGCCTGTCTCCACGTGACCACCGAGACCGCCAATCTGGCCATCGCGCTCAAGGCCGGCGGCGCCAGCGTGGCGCTGTGCGCTTCTAACCCCCTCTCCACGCAGGACGATGTGGCCGCTGCCCTGGTGGAAGAGTACGGCATCTCGACTTTCGCCACCGATTTTACGAGCCAGGGCGCTGGTGCCGGGGTGCTCAGCGTTCTCTTTCCCGATCAGGGCGGCGTGCTGGTGACCGATATGAGCGGTAATGTGCGTTTGTTTCCCAGTGACAGCGATGGACAAAG
>CAYNFH010000357.1:0-289 GCA_964396385.1 uncultured Chthonomonadaceae bacterium | reverse complement strand
GAAGAGTACGGCATCTCGACTTTCGCCATCAAGGGCGAGGACAACGAGACCTACTACAAGCACATCCACGCCGTACTCGACCAGAAGCCGAACCTCACCATGGATGACGGCGCGGACACCGTGGGCGTGATCCACAGCGAGCGGACGGAGCTTATCCCCAACATCATCGGCGGGACGGAGGAGACTACAACCGGCGTCATCCGGCTGCGCGCCATGGCGGCGGACAACGTGCTCAAGTATCCCATCGTCGCCGTGAACGACGCGGACACCAAGCACCTGTTCGATAACC
>CAYNFH010000356.1:0-3644 GCA_964396385.1 uncultured Chthonomonadaceae bacterium | reverse complement strand
TGATGCGCTCACCAACGAGCGGCCGTACAAGCCGGCCTGGACTGCTGAGGAGGCGATCCGCGAGATTGTGAAGCAGAGCGGCGCCCAATTTGATCCTCGGGTGGTCGAAGCGTTCCTGTGGGCTGTGGACCGGCAGACGAATACTCGGCAGTTACAGGCTGCCGCTTAGGGCACCTTCCCTCCGCCGCCCTAGCTACTCCCTTGCTCGGCCGGCCGGCACGCATTATGTCGGGGTATTCCGCAGAACGGCCCGTTCGGCGAGCCCATCTTCTCTCGCCCCCGTTCGCGGCCCCTCTCTGGGTCGTACTGCACAGCGGAGGAACCGTCTATGGATCCGTTCCTGCTGGATCTGGTGCGCGCACTGGTAGACTTCCCGGAGGAGGTACGGGTAGAGGCGGCCATCCGAGGCGATGCCACTGAGTACGTGGTCCTGGTGAGCCCACGCAACATCGCCAAAGCCATCGGCAAGGGAGGCAGGAACGCCGACGCGGTGCGGCTGCTGGCCCAGTGCGTAGCTCGCAAGGAGCGGCGCACGGTCACCGTGGAGATCCGCAGCCTTCCCGTCCGCTGAAGGGGTCTGTCCATCGCGCTTGCGGTGTGGTTGGTCCCAATCGCTCTCACGCGTTACTTTGCCTCTGCCGATACCATACTAACCCACTCCAGCAGGTATCTACTTGGCGGTTCGCTCTCCGGCAGGCTTGGGCGAACCGCCCTTCTCTTACTCCCGTGATCGCCTCCAGAGGCTACTTCGGTACAGCCCGCGAAGCCAGAAGCGGAAAGGTCACGGATACGCGTCCTCCGCCTTCCGGACCCGTGCGGTAGTACACCTCGCCCCGCAGGTCCATGGTCGCCAGGCTATGCACGAGGTCCAGACCCGTGCTGGCCATGGCAGCAGGGTCAAAGTCCTCCGGGAACCCGGCCCCCTCGTCCTGCACCACCAGCTCGGCGCCACGTCCAGCCGCCGTAAGTTGAAGCCAGATGCTTCCCTTCGAGTGCTTGGCCGCGTTGGTCACCAGCTCGTTCACGATGAGCGTGAGCGCGGAAGCCTGGCGGGAGGTGATCCGCACATCTTCGACATCTACGGCGAAGGATCGGTCGCCCACCAGAGGCTCAAGAGTTGGCAGCAGCCGCTCCAGGACAGCCCGGGCGGACAGCGAGCGCAGCACCCCGGCTCGTTTGGCGCCCATGGTGAGGGCATCATGGAGGGCGGCAAGGCCCCGGATATGCCGGGCCAGCGCAAAGACGGCGTCGACAGGGATGCTCTCCTCGTGGTGCAGGAGCTGGATGTCCACCAGGCTTGCCAGAAGTTGGAGATTGTTCTTGATACGGTGGTTGGACTCCACGACGGTACGCTGCATGCGGCGGTTAGCGGCCCTTACCTGCTCCTGCTGCTCCGCAAGCTTCCGTTCCGCTTTGCGCCGTTCTGTTATGTCCTCCATAGTCAGAAGCATCAGCTCCTCCTGGCCCGCGGCGACAGGGATACTCCGACCGTTGAAAAGGAGCGTCCGCGGGCCAACGTCCGCGAACTCCAACTCTAGCTCAAGGTTCTGGAAAGCGCCATGCGCCGGTAGGAACTGCTCCAGGAGGTTCCGGAGCTCCGGAACGTTCCACTGGCCGGTCCCTAACTCATAGAACGGGCGGGTGAGGGTCTCTTCAGGAGTAACGCGGAAGGCGTCGTAGAAGGCGGGGTTAGCCAGGCGCACGCGCAGGTCGCCGGAGAGGACCAGAAGCGGCTCCCGGATCGTCTGAATAATCGCCTCCGCGAGCGAGCGGTCTGATGCTGGCAGCAGACTTCCCATGCGCGTGGCCCTCCACGATGACGCGTGGAGCCGGTGAGCGGAACACTAACGGGTGCCCAACGGACAGCATCCGTCAGGATCTCAACTGGGCACAGCACAGCACTACCGGAACGGCAGGAGAGATAAGGAAGCGGGAGCCAGCAATACTTCTGCCATCCTCCAGATACCCCGCCTGCCGGGGCTGTGCAAGGCCAGAGGATGCTGGGTTGATGTCCGGTCTGGCCCACTGTGCCTGTAAGCGGAAGGAAGAACATACGTCAAGACGAATAGGGTGTCGGTTTCTCCTGTGGCGTCTGCCTGCAACACTCAGAACGGTCATGCGCACTACCCACTGGCTTCGCCTGCCGACGCTCTACGGAGCGGCTCCAGCCTGGCGGTACGGTGTCGCGGTCGCGCTCTGCGCGGCCATGGTCCTCGTGAAGTGGACGCTCGGTCCCCTGATCGGCGCCAGTACACCCTTCCTGCTCCTCTTCACCCCCGTCCTGGTCGCCGCCTGGTTCGGCGGCCTGGGACCCGGACTGCTGGCGACCCTCCTCACGGCCTGCGCTCGGCAGTTCTTCTTCGTCCTGCCGGGAGGACGCACCGGGGCCGAAGTGGAGTGGCTCCAGACGGGCATCTTCGCCCTGGAAGGAGTACTCGTCAGTCTTCTGAGCGCATCCCGGCAGCAGGCGGAGCACACACTCCGGGAGAGTGAAGAGCGCTTCCGCTCGGCCGTAAGCTCCATGGCGGAGGGGCTGGCGGTTATCGATGGGGAGGGCCGCTTTCTCGTCTGCAACGAGGCGGGGCTGAAGATCCTGGGCCTCACCTTCGAGCAGATGGCCGGGCGGACGGCCCTGGACCCGGCCTGGCGCACCGTACACGAGGATGGCTCTCCGTTTCCCCAGGAAACCCACCCCCTCGTCATCTCCTGGCGGGAGGGACGGGTAGTCAAGGACACCCTGATGGGCGTGGAGCGGCCGGATGGCACCCACGTCTGGGTGCTCATCAACTCGGCGCCGCTGCTGCGGGAGGGGCAGAGCAAGCCCTTCGGGGCGGTCGCCTCCTTTACCGATGTGACGGCCCACCGGGAGAGAGAGCTCACTCTCCAGAGGAGGCAGTCCGAGGTGCAGGCGTTAAACGAGCAACTCCGGCGCGCCATGCGTGAGACGCATCACCGGGTGCGCAACAACCTGCAGATCATCGCGGCAATTGCGGACATGCAGGTGATGGAGGGCAGCGCCACCATCCCCGTGGAAGAGGTACAGCGCATCGGCAGCCAGGTGCGGGTGCTGGCTGCGGTACACGACCTGCTGACCTATCAGGCCCGGGAAGGCGGGGAGGCGCTCTACGTGCCGGCTCGCGACGTGTTGCAGAAGCTGGTAGAGCTCCTGCAGCAGTCCGCCGGCAGCCGCCAGATCCGGGCGGAGCTCGATGATGTGCTGCTTACCGCCCGGCAAGGCACCTCACTCGCGGTGGTCGCCAATGAGCTGATACTCAATGCCCTCAAGAACAGTGATTCGGACGTGACGGTGAGCTTCCGGCTCAATGACGGTCATGCTGAGCTCAAGGTGCTGGACCAGGGCGCGGGCTTTCCGGAGTGGTTCGACCCCATCCTGCAGGCGCATACAGGCCTGGAGCTGGTGGGGCATATCGCCCGCTGGGACCTCAGCGCGGAGGTGCGCTTTGGCAACGCGCCGGAGGGTGGTGGCGTCGTGACGCTGCTGATGCCGCTGGATACGGGTGCGGTACCGGCATAAGTGCGGGCCCCAGCAGGTACTATGACGGATACCGCTGTACCGCGGGCGGAGTTATACTTGGGCAGGCCCAGATGCTGCTGCTCCGGCGGTTGCGCCTCTCGGCACCTTT
>CAYNFH010000355.1:0-3663 GCA_964396385.1 uncultured Chthonomonadaceae bacterium | reverse complement strand
TATGGCCAGTGGGAGATCATCGACTACCACAAGGTGCCCCGGACCGGGGCCGTCATCGCAGCGCCCAACCACGTGAGCTACCTGGACCCGGAGATGGTGGGCGCCGCCATCATGCGCGAATGCGCCTTCATGGCGCGCTCCAACCTCTGGGAATACCCCTTTCTCGCGTGGCTGCTGCCCCGGCTCGGCTCGTTCCCAGTCCAGAAAGGCAAGGGTGACCGCTCCGCTATCCGCGCGTCGCTGGACGCGCTCCATCGGGGGCTCTGCCTGGTCATGTTCCCGGAGGGCACCCGCAGCGAAACCGGCAAGCTGCAGCCGGCGGAGCCAGGAGTTGCGCTCATCGTCCAGAAGTCCGGCGCGCCGGTGGTCCCCATCGCGGTCATCGGTTCCGAGAAGATGCTTCCCGTCCACGGCACCAAGCTCCACCGGACCAAGCTAAAGGTCGTTTTCGGCGACCCCATTAAGTTCCAGCCTGACACTCCTCGAGAGGAGATACTGCGCGGCACCATGCGCGCCATCGCCGCCCTCCTCACCGCCCACGGCATCCCCTCTACCGCGGCGGAAGACCGCGCTGAGAAGCCGGAAGCAATGGCTCTCGCTGGCAACATCTGAAGGCGTGCGGAGTACGGGCGCGCTCTTAGCCCTCGGTTACCAGCACCCGCGAGTCGCCCACCCTCCGCGTGAACCGAATGGAGTCCAGGTACTCCATCACCGGCAGGGCATATTTCCGGCTGGAGCCGGTGAGGTCCCGGAACTGGCTCACTGTGATGCTCCCGTGCTGACGAATGTACCCGCGCACAAGAGTCTTCGCCTGTTCCAGTGTTTCGCGGTGGTAGTAGAGGTCCTCGTCGATGCGCGCCAGCAGGCCCTGGTCATGCCCCACGCGGACCATGGAACGTACCGCGTCAGGATGCGCGCCCACAGCGCGCGACACCTCGTCGATAGAGGGCGCGTTGAACCCTTCCGCCCGGTAGACCTCGGCGATCCGATCCAGCAGCGCCTGCTGCTTGGGATTGAGCTGGACCGAAAAGTCCGCCGCGCGGACCGTGGCCGCGTCCGCAACGACCCTGCCTTCCGCCTGCCAGCGCGCCACGAGCGCACCAAAGGCGCGGGGGTCCACCTGCCGGCCCAGGCTTCCCCGCAGCTCCTCTCGCGGCATCCCGGTCTTGAGCGGGTTTGCCGCGTGATACTCCGCCAGAGCCTTCATGGCCCTGTCCGTTGCGGCGGCGAGCGCGGCAGGATGGATCAGCCGGTCCCCCCCCAGTTCGACGGCATCGCCGCGCGCTACCACCGTCCGCGCTGCCTCCGCCGCTTCTTGCTCGCCCAGCCCCAGTGCCCTTGGAAGATCCCGGCGCGCGGCACCCAACGACTGGGAGACTAGCCAGCTCGCGAGCAGGTCGTCCGGCGTGCCACGCTCCTTGGCCTCCAGCGCGGCGATGACGGCGGCGTCCATCCGCCGGTGCCGGCCCGGGGCGGGATCCAGCACTATACCGCCGCCGATGGTCGTCATGGGCGAGTAGCTGCGTACCACAAAGCGGTCGCCGCGGGCGCACGCGAACGGCCGCTCCGCGCGGAACTGCACGTAGCCTCGCGCGCCCGGCTCCAGGCTCTCCTGGCCCAGCACCTGAACTCGACCCAGGATCTCCGCCGTCCCCAGGTAGAGCCGCACCCGCGCCCGGTTCGTGAGGGCGCGCGGCGCGCTCGGCAGCAGTCGCAGCACAGCGTCCATCACCTGCGTGGGCGCTAGCGTGCCGGGCGGGACCAGCAGTGCACCGCGCTCCAGCGCCTCCGTCTCCACGCCCGCCAGGTTCACGGCCACTCGCGTGCCGGCCTCCACCGCCTCCTGCTTCTTGTTGTGGCTCTGGAGGCCCCGTACCCGCGTCGGCAGGCGGAGCGGCAGTATCTCCACGCTATCGCCTACGTGCAGCGTTCCGGCCACGAGCGTGCCGGTCACCACGGTGCCGAATCCGGGCCGCGTGAAGACGCGGTCCACCGGCAGACGGAACGGCCCGGCTGCGTTGCGCGCCTCCGCCCTGGAGACCGACGAAAGCAGCGCCTTCTTGAGCTCCGGGATGCCCCGCCCGCTCAGGGAATCGACCGGCATGATGGGCGCGTTCTCCAGGAACGTGCCCTCCAGCCGGCTCCGCACGTCCTCCTCCACCACCGCCAGCCAGTCCGGCTCCGCCATGTCCGCCTTGGTCAGAGCGATGACGCCGTTCTTCACGTCCAGCAGCCGGAGGATGTCCATGTGCTCTACAGTCTGCGGCATCACGCTCTCGTCGGCGGCAATGACCAGCAGGACTACGTCCACGCCGCCGGCCCCGGCCAGCATGTTCTTGAGGAACCTCTCGTGGCCGGGCACGTCCACAATTCCTGCCCTGGTTCCATCCGGCAGCGTCAGCGCCGCGAAGCCGAGGTCGATGGTCATGCCGCGCTCCTGCTCCTCCTTCAGCCGGTCCGTGTCGGTGCCGGTGAGCGCCTTGATGAGCGTGGTCTTCCCGTGGTCCACGTGCCCCGCGGTGCCGATAATCACGTGCTTCATACCCGCCCGATTCTCCCCTTCACCCCTTCTCCCCTGCTGCCTTGACGGCTCGAGGGCGGGCAGGTATGCTCCTGCCATGGGTTGGAGCATACCTGGGGGCGGACCGTGCTGAGCCGGGCGGTGCTGCTGAAGTTGGCGGACAGTCCGCGCGTGGAGAGGTTCGTCAAGCGGAACGGCATGTCCGCGGGGTTCGCCCGCCGCTTCATCGCCGGCGAGCGTATGGAGGACGTGGTTCGGCCAGTACTCGCCCTGAACAACCAGGGTATCACGGCGACACTGGACTACCTGGGAGAGAACGTCGCGCGCAAGGAGGACGCCGAGGAATCGGCGGCCTACTACCTTAAGTTGCTGGACTTCATCGAGGAACAGGGCCTCGATTCCAACGTCTCACTCAAGCTGACCCAGCTCGGTCTCGACATCTCAGACGACCTCGCCTATCGCAACCTCGCCAGCATCCTCCGCCGCGCGACCGAGTACGACCAGTTCGTGCGCATCGACATGGAGGGCAGCGCGTACACCCAGCGGACTCTGGACATCTTCTACAGGCTGTGGAAGGTGTTCAAGAACGTGGGAGCGGTGATCCAGTCCTACCTCCATCGCAGCCAGGAGGACGTGGAGAAGCTCATCGAGGCGGGGGCGCGCGTGCGTCTGGTGAAGGGGGCCTACAGTGAGCCGGAGGAGGTGGCGTTGCAGCAGAAGTCGCAGGTAGACCGCAACTTCGTGGCTCTCATGCGCTTGCTGCTGGATGGCGGCAACTATCCCGCCATCGCCACGCATGACGAGGCCATGATCCAGGCGACCCGACAGTACGCCCGCGAAAAGGAGGTCCCGTCGGACCGCTTTGAGTTCCAGATGCTGTACGGCATCCGTCGGGAGCGGCAGACGGCGCTGGCGCGGCAGGGATACCGTATGCGCGTCTACGTGCCGTTCGGCGCGCACTGGTACCCCTACATGATGCGCCGCCTCGCGGAGCGCCCGGCGAACCTCTGGTTCGTCGCAAAGAACCTGCTCAAGAGGTGACGGGTGGAGGAGTCGCAGTCAACCTTACTCCAGCACCTGAACACCTGAACACCTGAACACCCGAACGCCGGCTCTTCCTACTGACTGTCCACTCCCGGCGC
>CAYNFH010000354.1:0-3714 GCA_964396385.1 uncultured Chthonomonadaceae bacterium | reverse complement strand
AGCTGATTGTGCTGGTGATGGACAATCTCAACACCCACACCAAGGCTTCTCTCTACGAGGCGTTTCCTCCCGAGGAGGCCAAGAGAATAGCCGACAGGTTGGAAATCCACTACACGCCCAAGCACAGCTCCTGGCTCAACATGGCCGAGATCGAACTCTCCGTCCTCGCCCGTCAGTGTCTGGACCGGCGCATTCCCGACATAGACGCCCTGGCCGACGAAACCTGGGCGTGGGAAGAACGGCGCAACCGCGCAGAGGCCACAGTGGACTGGCGCTTCACCACGGCGGATGCCCGCATAAAGCTGTGGAAACTCTATCCATCAATTCAGGCGTGACAGAGAACAAGTGTTCCCCACGCACGTGGGGGTGGACCGTACGCTTGGGGGCAAGGTGGACGCATTCGGATTCGTTTAGCTGGACGGGGGAGCCGACAGGGGCGTAGGCTCCCTCCTCGCGCTCCCTACAGCTTGGTAGAGAAGCGAACCACCCTTACTACGCAAGACACGAACCGCGAGCAAGTGGCGCGCCGCACCACATTCTGGGAAACGCAATCCTGTCACTCCCGCGTGTAGCGGTGCTTGATGCCGGGCGGGAAGTAGGAGGGATCTGCGAAGGGCAGCAGCGTCACGCGAGGCGTGCGGTACTCCGGCGGCACGTAGTGGGCGAACTCACTGTTCAGCCGCTCCAGGTGCTGCCGAATGGAGCCCTCCGCTGCCGCCCGGCGCTCCTCGCTCGCCGCCTGGCCCGGCGCGAGCTCCACGGTCACGGACAGGTACCGGTTCCGGTCCGCGTCCTCCCGCACCTCCAGCACGAACTTGCCGGTAGACCAGTCCCGGATCTCCGGCTGCTCCAGACCAACCATCACGTTCTCCGGGTAGATGTTCGCCCCGAAGTAGGAGACCGCAAAGTGGGAGCGGCCAAACACGTACACAAACGGCAGCCGGCGCACGCCGCGCACGGCCGGCGGGCGGCCACTCAGGGCCGCTTCTACGAGCTCGTCATCGCAACCCTGGTCGGAGAGGAAGCGCATCATGGAATCGAATGGGATGACGCCGCCCGAGTCCAGGATGTTGTAGCGGATGAGCGGCACGCCGTTGTCGCCCGTGAACAGCAGCCGGCCGTTGTGCGCCTCGAAGAAGCGCACCCGAGGATCGTACTGCGCCAACGTGGGCAGGCGGGGCTCTCCAAAGAGGGCGCGGGCGGCATCCGGCCGCCGGGCCAGAAAGCGCCGGATGCAGATGGAGAGCGGCGTCTCGTTGGCCAGCACGCCCGCGTCCGCCGTGCCGTAGAGGGAGGCTGAGTCGTAGCAGGGGGCATCGGAGCCGGTGCGCTCGCCGACCAGGGAGCGCCACTCCTCGCTGAATACCTCGCCCGCCATCACCAGCTTGATACGGTACGGTTTCCAGTCCATCCCGCGCGCGATGCCGGTATCGATGACGTCTTTGAGGAAGGGCGGGTATCCCAGCATCACCACCTGGTCGAAGTAGGGACCGAGCTCCTGCACCGTGCGGTAGATCTCCTCGCGGTTGTTGCCGGGCGTCGCGACGGTGAGAAGGTAGCCTTTGGCCGCCACCCGGCGGCAGCAAGAGGCCGTGTACATGCCTCCCACCCAGGTGCCGAGCGCGAAGCAGACCACCGCCAGCGTCCGCCGCTCGTCCGCGCGGAAGCTGTCGTGGAACACCTGCTCGAACCGGACCGTCGTAGGCAACTCGTGCGTCTGGAAGCGCGGCCAGATGGTGGGGCGGCCGGTCGAGCCGGAGGAGACGGCGACCATGTCGCACTCCTCCAGCCTGCCGCCGCGGCAGAGGTCCGGCAGCGGATACCGGAGCACATAGTTCTCCTTCGTGACCGGCGGAACGCCGCGGAAGTCCTCGACCGTCCGCACCATTTCCGGCCCTAAGCCCTGCTCACGCAAGAACGCCCCGTAAGCCGGCACACTTTCCGCTACCTCGTGGAAGAGTTCCAGCGCCCGCTCCTCGGCCTCCTGCTCGGCAGACTCGCCGAGCAGCTCGTCCAGCGGCTCCGCCAGGTAGCTCTGGAGCGCGGACAGGTAGGATTCGCTCTTTGGATTCATCCTGTTGACCAATCGAGAATGACGCCCATGGCCCGGGTGCGGTCGGTCAGGAGAAGCTGGTACGCATCCTCTACCTGCCGCCAAGGGAAGCGGTGTGTGATGAGATCCCGTACGTCCACCACTCCCGCCGCCTGCCACTCCAGGAACAGCCCTCCATCCCGTGCGATAGTCCACGGCGCGTGGGGCGTCTCCACGGGCGGATGCGTCTGGTTGTGCGCACCGATGATCTCCAGCCCCTCTGTGTGGACCTCTTCATGGAGGTCGATGGTGACGGGGCCGCGCGGGCTGCCCAGCAGCACCACCCGCCCCAGCTTCCGTGCGAGTCTTACCGCGCCCACGATGGCGGTTGGACTGCCCGTGATCTCGAACACGATGTCTGCCATCCGCCCCTTGGTCAGCTCTCGTACCTGCTCCATGGCCGCGTCCGCCGGGAGAGGCAACGTGTGGGTGGCGCCCATCCTCCGTGCGAGCTCCAGCCGGCTCTTCGCCGGATCGATCACAACGAGCGGCCAGGCGCCTCCCGACCGGCAGAAGCAGGTGGCAAGCTGTCCGAGCAGCCCCGCGCCGATGATGACGACGGCCTCGCCGAGCAGCAGCCGGCTCCGCCGAACGCCGCCCATCACCGTCTCCCCGAGCGTGACGAAGGTGGCGGCTTGAAAGTCCACTTCCTCCGGGATGCGCCACAGCCGGTCGGCGGGATAGAGGGCATGGCTCACGTGTCCGGCCGTGCCCGCCACCCGGTCGCCAACTTGGACTCGCTCTACATCCGGTCCTGCCTCTATGACAGTGGCGGCGCTGCTGTAACCGGGTGTCAGGGGATAGGCGGCATAGGCTGCCCACCTGGATCCGGGCGGAAAGTCGCCGGTCAGGAGGGTAAGCTCGGTCCCCGTGCTGATGAGCGTCCTCTCCGTGCGGAGCAGGACCTGTCCGGGGCCGGGCGGTCCCACCTCCGAGGGCTCCAGGGCCACCTGTCCCGGACCGCAAAAGACCGTTCTGAATCCGGATGTCATCCGAATCGCCCTCCCGTTACCTCAACCCAAATCGAAACCCGAAACCCGGAAATCGAAAATTGAAAATTGAAAATCCTACCACGCCTGCCTCCCTCCCGTCATCCACCGGACCAGTCCCCACAGGCCCGTGTGCAGCATGTCCCCTACGATAAAGCCCCAGAAGAGCGGCAGCAGGCTGCGGTAGACCCGCATGCCGCTGTACCGCTGGATTCCGGCCTTGATCACCCAGCCGATGAAGAAGGACGCCCAGTTGTCCTGCATCCCGTAGGCGTTGGCCGCCATGTAGCCCACCGGGTGCAGTGGAAACCAGAGGAAGCGGAGCCGCATCCAGCTCAGCGCCACGGTAACCAGCCCGCCCAGCGCCATCGCCAGGATGCCGCCCCAGGCCGGCCCTCGGGCCTCATTGAGCACGCTGACCAGATCCTGGTAGGAGGCCCAGCTCTGGTGACCCACCATGCTGGTCTCCCGCTGCCCAATCGGCATCGCCTCAAAGCCGTGGTTGTAGTATGTCTTCAGCGTCCACGCAAAAGCCACAAGAGTTACCAGCACAGAGACGAGCGCGAACGTCGCCCCCACACTGCGGCCGCGCACGCCGCCCACCTCCGCCAGCTTGAACCCCTCCATCTGCGC
>CAYNFH010000353.1:0-3794 GCA_964396385.1 uncultured Chthonomonadaceae bacterium | reverse complement strand
GTTGAAGGTTGAAGGTTGAAGGCCGGAGACGCTACATTACATTCTGCGTCTCTAGCGACTCAAGAGGTAGACAGTCCTGCCCTGTAGAGCCTGCTTTCAACCTTCAACCTTCAACCTTATCTATTCTTCCTATTCCCGAGTTTGAGCCCGACCGGCTTTGTGGCAGGAGTAGCGACCGGGCGCCCGGCCAGGACGGCGTCCACGGCGTCCTTGACGTAGTGAGCCTCAACAGCTCCGTCGTAGACGGCGATGCCTTTGCCGTCGAGCACCCACACGGTTGGGATCACTGTCACTCCAAACCTGGCCGTCGAATTGCCGCTGGTGTCCAGCGCAAACGGGAAGGGGATGCCGGCGCTTTGAACGAGCGCCCGCGCGGCATCCGCGTCCCCGACGACCGGGTCCACGGCTACGAAGGCAACGTCCTTGTAGGCCGGGTCCTTTGCGAGCGCTGCGAGCGCATTCAGGGCCTTCCTTGACCCCTCATCCGTGGAGCCGGCGAAGACAACCACCGTGGCCTTCTTGCCGGGCTGGTAGAGAGAGACGGTCTTGCCCGCCGAGTCCGGCAGCCAGAGATCCGGCACCGGCGCGCCTAGCTTCGCCTTCCACGGCGTCAGGGCGGCGGCCACCACGTCGCCATGGCGGGTGGTCAGCTTGCCCTCGTTCCGCGAGAACTCCGCGTTGACCGTACGGTCTATACCGCGGATGACTCCCTGCGGATCTATGAGGAAGGTCACGCGGTTTGCGAATCCGGCCGGGCTGAGCACGCCATAGGCACGGGTTGTCTCCTTGCCGGGGTCGGCCAGGAGCGGGAAGTTCAGGTGCTCCTTATCGTGGAACCCCTTATGGGATTCGACGGTGTCCGTGCTGATTCCGAAGAGAACGGCGTTCCTCTTTTCAATCTTGCTCAATGCGTCCCGCAGAGCATCTACTTCGCACGTTCACCCACCGGTGAAGTCCTTGGGATAGAAGGCCAGGACCACCCACTTGCCGCGGTAGTCCGACAGCCGGTGGATCTTGCCGTCCTGGTCTGGCAGGGCGAAGGCCGGCGCCGGCTGCCCTACCTCCAGGTCCGCTCGCGCCGCCGGAGCCGCCACACAGAGCGCCGCCACGGCGGCCAATCCGATAGAATGATGGAATCTCAAGAGTTGCTCCTTCACTACACCCGGTAAGATATACCGAACCCGTTACTTCCGGAGGCCTCTTTGCTCGTCCAACCGATCTCCTACTTCCAGGCCATCCTGCTGGGACTGCTCCAGGGCCTGACTGAGTTTCTGCCGGTGAGCAGCACCGCCCACATGGATATCGCCCCGCAGCTCCTGTTCGGGATGCGCGACCCCGGCGCGGCCTTCTCCGCCGTAGTGCAGCTAGGTCCCATTGTCGCCATCATCGCCTATTTTCGCCGCGATCTGGTCCGCTACTGGAACGGCATCGTGCGCACGAAGAGCCCCTCCAATATCCCCCACGGTGATACCGACGCCCGGCTGGGCTGGTACACCCTCCTCGGTACCATTCCGCTGATCATCTTCGGTGTCCTGCTGGAAAAGAAGATCGACACCATCTTCCGCAGCCTCAAGGTGGTGGCGGTAAGCCTCATCGTGCTGGCGATCATCCTCTGGATCGCGGAAAAGGTAGGCTCCCGGCGCAAGCGGCTGGAGCAGTTGACGCTGGGCGAGAGCCAGGTTATCGGCTGGGCGCAGGTGCTCGCCCTGGTACCGGGGACCTCCCGCTCCGGCGTCACCATCACGGCCGGCCTGTTCGAAGGGCTGGACCGGGAGGCCGCGGCGCGTTTCAGCTTTCTCTTGAGCATCCCGGCGATTACCGCGGCGGGGCTGTACAAGCTGATCAAGGTGCTGGCGCATACTCATCTCGGTGGGGAGGCCGGGCCGTACATCCTGGGCGCGATCGTGGCCGGTCTATTCGCCTATTCGGTGGTGAGGTGGTTCCTCGGGTATATGAAGGAGCACGATACCGGCATCTTCATCGCCTACAGGATTGCCTTGGGCATCCTGCTGCTCCTGCTCCTCCACTTCGGGTATGTACAGGACCACGTGGCCCCCGACGTATCGGGAGCCACGGGACCGGGGGCCGTCACCCAGCAGTAGATGGCGTGCGGACGGAATCTCCCAGGTAGCTATAGCGCGGTAGCGCAGAACCGTCACGCGATAGCCTTAGTCTTCCGGCCGGGGGCCGGGCGGAATGCCTTTCAGGTGGGAGCGGTTGGCGACGCGGACGGTGAGGTCGTTTTGGACGCGTATCTGGCAGGAGAGCCGGTAGCGCTCAATGAGCTCCGGCTCCTCCAACGCCTCCATCTCTGCCTCGCTCATACCCGGCACATCGCCCTCCAGAACCTCCACCCGGCACGTGGTGCAGAGCGCGTTCCCACCACACCGATGCAGGATGTCTATGCCTGCGTCCTCAATGCAGAGCACCAGCTTCTTGCCCTCCGGCGCGTCAAACGTCCCTTCTCCCTCCACGGTGATCCGAGGCATCCTTACCCCTCCTGCTAAGATTACCGGCGAATCGCCGGGTAACATTCTACCCATAGGCGTGGTAAGGTTTGGGCCGGTCGGACCGGTTTGACGGGCCCAACTGCCGCGCAACGCAGAGGAAGCTTACTCCATGCTCGATATCCGTCTCATTCGGGAGCAGCCTGACCTGGTCCGGCAGGGACTGGAGAAGGTGGGCGCCGATCCCGGCATGGTCGATCAGGTGCTGGCGCTGGACGAGCAGCGCCGCCAGCTCGAGACCACCGCCGGTGAGATGCGCAACCGCCGCAACGTGGGCTCCAAACAGATTGGGGTGATGAAGGAGGCGCACGAGCGGGAGGCGCTCAAGGCCGAGATGCGTGAGCTCGGCGACCAGATCAATCAGGTGGACCAGCAGCTCGGGAGGGTAAACGAAGAGCAGCAGGCCCTGATGCTGAACATCCCGAACCTCCCGCACCCGGAAGTGCCGTACGGCAAGGATGAGCGGGAGAACGTGGTGATCCGCACGGTGGGAGAGCCCCGGCGGTTGGACTTTGCTCCGAAGCCGCACTGGGAGCTCGGCGCCAACCTGGGCATCCTGGACATCGAGCGCGGCGTAAAGATCAGCGGCTCGCGGTTCTACGTTCTGAAAGGGCTGGGGGCGGCCCTCCAGCGGGCGCTGATCACCTGGTTCCTGGATCTGCACATTCAGAAGCACGGTTACGAGGAGATCTACCCTCCGTTTGTGGTGCGGGAGCAGTGTCTGGTGGGTACCGGCAACCTGCCCAAGTTTGGGGACAACCTGTACCACGACGTGGAGGACGATTTCTGGCTCATCCCGACCGCCGAAGTGCCGGTGACCAACCTGCATCGGGAGGAGATCCTGGAGCCGGGCAGCCTGCCGCGTCGCTACGTGGCGTACACTCCCTGCTGGCGGCGGGAGAAGATGTCCGCCGGCCGGGACGTGCGGGGGATCAAGCGCGGCCACCAGTTCGACAAGGTGGAGATGGTGAAGCTGTGCGCTCCGGACCAGTCCGACCAGGAGCTACAGTCCCTTATCGACAATGCGGAAGACGTCTGCCGCGGCCTCGAGCTGCCTTACCGGGTGGTGCAGATGTGCACGGGAGACCTGTCGTTCGTGTCCGCCATGAAGTACGACATCGAGCTCTGGGCTCCCGGCGAGGGAGGCGAGGGAGGCGAGGGTGAGTGGCTGGAGGTATCCTCCTGCGCCAACTTCCGGGACTTCCAGGCGCGCCGGGCAGGCATACGCTACCGGCCGGAGACGGGGGCGAAACCGGAGTTTGTACATACCCTGAACGGCTCCGGGCT
>CAYNFH010000352.1:0-3822 GCA_964396385.1 uncultured Chthonomonadaceae bacterium | reverse complement strand
AACTGTTTAAGAAATCTGAAGGAAGGATTTAGTACGATGGCCACCACATTGATCGCCCCGGCACAGAGGGCGCCGCTTGCAGACGAGGCGCTCGACCAGATCTTCCGCGAGGCACGGACCTACAACGGCTGGCTGGACCGCCCCGTGAGCGACGAGACCCTGCGCCAGCTCTACGACCTGATGAAGTGGGGGCCCACCAGCGCCAACTGCACCCCGGCACGCATCCTCTTCCTGCGCTCCAGGGAGGCAAAGGAGCGGTTGCGGCCGGCGCTGATGCCGGGTAACGTGGATAAGACCATGGCGGCACCCGTCACCGCGATCATCGCCTACGATGAGCTGTTCTACGAGAAGCTGCCCAGGCTGTTCCCGAACAATCCCGGTATGAAGGACTTCTTCGCTAACTCTCCGGAGATGGCGGAGACGACGGCGTTCCGCAATGGGACGCTCCAGGGGGCCTACTTCATCATTGCCGCCCGCTCTCTCGGCCTGGACTGCGGCCCCATGTCCGGCTTCGACAACGCCAAGGTGGACGAGGAGTTCTTCCCGAACCCGCTGGAAACAACGGAGGAGGGACCCGCCGGCCGAATCAAGTCGAACTTCCTCTGCAATGTCGGCTATGGCGATCCTGCCTCGTTGTTCCCGCGCAACCCGCGTCTGGGGTTCGAGGAGACCTGCCAGCTATTGTGATGTGACATGACTAGCACGGGAGTCGGAATCCCAAGGAGGCAACCGGATATGACTAAGGGTACCTGTTCGCATATGGAGGCCATCACGGAGGTCCGGAAGGCCAGGAGCTACAAGTGCGAGGAGTGTGTAAAGACCGGCGACGAGTGGGTGCATCTGCGCACGTGCCAGGAGTGCGGCGTCACCCTGTGCTGCGACAGCTCCCCTAACCGGCACGCCACCCGCCACGCGAGCGTTACCGGCCACCCGGTCATCGCCTCGGCGGAGCCCGGCGAGCGCTGGCTCTACTGCTACCCGGACTCTGCCTTCGCGGAGTATTGAGTCCCTGGTCCCAACCTTACTTCAGCGCCTTCCGAAACGAGGAGAGGGTGAAGGAGACCAGGACCACGAACATAGCGGTCGCCACCAGGAATCCCTGCCAGATGGCGGGGTTGCCCCAGCCGTCCAGCACCAGCGCCCGCACGCCCTCGATGATGTAGGTCACCGGGTTATAGGTGGCCAGCACGCGAAACGTCGGCGGGAGCAGCGGCATGGGAGCCTGGGAGGTGGTGATGTAGAGGAACGGGAAAAGGATCACGAACATCGACTGGACGAGCCGCACGTTCTGCGTCCGCAGCGCCGAGATCATGCTCAGACAGGACCACGCCATGGCGAACAGGACCAGCATGGCGAAGATCGCCACCAGCCCCACCACCCCGGTACGGATGCGAACCCCGACCGCGAACAGCAGGACGATCACAATAGATCCCTGGAGCACCGCCTGGACCGCGACCTCCGTGAGCCTGCCCAGGATGATCGTCAACCGGCTCACGGGCATGATCAGCAACTTCTTGAAGTAGCCGTTGGAGATGTCCTGTGCCAGCTCGATCCCTGCATTTCCGCAGGAGAAGAATATCGCGGTGAAAAGCGCGATCGGAGCGATAAAGTCGCGGTAGGAGACCTTTGGGAATCCGGGCACCCGGGAAAAGGCGCTCAGCGACGCCGAGTTCACCACGAAGAAAAAGACCGGGATGAACAGGGAAGGAATCAGCGCAAGCAGCGGCCTCCAGATCTGCTTGGTGCTGCGGATGGACAGGTAGTACCAGTCCGAGAAGAAGGTAGTCATGGATTCAACTCCTGGCGCGCGCGTACGGATCCGCGGCCTTGAAGTTCACCTCTTCGTCGCCGAGGTTGCTGCCGGTGGTGCTCAGAAACACCTCCTCCAGGTTCCTGGCGCCGTGCCTGTCCAGCAGCTCTCTCACGGTTCCCTGAGTAACGATCTGGCCCTTGTCCATGATGGCGACGCGGTCACAGAGCGCCTCAGCCTCTTCCATAAAGTGGGTAGTCAGAAAGATGGTCATTCCGCCGCGGTTCAGGTCCCGCAGGTGGTTCCAGATGAGCTGGCGGGCGTGGGGATCCAGCCCCTGAGTCGGCTCATCCAGGAACAGGATCTTCGGTTCGTGAATAAGCGATAGCGCCAGGTCGAATCGCCGGCGCATGCCACCTGAGTAGGTCTGCGTAAACCGGTCGGCCACCTTCTCCAGCTCCACCAGTTTGAGCAGCTTCTCGATCTGCCTGTCGATGGTCGCCTTGGGCAGGTGGTAGAGCCGGCCGTGTAGCTGGAGCATCTCCCGGGCCGTCGCCGTCTCGTCCAGGCCTATCTCCTGCATGGCGAACCCAACCCGTCGATAGATCTCGGTTGGACTATCCTCCAGCCTCAGCCCGTCGATGACCACGTCGCCGCCGGACCTTCGGACCAGATTGACCAGCATGTTGATGGTCGTGGTTTTGCCCGCGCCATTCGGTCCCAGGAAGCCAAAGAACTCGCCAGCTTGAACGTCGAACGTTACTCCCCGCACCGCCTCCGTACCGCCGGGATATGTCTTCCTGAGATTGGTTACCTGGATGATACTCTCCGGCATGAGCTTGCTGCGCCTTTACTTGAAAGGAAGCAGGCCGCGCGGTTACTGCCCTGCGCGGCCCGGATTAGCGATGAGAAACGGGTGACCTAGCCGCCGGCGATGGAGCCGAGGACGATGAACGGCTCCGCACCCGATACGATGGGGTCCGGCAGGGGAGTTTCCAGCGGCTCCAGAGAAAGGTCCTGCCCGCAGGCGAAGTAGCGGAGGAATGGGCGCCGCCGGAGCGTGCCGTAGTCCCGGATGGATCCGCGCAGCACAGGAAAGCGCTGCTCCAGCGCGTCGAGCGCGGATCCCATCGTCACCGGGCCGTCCACCCGCACCTCCACGTCACCCTCCACCTGCGCCAGATTCCGCAGGTGGTACGGCAGTGTCACCCGTATCGTCGCGCTGTCCCTGCCTGCCGCAAGGTGTCCGGATTCATCCTTCATCCTTCATCCCTCATCCTTTACTCCAGCGTCTGCGCCTCAACGGAGAGCACCCGCGGCAGATCCCGCACGATGGGCGACCACGTCTCCCCGGCGTCCGCGGAACCGTAAACCTGCCCGCCGGTGGTCCCGAAGTAGATCCCGCACGAATCCAGCGAGTCCACGGACATCGCGTCTCGGAGCACGTTCACGTAGCAGTCGCTCTGCGGCAGCCCGTTGGTCAGCGGCTCCCACTCGTTGCCGCCCGTCTTGCTGCGCCAGACCTGCAGCTTGCCGTCAATGGGGAAGTGCTCGGAATCGCTCTTGATCGGCACCACGTAGATGGTCTCCGGCTCGTGCGCGTGCACGTCGATGGGGAATCCGAAGTCGGTCGGCAGGTTGCCGCTCACCTCGTGCCACGAGTCCCCGGCGTTGTCGCTGCGCATGATGTCCCAGTGCTTCTGCATGAACAGCACGTTCGGGCGCGACGGGTGCATGGCGATGCGGTGCACGCAGTGCCCTACTTCCGCCTCCGGCTCCGGCATGAAGTTGGAGGTCAGCCCTTTGTTCTTGGGAGCCCAGCTCTTCGCACCGTCGTCCTTCCGGAACACTCCCGCCGCGGAGATTGCGACGTGCATGCGGTTCGGGTCTGTCCTATCCTGAATAATGGTGTGGACGCCCATTCCGCCCGCGCCGGGCATCCAGCCGGGTCCGCTGGGGTGGGTGCGCAGCCCCGGAAGCTCTTCCCACGTCTTGCCTCCGTCCGTCGATTTGAACAGGGCCGCGTCCTCTACGCCGGCACGGCGAACGTTCGCCGCGTCACCTTCGAACGC
>CAYNFH010000351.1:0-4028 GCA_964396385.1 uncultured Chthonomonadaceae bacterium | reverse complement strand
GCTCGCCCTGACCCGGTTTGGATGCGCCGAGTATGTAGACACCGGTTCTCTGGCGGCGTCCTTCTGGAACCGGCTTTTCATGATCGCCGCAACCCTCGGAGTTGTGCTCTGCCTCGCACCCGCCTGGCTGACTCCGCTGGATCGCTCTCTCCACATACCGGCGAATCTGCGATGGCTCCTGCTTGCCAATGTGGCAGTGTTCAGCGGGTGGATACATCTCCAGTACAGCCTGCAGGCGGCGAAGCTCCCGAGGGTGCAGGGAGCCCTCATCGCGCTCGAGCGCGGCTGCACGGTATGCTCCCTCGTGGCGTTGGCGGCAACCGGCAGGATCACGGTCTACGGAGTCGCCGCGTCGTACATCGTGGCGCCGCTTCTTCCCGCGGCGATCGCCGTCTGGAGGCTGCGACGGCTCATCGTGCCGTTACACGGGCCCGACCGCGCCACCATCGCGGGAATCGCGCGGTTCTCCGTCCCGCTCATTCCGGCCACGGTTGCGGGATACCTGTCCACTAACTACCTGGACGCCATCTTCATCTCACACTACCGCACGGCGGCGGATCTGGGAGTTTACGCGGTTGCGTACCAGGCCGCTGGGATGGCCATGCAGTTTCCCCAGCTCGTAGGCACGCTCCTGCTCCCTTACTTCGTCACCGTGACGGCGACGGGAAACTCGGGGCGTATCACCGGCTTCCTGCGCGACACGCTTCCGGTGCTTACTCTCGCTTGGGCAGTGACGTGCGCTCTGGCAGCCATGGTCGGGAGTGCCCTTCTTCCCGTTGTATTCGGCGCGAGATTTGCATCCGCCGGGCAGCTTCTCTGGCCGCTGTTCATGGCAGGAGCGCTGGCCGGCCCCGTATTGATGGGTTATGGCGTGGCATCGGTCGCCAAGTCCGCAACTTACGTGGGGGCCGCAACGGCGATCACCTGCGGTGCTTCGAATCTCCTCCTGGACTTCATACTGGTACCACGGTTCGGGGTGAGTGGATGCGCATGGGGATCGGCGGGTGCCTATGCCTGCGCAGTGGCGGTCGCATGGGTTCTGATGGGCCGTGTGGCCCCAGGATCGCGCTCGTGGAACCTGGTGGCGCTTGCCCCAATCGGCGTCGGGTCGGTGTTAGTTGCACAAACCGGCAGTCCGGCAGTTGCGGCGGGCAGTCTAATGGCGGGCAGCGTCCTGCTTCTCTTCTTATACAGAAAGCAGGTCAAGGCTGGGGTACTCTCATTTGCCGGCATCAACGGCGCGGACCGGCTCCTCCGCTCGAGCTCCGCTCTGGTAACCGTTCTGCGCCAGTCCGGCGGAGCGATCTGTGGGAGGTGACATCGTGATGGCCTGTCCTTTGTGCGCAGCAAGCGCCGCGCGTCCCTCTTGGTTGGGCGCCGTTCGCTACGCAGGCTCAACCTTTCCGTACGTGGAGTGCTGCTCCTGCGGCTCTTTATACTGCGATCCTATGCCTGGCGCGGAGACGCTTGCCCGCATGTATGGACCCCATTACGTATCCGAGGCCCAGGGAGAGAACTGGGTGGAGGATCCAAAAGAGCCGGGACGGACCATCGAGTGGCTCCAGAAACTGCCGGCGGGCACGTTTATGGACTACGGCTGCGGTCAGGGGTTGCTTCTCGGCCAGGCGCGCAGACTGGGGTGGCACGCCATGGGTTTTGAGCTGGATGCGGAAGTTGCCAGACGCACCCACGAGCGTACGGAGTGCGAGGTGCTCTCAGACCCGGACTTGTTGGCCACGCGATACGCAGCCGGGGTGGACGTGCTGCACCTGGGCGACGTTATTGAGCATCTGACCGACCCGGACCACCAGATGCCTACTATCCTGAACCTGGTCAAGCCAGGCGGGATCCTCCTTGCCCAAGGGCCACTCGAAAACCATGCCAACCTATTTACGTGGGTCCTCCGGAAAGCTCGATCTGCCCGCCCCAATCGAATCACGGAGATGCCGCCCTACCATGTTCTCCTGGCGACGTCTGCCGGTCAGCGGGAGTTCTTCAGCCGTTTCGGGCTTATGGAAATCGAGTACCGCATGCGGGAGGTGCACTGGCCCGCCCCGAGCCGCCTTTCGATGGCGGTCCTTCGCTCCCCGCGAGCGCTGAGTCTCTACGTCCTTCGCCAAATTTCGCGGGGCGTGTCGGCGCTGCGTCCGCAAACCTGGGGCAATCGATATTACTACGCCGGAAGATGGAACGGAACCCCCGGTCCTGCCTGACGGCAGACATTGGACGGCCCAATGCCTATCCGCGTACTCCAATTCGCCGACATCGTCAACCGCTACGATTTTATAGACACTATTGTACAGTTCGCGAATCGCGAGCGGTTCGAGGTGGGGCTCTGCGTCCGGACATCGGAGTGGAATATAGTCCAGCCGCTGTACCGGCCGGAGACGCCCCGCTGGGTTCTGGATGGGGCGTCGCGCTCGGAGGTCCCACGCGCTGCGCTGCAACTCGCGCGGATCATGGCGGAGTGGCGAGCGGACATCGTCCACGCCCACCACTACGATCAGGCAGTTATCGCCTGGCTGGCGACGCGGCTCTACCGGAAGGCCAGGCTGTTCGTAGGCCGGCACTACTCAAACTCGATATATCGCTCCTCGCGTGGGCGTAAGCAGAAGGCGCTGCTGGCAATCGAGGGCGCATTCAACCGCGCCGCCTGCAGGATAGTGGTGCCATCGCGCTTTATCGAGCAGATTCTCACCGAATGGCAGGGCGTAAGCGCCGACAAAGTGGTGCGGATACCGTACGGATTCGTCGAGGAGAAGTACGCGGCTCCCGAGCCTGCATACGTTGAGGAGTTGCGACGCGACTTTGCCCTGGACGGCGAGTTCACCATCGCGAGCTTCGGTCGTCTGCATGAGGAAAAGGGCCACCGGTACCTGCTGGAAGCAATGTCGTGCCTTCGGGAGTCGGCAACAAGGATCAAGCTGCTCCTGGTAGGGGAGGGAGCGGAGCGCCCGCGCCTGGAGCGACAGGTAGAGAGGCTCGGCCTGAGGGATCGCGTTCTGTTTACGGGCTGGCGCACGGATTCCATGGCGATCATGGCCGCGGTAGACGCCGTGGTGCAACCAACGCTCCAGGAAGCGTTCAGCCAGGTGATGGCCGAATCACTCTGGATGGCCAGGCCGCTGGTGATGACGGATGTGAGCGGAGCCACCGATATCCTTTGCGACGGGGAAAACGGTATCCTCGTTCCGAAGGCTGACGCATCTGCCCTTGCGGATGCTGTCCTTCGGCTCGCACGCTCGCCGGAGCTCTGCAAGCGACTTGCGGATTCCGGCAAGACGTACGTCACGGAGCAGCTTGCCGTGAACAGAATCATGCCCCGCTACGAGTCGGCATACCTGGCCGCCCTTGGGCAGGGTAGTGCGTGAGCGCCGGCGGTGCCGGCCTATCTTGGCTCTTGACCAAAAACTTAGCCGAAGCCAACTGAACGGGAGGCAAGGAGGTCCTTCGGACGATGTACGTTGTTGGTTTGACTTCTCTGGGAGATTCGGCCGCATCCATTGTTGGGGACGGCCATCTTATAGCCGCTGCCGAAGAAGAGCGGTTCACACGCAAGAAGCATCATAGCGGCTTCCCGTCCCATGCTCTGCGCTACTGCTTAGAACAGGCGGGCATCGGCATCGGTGACGTGGACCACATCGCGCTGTACTGGAAGCCCTGGGTCTTGCGGCACAAGGCCATGCAGGCGGTCAAGTCCCGGGCCATCTCTAAGGAGATGTACAACGCCCGGGTGGACCGCGGCGTAACCCAGGTCGGCGAGAGCTACCTCGGCATGCTCAAGCTGCCCAGGAAGATCCGGGAAGAGTTCGGGCCAAGCAACTTCCGTTTCCACTATGTGGACCACCATCTGAGCCACGCTTCCAGCGCGTTCCTCGTGTCGCCGTTTGAACGCGCCGCCATCGTCACCATGGACGGAACCGGCGAGGACACGACGGTGATGTTCTCTCGCGGGGCCGGCAACGAGGTCCGCCCGTTTAAGCGCATAAAGCTGCCCCACTCCCTGGGCCAGTTCTATTCGGCTGTCA
>CAYNFH010000350.1:0-4035 GCA_964396385.1 uncultured Chthonomonadaceae bacterium | reverse complement strand
GGCCAGATTCCTCCAAGGGAGCCTGCGCTCGCTCGGCTCCCCAGTCGGAATGACAGCCCTGCGTTGCGTGCTGTTCGCGAACTTCCTAGCCGCGCAGGTGCTCTATGCGACCCACGTAGTGGTGGAGGAGCTGCTGGGCGCGCTCGTCCGAGTCCCCTTCGGCATATACGTGAAAGTACGGTTCCGATGCATCGGGAAGCACCAACGCCCAGGAGTGGTCCTGGTGAACCTTGATGCCGTCGATGAGCTCGGTCTTGCCCTCGTGCTCCGCCTCCCGCGTCAACTCGCGCATGATGCGGCCCTTGAGTTCCCACGGGCAGCGCACGTCCGCTCGGACCAGGTGCGCCCGCGGCAGCTCGCCGGAAATCTCGCCGACGCGCAGGCCCGTTTCCGCGAGCATCTCCAGGAGCTTCCCGAAGGCATACATGGAATCGAAGCCGGGCTGGAAAGCGCTGAAGATAAAACCGCCGGACCCGTCGCCCGCGAAGTCGACTGCGGGCGTCTTCTTGTCCGGGCTGGCCGCCAGCCGCATGAGCGAACGCACATCGGTCGCGGTGCGCTGTACCGTCGCGCCATGGAGAGCGGCCAGGGTTTCAATGTGAGACGGCGCGGTGACCGGCACCGCGATACGGGCGCGCTCGTGGGTCCTGGCGACCATCACAGCGAAGAGCGCGAGCAATGCATCGCCCTCCACCACCTGGCCGTTTTCATCCACCAGCGTAAGCCGCTCGCCATCGTTCTGGAAGAGCACGCCAAGGTCCGCCTTCACGGTCTGCACGATCTGCTGCAGATTGGGGAGCAGCGCCGCGCGCTGCTCCGCCGTGCGCGGAGCGCGGCTTGCGTCCTCATAGGCGTTCAGCGCGATCACGTCGCAGCCAAGGCGGCCCAAAATTCGCGCGAAGACCGTTGCCACGCGGCCGTAGGCGAAGTCGGCCACCACCTTCAGGCGCCGGTCGAGCAGCGACGACGTGTCAATGTGCCGTGTGAAGTCCTCGTGGTACTGCTCCACGCTGCGAGATGCGAACTCCAGGTCCCCGATCTGGTCCACGTCCGCGCGTCCGAAGTCCTCCCGGAAGAAGATAGTCTCCAGCTTCCGCTCCGCGGCTTTGGAAAGGTAGACGCCGTCCTGGTCGAGGAATTCGATGAGCAAAAGGCGCGGATTGTTGGGGGACATGCGAACATACATGCCGCCCGCGGCAGAGCTCCCCCGGATGGCGTGGCGCGCGATGGGGAGTGGCATGGAGCGGAGGTCCAGCACGTGACACCCCACGGACATCAGGCCGGAGATCATAGCCCGTTTGATCATCCGGGCCGCGAGGCCCGAGTCACGTGCAGTAACGATGGAGGCGCCGCGCTTGAGGTACGCTCCGTAGCAGGCCCCCACCTTGGTGGCGAAATCCGGGGTGAGCTCAATATTGGCAATGCCCGTGACGCCGAGGTCCCGGAAGAGGGCTCCCACCCACTTCTGGCCCCAGATGAGGCTCATGGTGACCGTCGAGCCGGCCTCTATGAGCTTGTCCGGCCAGATCTTGATCTGCGTCCGGATGGTGCTCTCCCGCTCGATCCGGCACCGCTCTCCGATGACGGCGCCCTCCTGGATGTTACAATCCTCCTGGATCATCACGTGCGAGCAGACCGTACAGGCGCTCAGACGGGAGCTGGCTCCTACATAGACGTTATCCCAGAGGATGCTCCGGTGGACCGAGACGTTCTCCTCCAGAATTGCGTTGTCTCCGATAACGGCGTACGGACCGACGACAGCGCCACTCTTTATCTTCACGTTCCGGCCGATGAGGGTGGGGGGGACCACCTGTACGTCCGGCTCGATCTCTGCGGCGTCGCCGACCCACACGCCGTCGTGCTCGTTCCCATGGGGCCGGATGTTGGTCCGGCCATCCAGCACCGTGTACTGCGCCTCCCGGTACTGGGCCAGGTTGCCTACGTCGCACCAGTAGTCCGGCATCACGTAGCCAAACAGCGGTCTATCCTGCCGTAAGATGCGAGGGAATATATCCTGGCTCCAGTCGTACGACTTGCCGGGCTCCATGTAGTCGAAGACGGAAGGCTCCAGCACGTACATGCCGGTGTTCACGGTGTCCGAAAAGACCTCGCCCCAGCTCGGCTTCTCCAGAAAGCGGCGCACGCGGCCGTCATCGTCGGTGATAATGACCCCGAACTCGAGGGGATTGGCGACGTGGGAAAGGACAATGGTGGCGAGGGAGCCCTTGTCCTTGTGGAACTGGATGGCGCGGGTCAGGTCGATGTCCGTTAGCGCGTCGCCGCTCACAATCACGAACGCATCGTCCCGAAGGTGCTCCTCGGCCTGCTTTACGCTGCCAGCGGTCCCAAGCGGAGTGTCCTCCACGGAGTATATGAACTTTACACCCCACTCCGACCCATCGCCAAAGTATCCTTCGATCTCATCGGCGAGATAGTGCAGGGTGACGACGATCTCGGTAATCCCGTGCTGCCTGAGCAGGAGCACAATGTGCTCCATGATCGGTTTGTTGAGGATGGGCGCCAGGGGCTTGGGCCGGTGGGCGGTGAGGGGGCGCAGGCGGGTGCCTTCGCCTCCGGCCATTACGACTGCTTTCATGGAGCGGGGTCCTTCAACGGTATCGCTCGAGCGCTCCCCAGATGAGGGTGAGCGCTCCCAATATTGCTAACACAACTCCCGGATACGGCCCGATGTGCAGGACCGCCAGGACAAGAATGGCCGCCGACGCGCAGCACTGCACAGTGCGCAGCAGGCCCCTGTTGTTCGGGTTGGGCTCGAGAAGCAGCATCGCCCCACACGCGATCGCCAGGAAGGCCACCGCCGTGCCAACCCGCAGGGCACCCACATAGATATCGAACCCGGGCATCGCGAAACTGTGCCGGGTGACCAGCAGCGCCGCGCCGGGAGGAACCTGCGGCGTCTGCCGCCTCCAGGTAAGGGCGGGGCTCATCACGGAGAGCGCCATTCCGAAAAGCGTGAGGACCTCACCCCTGGAGAAGACCTTGCGCCGAGAAGGAGCCGCGCTCACGGCGACGCCCGGGGACCGGCGCGGTCCGACCGAACCCGCAGCAGATCCGCCCAGCCGGTCCAGAGCGACCACAGGAGCAGACAAGCCGCTCCCGCGTCCGGCAGAATGCCCAAGTTCGTGTTGATGAGTGCTGTCGCGGCGCAGATCCCAAGGAGAGAGCGCCCGGCGCGATAGTCCACGCCCTCGCCGCGTTCCAGCGCGGTCAGATGCTGATCTACCAGCAGCAGGAACCACCCAATGCAGGCCACCGCGAGGACCACATGCCGTACGTGCGGCCGAGGCATGGCATCGAGCGCCGCCAGGATGGTTGCCATCCAGGCGATGCGTGCCGCATCCCGCCTTCGCCGGTCCTCCCTGATGGATTCCATGGCTCAGTCCGCTAACAAAAAGCGGCGAGGCTATCCGCCTCACCGCCCTGATTCTACCCAACAAAGAGAACTCCTGCGGAAGCCACGGGGTCCGTTCCGGAAGGTGAATCTCCGGTCCAAATACCTGCTGTTAGGATAGTGGTTATCCCGCCGATAATGTGGAACAAGGAATGAGACGACTAGCACGATACCCGAATCGGGAGGTGGCAAGAACAATGCAATCCAACCGCATCGGGGGACGCCGGGGGTTCACACTCATCGAGCTGTTGATTGTGATCCTGATACTCGCTATCCTGATGGCGGTCGCGCTGCCGCTGTACCTTGGCTCTCTCGCCAAATCCGAATCTACAACCTGCCGGTCCAACATGTGGTCCATCGCCCAGGCCGAGCAGGCTTATCGTACGCGGGGTTCCGCGCACGTCTATACAACTTCATTGACAAACCTGTACGGAGACCTGGGGTCCACTCCGACGTGCCCTAACGGAGGCACCTACACGGTGAGTATCTCGGACGGAACGACGACGGCGGGCAACGGCCAGACTGTGCAGTCCGGCGGGCTCGTAATCACTTGCTCCGTCTCCAGCCATGGCACCTATGCGCCGGGAGTGGACAGTCAGTAGGACGAGCCGGCGTTCGGGTGT
>CAYNFH010000349.1:0-4103 GCA_964396385.1 uncultured Chthonomonadaceae bacterium | reverse complement strand
CCATAAGCAGAACGTGTTCGATGACTTCATCGCGGCGGCGGAGTACCTGATCCGGAACAAGTACACTGCCCCCGGGAAGCTGGCTATCCAGGGCGGCTCCAACGGCGGACTCCTGGTGGGCGCCGCCATCACACAGCGGCCGGAGCTGTTCGGCGTGGCTCTCCCCGCCGTCGGGGTGATGGACATGCTCCGATACCACCTCTGGACCATCGGACGGTACTGGAAGTCCGACTACGGCAGCAGCGAGGATCCGGAGGAGTTCAAGGCGCTCTACGCCTACTCGCCGCTTCATAACCTGCGCCTCGGCGTTCACTACCCGGCGACGCTGGTGACCACGGGTGACCACGATGACCGCGTGGTGCCGGCGCACTCCTTCAAGTTCGCAGCCGAGCTCCAGCACGATCAGGGCGGCGACGCGCCGGTCCTCATTCGCATCGAGACCCGCGCAGGCCACGGCGCCGGCAAACCAACGGCCAAGATAATCGAGGAGCAGGCGGACGTCTTCGCCTTCACCATGCACAACCTCGGAATGCCGTACGTCGGGCGGTAAGGTTGCTGCTGACCACTGACCGCGGACTGCAGACCGTTACAGAATCCGTCGTCCGTAGTCTGTGGTCGGTGGTCAGCCCCGGGGCGGAATCGCCGCATAGCCGGGAGTGACAGTGGCCAGGTTGGGCATTACGTCCGCCTTCGCGTTCCCGACAGCCCAGGAGATCCCACCAAGGAGGATCTGCTGGAATAGCGGATTGGTCCAGACGTCCTCCCGGTGGCCCAATCCGGTGTAGAAAACCCGGCCGCGCCCGTGCATCCGCGCCCAGGTAGACGGGTACGGAGGACGCTGGTAGTCCGGACCCGTCATGCCGGCGCTCTCCTGGACTAAGAGTACGTGGAGGTTCGGAGCGTAGTCGTGAAAGCCGTACCACTCCTCCATGAGCTGGAAGGAGTCCGGAAGGCTCTCGAAACCGGGAAAGTGATGGTCTACCACGCGGTTGGTGGCGACCTGCTGCTTGCCATGCTTTATGAACTCGGCCCCTATCATCCGGATGTACGGGTCTGCCTTGTCGACGTGGTTGATGTATCGGTTGGCGCGGTCCGGCGTGTCCGGCTCCGTATGGAAGGTATCGGTGGCGGCGTGGGTTCCGATGAATCCTTTTCCCGCGTGGATCGCGTTCAGAAATGCGGCTTTGCCCTCGGGGGTCATGGGTGGGGAACCATCTTTGCTCGGCTTGGTGAGGTCCCCCGTAGTGTAGAAGAAAAAGGCATCATACTGGGCGAGGTTTTCCGGAGTGAACACCGTGCCGTCTTTTGTGCACGTTACCTCAAAGCCGTGCTTGGCCCCCAGGTCGGTCACGATCTGCTCGACGAAGGCGAGCTTGCCGTCCGCTCGCTTCACGACGCTATGCTCGAACCCCGCGGACCGCGTGAACAGGAGGATCCGGCGTTCGCGCCGCTGCGCGTCGGCGTTCCATCCCCAGCACCACGGGGATGCGGCAAGGCCAAGGAGGGTAGCGCCGGAACGGCGCAGAAGCTCACGTCGAGTCATGCGGGACCTCCTGTGTGAATGAATTGTCTAGACTCTCGACTCTCGACTCGTTTTTTGTCCGGCTGCTCGCTGGATTGAAGGCGGATTCTGGGGTACATGATAGATCGGGTTTCCGCAGTAAGGGAAGCGAAGGTGTCCTGAGGGCATGAACCGGTACGACATGGTGCGGGAGGAGGAGCGGCTCACGCTCACGCTTCCCATTGAGCGCCGCCTGATGAATGCCGGCTGTCCCCTGTTCCTGCTTGCCGCTATCAGTGTCCTGGCCCTGGGCTTCCTGAGCATCGCCGTGGAGGCGCACTCCGTGAGCGACCACGCCGGCGACCCCTCCCGACTCTTCAATCCCCACCAGAACCAGTTTGGCTTCCTCTGGCTGGTCGCCTGCCTCATGGTCACGGTCTTCACGCCGCTGTACGTCTACCTGGTTCGCCGTTACAGCACCGCCTTCTCCTTTGACCTCAGCAAGGGCGCCCTCCTCCGCTACGGTAAGCCCGTCACGTGGCTGAGTCGAATCGAATATCTCCGCATCCGCCGCTCGCGTGACCCGGACGACTTCTGCACCTTCAGCCTCGTACTGGTCCACAACGACGGCCACGAGCTCCTCGTGGACGAGTCCGACGAGGAGAACGAGATCCGCTGGCTCGCGCGGGAGATAGCCGAATTTACCGGCGTGCGCGTGGTCGGCGGCGGCGTCCCCGCTGCGTAGTTGAACGGTGCCTCCGGCTTCCGTCTGCTCCCCCAAACGAGGGGGAGGGTACCCAGCCCTGCCGGGGTGCCCACGCCCGCCACCGGTCCGAGGGCGTGGGATGGTCCGAGGGCTGGGAGGGGGCTTCCTCAGCCTGTCACCTTTGCTCGAATCGCGTGAATGGCCTAGAGAATGCCGCGGAAAGCCGATAATAGAGAGTGGACGGCGCCGGTAGGTGGATACCGGCCGTGGGTGACTCTCAGAAAGACTCAAATCCGCGCGGTGCAGGCCGCTTGCGCACTTGCACTTCTCGCCTATTAGCTGTACTATCATTTAAGTATGATGGGCGCAGCTACCACGGTGTAGCGCGGAAAGGAGACGCCATGGCTGCATCTCTCCAGGACTCCCTGCAACCCGGATATGCGGTCCGGGTACTACGGACCGGGCTCGTTGGCCGCGTTCAGGCCGTCGACAACGAATGGGCCCGCCTGTTCCCGCATAAGGGACCCATGCTGGTGCTCGATATTCAGAGCGACCGGCACTGCTACTCGCTCTGCGAGGTCGAACCGCTCCAGGCCGATCAGCCCCGGAGCCACTGACTTCGGACTTCGGACCGCCGTTTCTGGTATCGGTCCTCCGTCGAAGTCATCTGAGGAAGAGTTATGACCGACCACGAAGTCGATCCCCGCAATCTGCTGGCCGAATCCATTACGGTAGCCATTGAAGACGAACTTATCCGCACCGTGGTGAACGCCGCTCCGCACCTTTCCGAGGAGCGGAAACGGCGCCTGACCGAGTTCATGACCAGCGAAGCGCACGAATCGTCCCGCCGGCCCTCCTACAGCCGGCTCGCACTCCGGTAAGCTCCAGCACCCAACGTTTTCCACCGGAATAGATATTCGCCGACCGGCGGCACGGGCCCCGCGCCACGGCTAGCCGGCCGGCATCGCTCCTCTCCTGCCGTTTCCACGCTCCCGCAGATTACAGGAACCCTCCCGCCTTTGCTCACGTCTGCCCCTCACGTTTAGGTAGGCGTTGCTATATAAACGAGCCGCCAACGAGAACACAGCAGTCGCTTGAGGAGGTACGTACCATGAGACGGGAGATTGTGACTTCGGCGCTGGCGTTGGGCCTTCTGCTTTGCCTGCCCGCCGTGAGCCAGGCGCAGAACAACACGGGAACGAACACAGGCACCACGGCGACGGGCCAGAACAACACCGGAGCTACCACCGGTACGGGCGCCGGCACCACAACGGGAACGCGACGGCGGCGCCGGGGACGCGCCGGAACGGTCAATCAAGGTACCAACGCCGCCAACAGCGCCACCGGTAGCGGCGCCACTACCAATGCCGGCGCAGGGACCACCGCGACCACCGGCACGGGCGCCGAGACGGCCGGCACGGCCGCCGGCACTACCGCTATGAATCGAGGACGCAGGGCCCACGCCATGACCACCGCTTCGATGAGTGGCCGTCGGTACCGTCGGCACCGGAGACACGGCGGACGCGCGGTGCGCGGACTCGGGTAGGAGGTCCATCTCGAATTGAAAAGAGCCGGCGCGCGCCGGCTCTTTTCACGTTCAGACCAGATCCGCTAGAGCGTCTTCCAGTCCCCGTTCTCATCCTGGAACTCGACGCGGGTCACAGAGCTGATATTGCCGCGACCGCCGCTCCAGCCGGTGAGGCGCACCTTGGACGGCGCATCATGGAGCTGCCTCTGCGGCGTCCCCGCGCCCGTGTACATCGCGAACCTCAGCACTCCTTTCGGGGAGCAGCCCAGCGTCGGCCGCCGCAGGACCGCGCTCCCAGAAATCGTGGCCGATGCGCCGCTCCTGGCCTGCCCCTCCGCATCCCTGGGATTCAGCACCCGGGAAACGTC
>CAYNFH010000348.1:1950-4154 GCA_964396385.1 uncultured Chthonomonadaceae bacterium | reverse complement strand
GCGCCGAGCAGGTTGCCCGCGCCCCGGATCTCCAGGTCGCGCATGGCTATCTGGAAACCAGACCCGAGCGCGGTGAACTCCCGGATGGCCATCAGCCTCGACTCGGCTACCTCCGTAAGCTGCTTGTGCGGCCGGTACAGCAAGTACGCGTACGCCTGGCGGTTGGAGCGACCCACCCGGCCGCGGAGCTGGTAGAGCTGGGCCAGCCCCATGCGGTCCGCCCTATCTACAATAATGGTGTTTACGTTCGGAATGTCGAGGCCGTTCTCGATGATCGTGGTGCAGACCAGCACGTCGTACTCGCGATGGTAGAAGTCGTGCATGATCTGTTCGAGCTCGTCTTCCGACATCTGGCCGTGCCCGATGCGTATTCGCGCGTCCGGCACCAATCGCTGGATTCGCTGCGTCACGTAGTCGATAGACTCGATGCGGTTGTGGACGAAGTAGACCTGGCCGTCCCGCTCCAGCTCGCGCAGGATGGCGTCCCGCACCAGATCATCGTCGTACTCGCCCACGCGCGTGATGATGGGCATGCGTCCGGTCGGCGGGTCCTCAATCACGCTCATCTCACGCAGGCCTGAGAGCGCCATGGAGAGTGTGCGGGGGATGGGAGTGGCGGTAAGGGTGAGCACATCCACCGTTTTGCGTAGCTGCTTGAGCCGCTCCTTGTGGGCCACGCCGAACCGCTGCTCCTCATCTACGATGATGAGGCCGAGGTTGCGGAACTCTACGTCCTTGGAGAGCAGGCGGTGCGTACCGACCACGATGTCAACCGCGCCGGCGCGAATCTTCTCAATGGTCTCCTTCTGCTCCTGGCGGCTGCGGAACCGGCTGAGCAGCTCCACAGTGACGGGGTAGGCCGCTAACCGCTCCGAGAAGGTGGTGTGGTGCTGCGCCGCCAGGACGGTGGTGGGGCAGAGCACTGCCACCTGCTTACCCGCGTCCACTACCTTGAAGGCGGCGCGGATAGCGACCTCCGTCTTGCCGAAGCCGACATCGCCGCACACCAGGCGGTCCATGGGCTTGTTGTCCTCCAGGTCCGCCTTTACATCCTGGATTGCACGGAGCTGCGAAGGGGTTTCCTCATAGGGGAACGCCTCTTCCATCTCTATCTGCCACGGCGAATCGTCACCCAGGGAGGGCCGCTCAGCGGCCTGGCGGGCGGCGTAGAGCTCGATGAGCTCTCTGGCCATCTCCCGGGCCTGCTCCTTGACCTTGCGCGTGGTCCGCTGCCAGTCGTTGCCTCCGATGCGGTTGACGGAGGGCGGGGATCCCTCCCCGCCGATGTAGCGCTGGACCCGGTCGATCTGGTCGGCGGGAACGTAGAGACTGTCGCCACCGGCGTACTGGATGTAGAGGTAGTCCCGCTCGGTGTCGTCCACCTTGCGCTTGACGATCCCCCGGTAGACGCCGATCCCGTGGTGGATGTGAACCACGAAGTCGTTTTCGCGCAGGTCCAGGATCGTGGAGATGGGGATGCCGCCCGTGGCACGGCGGCGGGTCACCACCGGGCGTGACGTGCCGAACAGCTCCGCGTCCGTCGCCACGTAGAGCCCGATGTCTCCGAACTTGAATCCCTGCCGCAGGCGGCCGTCAAGAACCTGAAGGGGTGAGTTCGGAGTCGTGAGTCGTGAGTCGTGAGTCGTGAGACCGGAATCCTGTCTCCCGCCGCGTGCTGCCGACCGACTGGTCTCCCGCTCGCCCGCTCGCCCGCTCGCCCGCTCCCCTTCTGCTACAGCCAGGCCCAGCTCCGAGCAGATCTCCCGGACGCGCTGGGGCTGGTCCGTAACGACCAGGCAGTCGGCGCCGTTGGCGGTCCAGGTACTTACCTCGTCGGCAAAAAAGCTGAGACGGGCGCGGTACGACTCCATCGGGGCCGTGGACACGTGCAGCCTCCGTTTCGCGGGGAACTGCTCATACGTGCGGGGGAGTTGCGTGAGCACCAGAGAGTTGAACTCGCGGGCCACTCTTTGGAACCCATTGGGACAGGCGCTCTCGTGCGCGCCGCCCTCCAACAGCTCACCCCGAGCATACCTTCTCTCCCGCGAGTCCGCGATCTCCTGGCGGTGCCGGTCCCAATGGGCCTGGATCTGGCCGGGCTCGTCAAGAACGAGAAGGGGAGAGGGGGAGAGGGGGAGAGGGGGAGATGCCTGCATTGAGGGTTGACGGTTGAGGGTTGATGCGGCGGAATCCGGTTCCCCTTC
>CAYNFH010000348.1:0-1940 GCA_964396385.1 uncultured Chthonomonadaceae bacterium | reverse complement strand
ATCCAGCGCGCAGATAGGTGTAGGCACCAGGAAGGGGATGTACTCTTCCAGACCGTCGAAGTAGACGCCATTCTCCAGGCGGGAGAGATCGTCTTCGATGCGGGAGGAGAGGGTATCGAACGCCTCGCGGTTTCTCTCCTTCGCCAGATCCATCTTGCGCCGTTGGAGCGCCGCGCGGATCTCCTGCGCCGCCAGGTTGACGCACTCCGTGGTGAGGCGCACCTCCCGGGCCGGCGCGATGTGCGCTTCCTGGAGGCTGCCTTTGCTCCGTTGCGTGGTCACGTCAAAGGAGCGAAGGCTCTCTATCTCGTCGCCGAAGAGCTCAATGCGGATGGGTGACTCCGCCGTGCTGGGATAGATGTCCAGAATGCCGCCTCGGCGTGAGAACTGGCCCGGAGCGGCCACCGTGGTCTCGGAGTCGTAGCCCATCTCCACCAGACCGCGGATGAGTCGGTCCAGCTCGACCGACTCGCCGGCCCGGACAGTAATCGTGTGGCCCAGAAGCTCCTCCGGGGGCGAGGTGCGCTGAAAGATCGCCTCCGCCGTGCCGACCACTACGCACGGCTCGTCGGAGCCCAGCGCCGCAAGGGCCGCGATGCGCTCCCCTATCGCGAGGTGGTCCGTTACGTCATCGCTGAGCCAGCGGCTCTCCAGGGCAGGCAGGGTGAAGAGCCTTCCGGCGGGCAAGCCAAACTGACGCAAGTCATCCAGCAGCCTTTGCGCCTGCTCCTGCTGGTGGGTGATGACCAGCAGATGCGCTTGACGGCGCTGAAAGACGCCGGCCACAAACAGCGACTTGGCGGGGCCGGTAAGGCCCTCCACCTGCGCCAGGGCATGATCGCCCCCAAACGTCTCAAGCAGCGCATCCAGGCCGGCCAGGCGGTCGACGCGCTGCGGAAGGTCGTGCAAGTTCATAGATTAACGGATGACGGGAGAGGGATGACGGACGGACCTCCGGACTTCGGGCCGCCGCTCCCTCTGTCCGTCCCCGGTCCTGCGTCCACCGTCATAGCCCCCACGCACAAAAAGGCCGGTTGAGCAGCGCAACCGGCGTTACGCGCACATTATACCCCGTGGAGGTTAGGCCGGCTTCTCGTGGAGCTCCGGGATGGCGGCTGCGAGGCGGTCGATCTGCTGCAGAATCTGCTGCGCCTGGGCCCTCAGCGCCTGAAGCTCAGCCTGCGCGGACCCTGGCTGCGGCACCTTGCCGGATTCGGCATCGGCCATCGAGACGCCCTCCTCCTGGTCCTTGCCCACGAAGTAGCTGGCCAGTGCGCCGGTAAGGTAGCCGAACACCGCCAGTCCGTACATGGACAGGGCGATACAGAGGAGCCGGCCCTCGGCGGTCTGCGGGAAGTAGGTAGATCCGATGGTGGTCAGGATCATACAGGTCCACCACAGGGCGTCCGCGTAGCTCCTCAGGCCGGGTCCAACCACGGCCAGATCCAGCCCTGCCTGTCGTAACGCGCTAGGGCTCTCGAACTGGAGCATTCCGGCCGCGCCTAGCAGCACGACTATTCCCGTGAACGCTGCCACCGGGCCAACGCCGCGCCGGCCCATCGTCCCGCGCACGGCGGCGAGGCCCCGATTCATGGAGGTGAGAATCTGCAGCAGGCTGGTGGTTCCAAGGGCGTTTGCCGTCCACAGGAGGCGCATGGCGCGGAAGACCGCGAACATACGGAACGCGGGCAGGATAAGCGAGATCACCATGAGCCAGTGGCTCTTGAGAAAGTCCAGTTTCTTTGGCGCTACCAGGAGCTTGATCACAAAGTCCAGGACGAAGATGGCCCAGATGGTGTAGCTGAGAAGCTCCAGCAGTCGGTTGACCTTGTGGAGAAAGGAGAGAAGGACGAGGGCTACCCAGATAAACGAGAGATAGATGAGGGGCCGCTCGGTGAGGTGGACGAGATGCTGAAGGAGCTGGTGCCGCTCCTCGCGGA
>CAYNFH010000347.1:0-4240 GCA_964396385.1 uncultured Chthonomonadaceae bacterium | reverse complement strand
AGCGTCAGCAGCCCACCAACTGCCATCAGCAACCTCGAGACACGGGACAGGCGCCAGACGCGAGTCCTCGGCAGCTTCTCACCCGGTTCCACCGTGTTCATGCGGCTATCGCACCAATCGGCTCAGGGCCAGCGACCCAGAAGCTGCTGCTCCCGGCGGATAGCGAGGACGAGGGGCCGGTTCATGCGCAATGCTTCAACGGTCGCGCGTCCCGTGGCAGTGCGGCCTACGATGACCACGCCTTTGCACTGGAAGTGTTCGTCCCAGGAGTCTCGCCGCGGATGGAAGAGTGGAACAGTTTCCCCACTCGCCGGATCCACCACGATTTCACATGCCCCCTTCCGGAGCGAACACGAGACACAGGCCAGCGCGAGGTTATCCGCAGCCGTAGGTCCACCGGCCGCGACAGGAGTGATGTGGTCGATGTGGAAGAGCGCCTCCTGCCCCTCCTGAGGTAGGCGGCAGTACTCGCATCGCCCGCCCGCTCTTGCAAGGACGGTGCGTCGCAAGCGGACGGCGATGGAACGCACTAGGCACCCTGAGAATGGGAACCGAGGCGATGGGCATGAAGCCGGATGAGCGAGAGCCATTCGGCGAGGTCGACCAGGCCCTCGGCCTCCTTCCTCTCCTCCGGTGATAAGGACTCACCAGTATCCTGCCGGTCCAGCAGCTCCTGCAGCCGATGCTGTACGCCCTCCGGCAGCCGGAATTCTGCTAAGTCATCTGGCAGCTCCAGTTCCATCGTGATAGCCAAGTCTCGGTTTTCCTTCCATTATCGAGAGCCTGCCCGATTGTATCCCCCTGCAGCCTGGCTGTCAAATGGCCGTGGCCGTGGCAAGTCAGCGGTGCGCGTCCGCCAGGGGAAGCTTCCCACACACGCGTATACCAGCCTGCGCTATGCACGACAATCCATCCATCCTCCTCAATGACGAGTGTGGGTGCAGCCGGTGCCTGCGGAGCTTTATCAGGGTTTGCAATGACCAATCGCGCGTTCATATTACTTTAGCGCTCGTACGGAGCCTGGACATCCAGGCCAGGGATCACACGAAAATGGCGAAGATTGAATGTGAAGAGGGTAGAGGAACGGTTAATCGCCTGCGCGGCGACGAGGTAATCCGGCACGCTGAGACCAGAGGAACGCGAGTGCGCGACGATCAAGGAGCGTGTCAGCGTAGAGTCCTGTGCGTCGATCTCCTCTACGCGAAACCTCGACAGGAACTTTTCCGTCTTGCCCAGTTCGCGAGCATTACGCGACCCTATCAGCAGCTCCCAGGCCACCGCCGCCGGCAGGGCCAAGTCTCCTTTGTATTCCTTCAGCCACTCAACGGCCGCAGTCGAAGCGCGTAGGACCTCGATCAGCACGTCCGAGTCCACCAGGCTCATTCCCCCGAGCGCTTCCACGCGCGCTCGCGGAGCCTGCGGGCAAACGCCACGCTGTCGTCGATATCGTCCCGATCCGACCACATGCCCAGGATCTCGGACGAGAGCAGATCACTGGCCGTGCTCCGGCGATCTTGATCTTTCGGGCTGACTGTTACGACTACGTCCGCCTCGCCGGCAGGGACTTCGTTGGGCAGGATTATCTCAAGCCTACGGCTCGTCGGGATGTCCGCCTTGAAATGGAGGGTGTGTGCCATGTCCACATTATACACAGCGACTGCGGTCAGCGCCCGCGGTCGCGTTGGGATGCGTTTTCGCCTCCCGCGGGTTGCGCCACACCGCCCGGCTAGTGGCGTGCCGCGCCAGCGCCTCCGCATCCTCCACCCGCCAGGAGCGGAGCACGGCCGGTCCCGCCGCAAGCCGGATCTCCTGCTGTCCCACGGCTGCTACTCTATCCTCAAGCTGTTGCAGATGACCTCGTGAGTGGCGTCGAATGCAGCCCTGGACTGCCGCCGGTATATCATCAGCACCGCGTGCCGCCCATCTCGTGTGGCGACCTCGCGCGCCGCAACTTGCAGGTTCCCACTCTCGTCCACTTGCTCAGGGCGTTCGTCGTACAAGTGAGCACGTGACCTGCGCTCCGCAGGGAGAGCGTCGAACCAGAACTGTCCATTGCTAAGCCCAAGGAACTGGAAGTCGGGGTCCAGGGTCAAGCGGATGCTGGCCTCCTCAGTCCTCGGCCTCAGCCACGAAAGCCAGTTTGGCCAACGGGAAGCCGTGTCAGGCGGGATCAGGTTGATATCGACGCGACCGGAACCGGCGCCATGGAGATCTTGCTCCTGCCCCCAGCCTGCCGGTATGAGCAGCCGAACCCTCTTGCCGTGAATCTCAGGGCTCACGTACCACGCCAGCTTCGGCCTGCTCGCGTACCAGGACCAGACGCCGAGCAGGGCCAGGAGCACGCCACTGGCGGACAGCGGGAACAACGTGCGGGACGCGCGCCGGACAGGGCGGCTCGGCATATGCTCAGCGGCTTCGGCACCACTCATTCCACACGGCCTCCTCGCTCACAGACCCACACGCCTCCGTGGTGGCTGAAGCACAGAGCCCTCCTCCCAGGTTCCGTCGAGAAGATCGCGTCCGCGTCACTTTCTGTAGCGAGAGTCGCGGCCTCGGCGGCGCTTAAGTGCAGCGCTGACTCACCGCCGTCGAAGTAGACTCCGGTGCCGTAAGCCCGCCCCAATTGCAGCGGAAACCCTTCGCTGCCGCGCAGCTCCCGGCAGAGGAAGGGATCCAGATCGCTCGGCAACCGGCTAAGCAGCTCGCGCGCCTTCTGCGGAGCCTCTATCAAGCAATGCTCCCAACGCCTGCGCCTGTGGCTCAAGATAAAGGAGGCGATGAACCTGCGAAGGTGTACGCCCACTGTATCGCTGGAAGTCGGCTGCGGATCTACTTCCACCGGTACGTACTTTACCGCTTCTGCCTTTGGCCTTTTCACCGCCCGCTCCCAAAATCGGCAGCCATTGGTTCTGTGTTGGACCGTCGCACCACCGTCGCCACACCACTACTCTATCCGCAGGCTATTGCAAATAGTTGAGCGAGTCGCTTCAAAGAACCGGCTGTCGGGACTGACATAGTAGAGCTGCCATCGCGCTCCGTTCGCCGTCACGCCGAACCTGTCTTGAACATGAAACTCGGCGCGATACTCCAGGTTCATCGCTGCCGAGGTCCAGTGCGTCTCGTCCCACACGATTGCCACCTCACCGTCGTCCCTTCTGAAGCGGGCAAACCATCGCCGTACGGGCAGTGGCAGACAGCGCAGGGGCTGCCGCGGGCGAATGAACACCAATTCGTACGGAGCCGCGCTTTTATCCGTCTCAATCTGCCAGCCGGAAGGGGCGAGGCAGCGAATGCGGTGGTGGTGCGGACCGAGAGGTGGACTCTCGAACCACACCAGCACCGGCCGGCTCGCGTGCCACGCCCGGGTGCCGAAGAGCGCGATCAGCGCACCGGCTGCAACCAGCCAGGACAGAAGAGCCTTGCTTCTTCGCCTTGCTCCAACGCGTGCAAGCCCCGAACTGGAATCGTTCATCCCATCACCTGTTGTGGTTATGTCAAATTTCGCCATCACGCTCCACCCCTCCACACCCAGCCCGGGACGCCAACCGCCTCAATGCGTGGATAAGTCCCGCCACACGCGGGACAGCAGCCGTGCCACATGAACCTCCTATAATCCAGCCAGGCTGCATTCCGGCAGTGGTGCCGCACGCGGGGCAGCAGCCGGCCCGCGGGAACTGTCCCGAAGGGACGGTCGCGGTTCCGGCCCCTGCCTGCGAAGCCCGCAAAGCGGCTCGTTATGAGGGGAGATACAAGGCTGAGGGGGCGAATGAAGCCCCCTCAGCGGGAGCACGAGGGCAGAGCCCTCGGAAGCTGCCACCGGAATCTGCATGCAGGAGTACGAGGGCTCTGCCCTCGTACCGTGCACCCTTACCGCGCTTACCGCGCTTACCGCGCAACATGAGAACCTGCCCATGTTGAGCTTGGAACGGGCGCTACGACCCCCCTTTCCGCGCTTTCCGCACTTTCCGCGCAAGACCGGAGTCCTGCCCGGCTGAGCTTGGGCCGGGGCATGCCCTCCCTTATTACGCTTTCTTCGCTTTTTACGCAGTCTCTACTCATTACCGCCCCCACTCCGGTGGCCAGTGCGGTGCCACCGCTCCTCCCGATCGTCTACTAATTTGAGACAACGATCTCACTCCCTCTGGCACCCCCGTGGCGGCGGCCATCTCTGGACTCTCGACTCTCGACTCTGCATTTTGAGACAACGATCTCACGCTAAGATTACTGGGTGCATACCCAC
>CAYNFH010000346.1:0-4241 GCA_964396385.1 uncultured Chthonomonadaceae bacterium | reverse complement strand
GTCGTGAGTCCGGAAGCGGAATTCTCCCCTTTGCAGTCTTTGCGTCTTTGCGCGAGACATCCGGGTTCCGTCAGCTCCACCGCCAGCCAGTCCAGCAGCTCCGGGTGCGTCGGGCGCTCGCCCTGGGTGCCGAAGTCGCTGGGAGTGGCCACGATGCCCCGGCCGATATGGTGCTGCCACAGGCGGTTCACAATCACGCGCGCCAGCAGCATGCCGGCGCCATCCTTCGTATCCGTGATCCAGTTCGCCAGACCGCGCCGCTGGTAGCTGGTGCGCCAGCCGGGCGGCGGCTTCTCCTGCCACCGGCTCTCCGGCGCGCGAGAGAGCACCTGCAGGAACGCCTGCGTAGCCACTCCCTCCTTCTGGTTGGGATCGCCGCGCCGCAGGAAGTGCGTCACCGGCAGGAAATCCCCGCCCTGCGTGTGGGTGCGCACCGCCGGAACGCCCTCACTCGCGATGAGAGCCTTCTCCAGCCTGGGCTTCGGCGCCTTGGCGAGGTGGTCGTACACCGCCCGGTTCAGCCGCTGCCAGTCCGGGTCCAGGTTACGATACCAGAGCAGCAGCGCCTGCCGCTCCTCCGCCGTCATCGCGGCGCCGGAATGCAGCGCGCGGTACGCCGCCTCGGTTAAAGGCACGTGAAGGGGTGAAGGGGTGAAGGGGTGAAGGGGTGGGGCCGCCTGAAGACTGATCCTCGGCCTGCCAATCCCATGCCGCGTGTTGTTCTCGAACTTGAGGACAAGGGTGAGCTGCGTGCCCTGCGGAAACCCCAGTGGCTGCTCCAGGTCGAAGACGATGCCGTGATCGCGCCCGAACTGCGGGTCGATGGCCCACGCCGACTTCTGGTCTCCGTCGATGGCGGCGGACGCCGGCAGCCCCTTCTGCTCGAAGTCCGCGGCGGCCCGGACCAGCTTCACGGGTACAGGATCGGCCGTTGGGCCGAGCGGCGCCGCCTTCACCTGAACGTCGCTCAGCGCGAAGTTACCGTTGCTGGCTCGCCCCGGGCCGCCCTTCACCATCGAGGGATCCGCCAGCGCCTCCAGGCGGATCGCCATGATGCCGGTCAGCCGCGTCCGCACCGTGATGGTATAGATGTCCGTATCCGGGTTCTTGCCGCTCACCAGCAGCGACCCGTCCTCCAGCGGCGTGAACGTGGCCTCCCCGTCCGACCGGGCACTCACCTGCTCCGGCAGGATCCAGCCGTCCGGCTGCGGGCTGCGCTCCTTCAGCCACCGGTCCAGCCGGACCGGGAGCTGCTCTCGCTCGAAGCGGCTGCGAGCCTCCAGCAGCGGCGCGTGCTCCTGCTGAAACGCCGCCATGGCCCGCTTGTAGCCCGCCGGGTCCATGTTCACGTCGTAGTCGCTGCGCACCGTAGTGGTGAAGGTGGAGAGCATCCGGTAGTAGTCTTTGCGGGGCACCGGGTCGTACTTGTGGTCGTGGCAGCGGGCGCAGCCCAGCGTAAGCCCCAGCATGGCCGTGCCGGTGGTGGCGAGCATGTCGTCCAGCTCGTCGTACCGCTCCTTCTCCACCTGGTTCTTGGTGATCTGGGTGGCGTGGGTGCCCGCAGCCAGGAACCCCGTCGCCATAAGGGCCAGCGGCTCCTCCGGGGCGATCTCATCGCCGGCGAGCTGCCACCGCACGAACTGGTCGTACGGCATGTCCTGGTTCAGCGCCTTGATTACAAAGTCGCGGTACTGGTAGGCGCTGGGCCGGTCGTAGTCCTGCTCGTAGCCGTGGCTCTCGGCGAAGCGGGCCAGGTCCAGCCAGTGGCGGCCCCACCGCTCGCCGTAGTGCGGGCTCGCGAGCAGCCGGTCCACCAGGCGCGGATAGGCGTCCGGCGAGGGATCGGAGACAAACGCCTCCACCTCCGCGGGCGAAGGCGGGAGGCCGATGAGGTCGAAGTAGGCGCGGCGGATGAGGGTGCGCCTATCCGCCGGGGGGTTGGGCCGCAGCCCCTTCGCCTCCAGCCCGGCCAGGATAAACCGATCGATGGGCGTCCGGCACCAGGCCGCGTCCTTGACCGCCGGCAGCGGCGCCCTCCGCAGCGGCTGGAACGCCCAGTAATGCCGGCCCTGCTCCACGGTGAGAGCGTGCGGGTGCTGGTTGAAGGTTGAAGGTTGAAGGTTGAAGGATTCCCGGCGGCTGCGCGTCGGCGCCAGCTTCCGCGAATCGGACTTCGGACTTTGGACTTCGGACTGCCGTTCCGAAAGCAGCCGAGATTGTGCGAGCGAGAGGACCACCGGGAGCAGCAGGAGGGCCATGGGCAACTTTGCGCGCATAACCCATGTTATACCGCGGGAATCCGTGAACCGCAGAGCACGCGAAGGCCGCAGAGGACCTCAGGCCTTCTCCCCCATCTCCCCTCTGTGCTCTCCGTGTTCTCTGTGGTGATCTTCCGGGTACGATGGAGGTTGAGCACGCCGGGCGGCGGTGGCGCGGCCCACGTCCTGCGCGGCCTGGGTCACGCGGCGAGCCATGCGGTCCGCGCGGGCGTAGATGATCTCCTCGATCATACTCCGGGAGATTCTGCCACCGGCCTCGCGCACCGAACACTCGCACATCGCCAAGTACCTCGTCTTCCAGCGTTCTCACTTTCCATTACGCCGGCAGTACGTGAAATGTTTCACAAACCTTTGAACCACAGAGCCTGGATTGAACCACAGAGGACACAGAGGACACGGAGACCGGATGGAGAGATGAAGGGATTGGTAGATGGGGCGTGGCCGGAATCCGTTACGCCTCATCGCCTTATCGCCTCATCGGTGTTTCTCTGCGTCCTCTGTGGTGAATCAACCTTTCCTGGAGGCGTGTGATGACACAAAAGGAGAAGGCAGAGCGGCTGCGGGACCTGCACAAGGGGCCGCCCATTCTGGTCATGCCCAACGCGTGGGACGCCGCCAGCGCTCGCATCTTTGAGGCGGCGGGCTTCCCCGCGGTCGGGACCACGAGCGCGGGCGTCGCCTCCAGCCTGGGCTACCCGGATGGCGAGCGGATTCCCCTGGAGGAGCTGATCTTTGTGGTGCGCCGCATCACGGCCACCGTGCGGATCCCCGTGACGGTGGACGCGGAGGCCGGCTTCGGCGCGAATGTGGAGCAGGTGGTGGAGACCGCCCGCGCTCTCCTAGACGCCGGGGCCGTGGGGCTGAACCTGGAGGACCGGCTGCCGGAACTGAGGGTTCGGGGTTCGGGGCTCGGGGTTCAGGACTCGGATATTCCGTCCGTCTCCCGTCCCCCGTCCCCCGTCTCTGGCCTCTTGCCGCTGAACGAGGCGATGGAGCGCGTGCGGGCTCTCAGGGAGCTGGGCCGCCTCTACGGCGTGCCGCTGGTGATCAATGCGCGCACGGATGCCTTTTACACCGGGCTGGGCCTGCCCAACCCGCTGGAGGAGGCCGTGGAGCGCGCCAACGCCTTCGGGGAGGCGGGAGCGGACTGCCTGTTTGTGCCCTTCGTGACGGACCCGGAGACTATCCGGACGCTCTCCCAGCGCATACGCGGGCCGATCAACGTGCTGGCCGGACCGGGCACGCCGCCCGTCCCGGAGCTGGAGCGGATGGGCGTGGCGCGCGTGAGCGTCGGGTCCGGCCCGAACCGCGCGACCCTGGCCCTGGTGCGTCGCATAGCGGAAGAGCTCCGCGGCCCCGGGACCTACACGAGCTTCCTCGCGGACACCGTCCCCTACCCCGAGGTCAACCGCCTGTTCGAACGGTAGGACCCTACTTGTACTCAATGGCGCGGCTCGGCGCGGTGCGCTCGGCGAAGGGTTGGAGCGTGAAGGGCCGGTGCGGCTCCTCCTGGTACCAGAAGGCCACGCTGGTGAAGTCGTCCTGACTGGGAATTTGGCCCTTCTCCCACCGCTGGTCCTGGATCTCCACGTGCAAGGACCTCTGGAACCGCACGGGGTTGGCCAGGTACCAGCGGTACATGCGGTTATGCCCCTCCTCGTTCTGAAGGTATCCGCTGTACATATACGAGTACAGGTGCTCGAATCCCCAGCAGGACCCGTACTCGTCCTCCGTGCCCGGGGTGTGCGTCATCGTCTCGCCGTCCAGGTGGAAGATGGTATCGCCCTCGCCCCACCAGCCCGGCCAGCGCGTGAAGACCTGCAGGAAGCTGCCCACGTACTGCCCCCGGCCCGCCGCTTCCAACATGGTGTGCAGGCTGGTCGAGACCGGGTTGCTGCGCCGCCACTGGCAGTGCAGCCGGCTCCGCTCCGCCGCATACTGCGGGTCCCGCTCGTAGTCGAT
>CAYNFH010000345.1:0-4305 GCA_964396385.1 uncultured Chthonomonadaceae bacterium | reverse complement strand
ATAGCGACAGCGCCGCGGCGGCGCCCCGGGCCTCCCGGTCCTCCGCCTCCAGCCCGGAGACGGCTATCCCAACGCGCTCGTCCTCGGCGATCCGCGCGTCCAGCGCGGGCAGGCAGCGGAGCGCCGCCTCCTGGATGCGCCGGTCGCGCGTGTGCGTCAGCGTGCCGTTCGCCAGGACCCGGACCAGTCCGCGGGCCGCGCGGTCGCCGCAGGCCGCGTATGCCTCCAGAATCGCGAGGCAGAGCGGCACGCTCTCCGCCTGCAGCAAGGCTGTTCGCATCGCGCTTCGCTGCCCGGTCGTCAGCGCGCGCCCCTGGTCCAGGCTCAGGCGCGGCAGGAGCATCGTCAGGCCATTGATCACGTCGCGGCGGTGCCGGCCCCGGGCCGTGGAGAGCGCCTCCAGCAGCGGCCCCGCTCCCCGCGGGTCCTTCATCTGGATTAGCCGGCGCTCGAGACGCCTCTGCTTTCGCGCCGTAAGCACCGCCATCACGATGCCCGCCGCGACAGCGACACCCAGGGCAGCGACCGCGTACAGAGCGAACGCGGGGCCTATGCGGAGAGCCGCCGGCAGTAATACGGTTGCGGCGACCAGCGCAAGGAACGCCTGGCACCAGACTTTCTCCTGGGCCACCCGGAGTACGGCAAGCGTGGACGTTATCTCGCTGAACTCATCCAATCCGTCCTCCTCTCCCTGGCCGCCGGGGACCCGAAGCAGCCGCCGCGGAGAAGCTGACCGCGCAGCCTCCGGTACTCGCAGCAGATTGTCGTGCCCCAATTCCGACGCCCGAAGGAGGCGGTCAGCCGCGGCGCGGCGCTCGGCGGCGGCGCGGAGAACGGCTGCACCATCCGCCAGCGCCGTCCGGGTGGCCGGATCGAGGTCGTGGTCGAGGCCCGCCGCGGCGCTCTCCAGCAGCGGCAGTGCTTCGACGTCCTGCGTGCGGCAGGCAAACTTCGCGAGCGGTGCGAACCACTTCCTCTCGCTCGAAGTGCCCGGCTCCTCTGCGAGCGGCAAATAGAACCATTTCCGGTGCGAAGCAACAGCGGACAGCGCCTCGGCCGGCGCAAGCCCTTCCAGCAAGCGCAGCACGTGGCCGCGCCCGATCTCCCGCTCCTCCAGGGAGACAAACCTGCCGCTACGGGTTGTTCTCGATAGGACCCGCAGTAACGGGGCCAGCACCGCGGGATCGTCAAACAGGGCCAGCGCCCGGACCAGGTTCCTCCGGCGCGGGTGCAGCAGCCGGTTCAGTCCCAGGGAAAGCACCGCACAGGCCGCGAGGATAGCACCAAATACAGCCTGCGGAATGAGCAGAAACCAGATGTCGCCTCCAGCCAACCACCAGAATGCGTCCAGCGCAAGAAGCGGGGACGCGCCGGTCAGCGCTATGGGCGCAAGTTGCAAAAGAGCCTTATTGGCCTTCACCGGCTGCCTGGCCATGGCGTCGAGCACCCGAATCGCGAGCTCCCCCTGGCCGAGCATCGCCTGCGCCGCGTTCTCCCTCACGCGCGGGGCAGCATGGCCGAGCCTCCGCAGCAGCACGTGGATGCGGAAATCCGCTCGTGAGTCTGTATGACGTATCATTGCTCCCGAATTCTCGGGCCGCGCAATCGTACTCTCTGTCCCGCCACGAAGCTACAACCGCTGCTGAGACCGGTCACGGTTCAGACCTCCGAACCATGGTGCCGATGCCGGCGTCGGTGAAGACCTCAATCAGCAGGGCGTGGAGCTGGCGGCCATCAATGAGGTGGGCGCGGTCCACGCCGCCCTCCAGCGCCGTAATGCACGCCTCCAGCTTCGGAATCATCCCCTTCTCCGCCGCGCCGGTGGCCAGCATCTGCCGGGCCTGGGCGACGCTCATATCTGAGATGAGCGACGACTTATCCGAGAAGTCCGCGTACAGCCCCTCCACGTCCGTCAGCACGATGAGCTTGGCCGCCTTCACTTCCGCCGCGACGGCCCCCGCGGCGTGGTCGGCGTTGACGTTATAGGACTCGCCGTCCGCGCCTATCGCGACCGAGGAGACCACCGGCACGTACCCCTGGTCGGCCAGCAGGTTGAGCAGTTCCGCGTTGACCTGCGTGATCTCGCCGACAAATCCCAGGTCTCCCTTGGGGGATTCAAGTTTCCGGGCGACCAGCAGGTTGGCATCCTTGCCGCTGAGCCCCACCGCCCTCGCGCCATGGCGGTTCAGCAGCGCCACGATGTTCTTGTTCGCCTTGCCGGCAAGCGCCATCTCCACTATCTCCATCGTCGCCGCGTCGGTGACCCGAAGGCCCCCGACAAAGGTGGGCTCGTGGCCCATCTGCTTCATCAAAGCGCTGATCTCCGGCCCGCCGCCGTGCACCAGAATGCAGCGGATGCCGACGAAGTAGAGCAGCGCGATGTCCTGCATCACCTGCTCCTTGAGCGTCGCGTCGATCATGGCGTTGCCGCCGTACTTGATCACCAGCGTTTTGCCGTAGAACTCCCGCAGGTACGGCAACGCCTCAACCAGGATCGCGCCGCGCAGCTCAGGTGTGATACTCTGCGTTGATCCGGACATAGTCGTAAGAGAAGTCGCAGGTCCAGGCGATGGCGGCTTCCGAGCCCTGGCGCAGGTCTACCAGGAGACTCACCTCCTCCTGCCTCAGGTAGCAGTTCGCGGCAGCCGCGTCGAACGGTAGTCCACGCCCGCGGTCGAAGACCGGAATACCACCCAGCGCCACATACGCCTGCCCCGGGTCGAACGCCACGCCCGCCCGGCCCGCGGCGGCCAGGATGCGGCCCCAGTTAGGGTCGCACCCGAACAGGGCGGTCTTGACCAGCGGGGATTCCGCGATGGTCTTGGCGATTTGCGCCGCGCCGGCTTCCGTTCCAGCGCCCTTTACCGCCACCTCCACCAGCTTGGTCGCGCCCTCTCCGTCCCGCGCCACCTCTCGCGCCAGCTTCCGGCAGACCCGCTCCAGCGCCTCCGTGAAGTCCGCGAGCGCCGCTCGGTGTTCGCGGACTTCATACTCTCCCATGCCCGATGCCAGTGCGATACACATGTCGTTGGTGCTGGTATCCCCATCCACCGTCACGCGGTTGAAGGTCCGCTCCACAGCCCTCGATAGCGCCTGCTGGAGCAGACGCGCCGAGATGCGGACGTCCGTGGTAAGGAAGCAGAGCATGGTGGCCATGTTGGGAGCGATCATGCCGGAGCCTTTGCAGACCCCGCCGAAGCGCAGCGCGCCCTCCCACGCATCGGACCGGCAGCTCACGGCCACCAGCTTGGGCCGGATGTCCGTGGTCATGATGGCGCGGGAGACATCCGCATCGTGCTCGGGCGAGCGGCCGAGTCGGGTGGCCGCGCGCGGCACGCCGTCCTCAAGCCGTTCCACCGGCAGCAGGTGCCCGATCACTCCCGTGGAAGCCACGACCACCTCTTCGGCCGCGCAGCCGAATTGCTGCGCCGCAATCTCGGCGATGCGCGCGTTGTCCCGGTCGCCCTGCTCCCCGTTACACGCGTTGGCGTTACCGGCGTTGCAGACAATGGCGCGCGCGGTTCCGCGGCGCGTTACCTGCTGGGACCAGGTGACGCAGGAAGCCTTCACCTGGTTGGTGGTGAATACGCCCGCGGCCACGGCCGGGCTGTCCGCGATGAGTAGCGCCAGGTCCTTCCCCTCGATCTTCAGCCCGCACCGCACGCCGGAGGCGCGGAATCCCTGCGGGTAGGTGATTCCCTGTTCCGTCGTCTCGTTCCATTCCGTGATCATGCTTTGCTCCCAGGCAGTAGGTTCTGCTTGCCGGTGACACGCTCCAGGGTAATGGCGTAGACCGTGATCTGGTCCAGGCGCGGGAAGACGTCCCGGGGGCGGTCCCACTCCGCGTTGCCGTACTTGGCCATCAGCGCCGAGCAGAAGCGCGCCTTGGCCTCCGAATCCTCCACGACGCGGATGCGGCCGAACGCGATGACGCTGCGGTAGCTGACGGAGGTGTCGCACTCGAAGCGCCCGTAGGGAAAGACCTGGCCGGGCGCATCTACCTCGAAGCAGACGCGCGGCTCGTGGTTCACATTCCGGCGCAGGTGACCGACGGCCCGCGTGTTGTGGGTCCAGATCTCCCCGTCCAGCCACACATAGAGAAGCGGGACTACGTACGGATAGCCGTCCTCGCCCACCGTCCCCAGGCGGCCGCAGAAGCCCTGCTCCAGCACGCTCTGGGCCTCCGCCTCCGGCATCAGCTTGTCCGCACGCCTTACCTCCGGCGGTGCGCTCATACGTCGCTCCTCTCGGCGCGCTCATCGGCTTCCAGGTGGCACTTCTTGTACTTCTTGCCGCTGCCGCACC
>CAYNFH010000344.1:0-4418 GCA_964396385.1 uncultured Chthonomonadaceae bacterium | reverse complement strand
CCATATTGTTGGTGTTGCGGGCGATGCGGTACATCGCCCAGTAGGCGGCGACCACGTGCGGATAGTTGTAGCCACGGCCGATGTCCTCGGAGGCCTTCTTGTTCCAGCTTGTCCAGGTACGCCAATTGAGCGACGGATCGTAGGGGTAGCCCGGATGCGAGGCCGGGTCGTAGTAGAAGAGGCTCTTGCGGACCCCGAAGCGGTTGGGCCCATCGCTGTACTGGATGCCGCCCCAGAGGACCTGGTCCACAAACCCCTCGTAGCGCGCCAGCTCCTCGGCGTCCGGCTGCCCGAACTCCTTCATAGCGGCGGCGAGCCAGGAGCCGGAGCCCGCCTCATCGCCCAGCCCCGCGATCCAGACGCGGCTGTCCTGGGTGACCATCTGGTCCTTTTGGCGGTCGTAGCTGATGACGGACGGCGCGCGGTGAAAGGGGTCCTGCGAGTCCGTGAACCACTGCCGGGTGGTGAGGAAGCGGCCGAGGTCCGCCACGGCCTGCGCTGCCGGCTTGATGACGTAGTAGTGGATGGACTGCCGGGTCCCGTCGGCATACCGGACGGTGAGGCGGGCGCGGCCCCATTTCTTCCCGCGCAGAGCGTAACCGCTCCAGCCGCCCCTCCTGGAACCCTCCTCATGGAGGGTGATAGCGCCCTCCGGCTCTGCCGTGATGCCCGCGACCCGACTCCCGTAGCGGAGGAAAAGCTTGCCCTCCAGATCCATGGGCAGGACGTATCCGGGGATCCCGACCGCGACCGGGCGGTCATTGGCCGCCAGCGTCTGCTCGATGTTGCGGATCTCGTCCGAGACCAGGAACCGGAGGCCGTAGGTCCGCGACGCTCCCGAAGCGAGCGTCGCCATAGTGGGCGGGTTCCAGGGCTGCGCGCCGCGCCACTCGTTCTCGGCATAGGCCCGGCTGTGGACCGTCCATGCGAACGCACCCTCGAAGGTCTGGTTGGGCCGCATCGGCTCTGTGAGCGGCTGGTAGGCCTCAAAGGGAGTGCCGCGCTCCGGCACCACCACGAGGGCGGGGCCGCGGCCGCTCAGGCGGGTTACCTGGAGGTAACCCGCGTCCTGTCCGATGTAGGGGTCGAAAAAAGAGCAGGTCTCGTGCGCCTGCTTGAGCGACCGGCCGGTGAGGATGTTGTTGAAGACGACGGGGATTCCGAGCGCACCGATCTGGACCGAAGCCTCGCCGTTGTTCTTGAGCGTGAACCGCAGGACGAGCCGGCCCTCCTCGACGGCCCAGCTCCGCGTCACCTGGAGGGGGCAGTCGGGGCCCAGCGTCGGCCCGAGGTCCGTGGCCGCGAGCGTGGCGCCGGAGGCCGGAAGGGCCTGGACGGGGTGGCGGTCGCGCGCCGTGTCGTACTCCTGCCACGGGCCGGAGGCGCCCCGGCGGAGGCGGAGTACCAGGTCGCCGAGGTGGTGATAGCCGTTCGCCGCGCGCTGTGTAAGCCGGTCCGCGGGGGTAAAGTCGAAGCCGCCGGCGCCTTTGGGCTGCAGGGCCGCGACCGTCTGTGAGGCGCGGACCAGCTTGAGGGAGAAGTCCGGCGTGTCCAGGTCCATCGTTCCCTGCTCAAGGCCCAGCGTAGGCGGATCGGAGGGACTGGGGCGCTGGGCGTTGGCCGGGAGCAGGAGGAGGGAGAGCAGGCAAAGCAGTGTCCAGGCAGAGAGCGAGCGGTTGATGATCATTGACGAATAAGAGCCACAACGGCACGTTCGCACGGACCAAGGTCCGGCGCTGGGTGGCTTTCAGGTGAGTGTCGGCTTGCGCCGACACGGGATAATGCCGAGCGGACGTGGCGGATTCATCATATGAGTGGCCGGCGGGCTAATGTTTGAGCGTTTGGAGGCCGAAAATGCCGCCGGCCATTCCGCGGGCAGGCGCCTGGAAGCGCACCGTGATGCGTGACTTGCCCTCCAGAAGGTCCGGCGGGAGGGGGTAGCTCACGTCCATGAATCCGTTTGGATGCTCGCCGCTCAGCCGCTGGGTGGCGATCTTCCTGCCGTCCACCAGGATGTCGAACGTGCGGCCGGCGTCTCCGCCCCAGTAGACACAGTTGAGCTCTTGCGGGACGCCAGGGAGCACCGCGAGCTCGTAGGAGAACCAGCCGCCGTTGCGCGCGTCACGCCAGCTCCGGTCGCCGAATTCGCCCGCATAGGTGGTCTCGCCGGCCAGCTTGTGGTCTCGCTCGCTCGCCTCATCGCCCGGCACCACCGCGTCCACGCGGCGCGCCTCCAGCGCGCGCAGGCGGGCGAGCTCCGCCGTGTACTCCTCCTGCTTGGCCTGCCACTGCTCCGGGGTGAGCAGATCCCAGTAGACGGCATACGTTGCGTCCGCCATGCGGTAGAAGGGTGTGAGCGTTACGGGCTGTCCTTCCGATTCGCCGAGCGTGCGGAACTCGCCGGCCGGCGCATCGAACGTCAGCGGCCGGCCCGCTTCCGGCATCACGCCGGTCAGCGCCCTGTCATCCGGCTCCACGATGATCGGCACTTCGCGCGGGGATTTCACCGTGCCGCAGAGTACGATGGGCCCGTCCAGGAAGGCGAGCCTGTGCGGATTATCCCGAAACGCTTCCGTATGGAGGCCCATAGGCAGGGCGACCTCCACGACGTCGCCGGTCTTCCACGTGCGGTGGATGACGGCATAGCTCAATGGCCGGCTCTCCACCGGCTGCTCCTGGCCGTTGACCAGGATGCGGAACCTGTCTCCAGCCCAGCCGGGATGGCGAATGGCAAGATCCAGAGCCACGGGTCGCGAGCAGGTGAACGCCAGGCGCGTAGACTGTGAATCCGGGAACGCGGTCTCCTGCCGGACCTTGACGCCCTTCTCCCGCCAGTCCAGCTCCGATGCGATAAACAGGTTCACGTAGAGCCGGCGGCCGTCCGCGTGGAAGTAGATGCTGTCGCCGTACTTGGAGTGGTTCTCCACGCCGGTGCCGGTGCAGCACCAGAACGAAGATTCCGGCTCGCTGTACCGTTTGCGGGAGCCGCCGCGAAGGGGCACGTAGTAGCACATCATGCCGGTCTCCGGATGCTGGGAGGCCAGGATGTGGTTGTAGAGAGCGCGCTCGTAGTAGTCCGCGTACTCCGCCCGCGGATCCCATTCGAAGAGGTGGCGGGTGAGCTTGAGCATATTGTAGGTATTGCAGCACTCGGCGGTGGTCGGGCTCAGGTACTGGGAAAGGCGCTCCTTGGGCGAGAAGTGCTCGCCGTCGCTGTTGCCTCCGATGACGTAGGAGCGCTCCTGGGTAACGACCCTCCAGAAGAACTCGGCCGCCGTGTGCATGCGGGCATCGCCGGTCAGCTCATATTCGCGGGCCGCCCCGATCACCTTGGGGATCTGGGTGTTCGCGTGGAGGCCCGTGAGCCGGTCCTCCTGCTGGGAGAGCGGGTCCAGCACGGCATGGTGGTTGAAGCGCTCGGCCAGCGCCAGATACTGCTTCTTGCCGGTGAGGGCGTACAGGTTCGCCAGCGCCTCGTTCATGCCGCCGTGCTCAGTACCGAGCATGGCCTGCATCTCGTCCTCTGAAAGCCGGTCAGTCCCTTGTTTGGTCCACTCCGCCATGCGCTGCGCCACTTCCAGCGCCTGGGCGTTGTGGCAGTACCGGTAGACGTCCAGCAGGCCGGCCAGGATCTTGTGCAGGGTGTACCAGGGCGCCCAGACCGGTTTGCGGGCTTCCACACGGTCGATGAAGCTCTCCGGAAAGGCGCTGAGGTAGCCGTGCCCCAGGGACTGCTGGCACTTTGCCAGCTCCGCGAGGATGTAGCCGGCCCTCTCCTTGAGCCTGGCGTCGCCCGTACTGGCGTACATCATGGCGCAGGCGGAGAGGTAGTGACCCACGAAGTGGCCGCGGAGCTCGCAGTCCGGTGCTTCCCATCCTCCGAGCGGTTTGGCAGATGTTGGGAGGCCGGCGTTGACGCGGAAGTTGTGGAGGAGCCTGTCCGCGTCCAGGCTCAGCAGGTAGCGGTGGTCCAGCTCCATGGCGCGCTTGAAGGGGCCCTCCAGGAGGCGCACCTGTGTGAGCGGGAATGGCTCGGCGGCCATGAGAACGGTCGGGCGGACCGGCTCCGCAGCCACGGCGGCCTGGAGTCCGAGTGCCAGAGTCATGGTGAGCGCGATCCTTACCAGTCTTAGAGTCGTCATGGTTTTTGGTGAATCCGGCGCCTGGGACGCGGAAGATGAGACGATTTATCCGTGCGGAGGTGGAAGCGGTATCCGCAGGGCGAGAACAGAATACAGCGTCGGCAGGCAGAAAGCAAGAGGACCCTTCCGCAGAAAAGCGGGATGATTCTGACTGCTGCGCGATGGCGGCAAGCGATGGAGGGGGGAGTGAGACATTGTCTCAATTTGACACGCCGCGTGTCAAATTGCCGCGGCGGCGGCAAATCACCCCCCAATTCTGGGGGAGCTTTCGAGGAA
>CAYNFH010000343.1:0-4514 GCA_964396385.1 uncultured Chthonomonadaceae bacterium | reverse complement strand
CGTTTCCGCAAGCCGAGCAGTCCCGCGCGTAATGTGACCGAGGTGCTTTCGGACTGCTACACTAAGATTCGGGAAATCCATCAGCGTCTCTCGGAGCTGCACCCGGGTTCTCTGAACCCCTCCGCATCCCAGGGTTAGCATAGGTTCAGTCAATTCCAGTGGCCGGCTGCGCCCAGCCGGCCGTTTCTGTGTCTCCTGCAATAACGTCCGATAATGTCTATTATGTAACCTCCATGCAGGGGAGGGGCGGAGGGCGGAACCCCGGCTCTGCCCACCCTGCAGCGGCAGGAATCCGGGCACTGCGATGGAATGGGACCGCATGAGCCGTGCTGTTTCCGATGGTCCCGCAGAAACCGCGAGCAGCCGTGCGCTTATAGTCCTCCGGCGCCGCCCGCGCTTTCGTCGGCGCACCTGGGTTCCGTTACTCGGCCTCGCACTGGCGGCGGTGACAATCATGCTGCGGTCCCGGTACCTGGCCGGTGGCCTGGAATTTGTCGGTGAGGCCCCCAGGTTCTCCACTATGGGAAGCTGCTACCGAGACGGCTCCGGAACAACGTTCTGTTGGCGCCGGGACCCCGGCCACATCCTCATCACTGCACGCCGATTAGGTGAATCGAAGTCCCGCGACTTAGCGCGGATTCCGTGTGCCCCCGGCAATCAAATGCCGCAGGTGCAGTTCGAGGATGGCGCCGCTCTCTGTGTGGTGCCTCAGTGGAAGTCCGAGCCTCAGAGAGCCGGAGGCGTCGCCATGGGCTACGTCGGAGAGTTCCTGTTCGACCCGAAAGCTCGGCCGGCTCCCGGTGAGCGCCGTGAGGCCATGCCGCCTTACAGGCTCTCACGGTCATCCGACCATCCAGTGGATACGTATCGCGTGGACCTCCGCACTGGAGCGGTAACGCGGATCCAAGTCGACGGTGGCGGCTACTCCCTCTACGACGCGCACCCGGTGCTGGTAGACGGGGCGCTGTACTGGGTCCGGCCATCCGGGTCGAGCGTCTATAAGGTCACGAGCCGCGCGGGATATCGCTTCGAGTACCCAGCCAACTGCGATCTGCTCAAGTCATCGCTCGACGGCGCTGCTGCGCGCCGCGTAGCGACCGGGTTGCTGCGCCCTTACATGTTGGGCAAGGGCCAACATATAGTGACTTGGACGGAGCCGAACCGGTACCCAGATCGCTGCCAAAACCTGAAACTCTACAACAGCCGGAATGGCGCCGTCTGCACCATCATCCACTATGGCGCTATGGGCTCGCCGGTGGAGTATCGCGGACGGACTTACTGGATCGAGTCTGCTGGGATGATGTCCGATTGCAGGGGGAGCTTCGCATCGGTCAAGTCATCCAAGCTGGACGGCAGCGATGTCCGAACCCACGTTTCCTGGCTCGCCGCGCAGCGCGAGCCTATCCACCTCCTCGACTCGCCGGTTGGGCTCTATCTCTTGAACGTTACCAAGGAGCAGGAACCGGCCAACGGAGAGCCGGGCTACTACGCCAGCGTGCGGTACAAGGACTATTACCTGACGCGTGTGGACGCGCTATCGGGTCCGGCGGTGCTCGGCCGCAAGCTGCCGGACGGATTCGACTGGCGCGGTTCGTTCACCGCCGATGGATTCCTATACGTGAGCCGGAGGGAGGAGCAGCGGTCACTATTGGGTCGGATCCTCAACTCGGGGCCGGAGAGCTGGGTGATCCGGATGTACCGCTTACGCCTGGGATCCTGAACCCGGGGTCGCTTCGCCAAGGCGGCCTGTGAAGGACAGAACCGGCCGCTTCGCGAAACCTACCGGCGATGACTCCCCGACTTCGGCTCTCCTTGCGCGGCGCTCCCATGGGTTCCGCGCTCCTCTCCACGGTCTGCGCCGGACTGCTCATCGGGTGCCACCATGCCCAGCCCTCCACCGGTCCGGCACCCCTGCTCACGGCGCCTACTCCGTCCTCCGCCATGGCGTTTCGCCGGGGAGAGCTGTACTTGCTGTTCCGCCACAACGGTTACTGGGCCATCGAGGCAGTTCCTGCCCATGGCGGAAGGCCCCGGGAGGTGGCGCAGCTCGCTCCCGAGACGGATCCCTCCCCATCCGTCGTGTTCACGGAAGACAGTGCGATCATCACACCAGGGCGCGGTCCGCAGCTCGCCCACCCGTCCACCATGAGCGTCCGTCCGGGCGGCTCCGGGGCAGGCGGCGGGGGTGCCGAAACGGCAGGCGGGACCGCAGCGGCGGACCGCGCGACGGGAGACAGTGGTATTCGGCAGGTGCCACTGACCGGAGGCATTCCGATGCCCATCGTGGTCGACACGTCGGGCAGGCCGATTGAATCGGTCTATGGCGTGGTCATTGGCAGTGCGCTCTACTGGCTTTATCCAGGTGCCGGGGCCATTGCAGCGGTGCCACAAACGATCATGGTATCGCCCCTTGATGGCCGGCCCCCGCACAGAATCGCGACCGGCCTTTCCACCAGGGCGCTCCAGGGAGGTACGGATGCAGTCTTCTGGTATTCACCCGTCGCAGCCGGCGCGGACCGCCCGGACCTCCAGTACTACGTGGTCGCGAATGGTCGGCGCGGGGTTATTCACCGCTTCGATGGCCGCGACCTGCCGGTATTGGGGGGCGGCTCAGCATATTGGATCTCGCCAGGCGGCATCGGGGGCCCCGATGCGGTCATGAAGACGGACCTGTCAGACTCCCACCGAACCAAGCTGGCTTCCGGAAGCACACTCGGCATAAAGCCTGTGAAGCTCTGGGCGGGCAACGGCGCCCTGTACTTGCTCTGCTCACGCTCGACGAGGCGCGAGAGTGCCGGAGGAGACGGCTCCACGCCGCACCGCTCTACCGACTTCTTCCTGGCTCGCGTGGATGAGTCGCGCCCAGACAGCTTGAGGGGCGAGGAGAAGGTGCCGCGGGACATCCGGCCGCTCTCCGCCGCCATCGGCGGCGATGCTCTGTTCTGCTTCGTCTCCCTCTCCCATGGTGAGGATGCGGAGACCGCCTATGGCCTCTACCGGACCCCCCTCCCCCACTAGACCGGTCCTGCCCGCCGTAACGCTGTGCGCGATTGGGGCGGCCCTGCTGCTCGCGCTGTGGGTCCGCGGGCGGGATCAGCCGGAGCTGCTAATCGAGCCGGCCCCGCTTAACGTCTCGCTAAGGTTCGAGCAAGGCAGTCTCAACTGGTGGCTCAATGAACCAGGCAGCGTCTCCCACTATGCGCTCCTGCCGCGTGAACACCGGGCCCGGCTCCTTGTCCGCGTGACCTGCGGCGTCGGCGACAGTCGTGCGCTAAAGCCAGATGAAGACGCCGCGCTCTGCGCACTCGTTCACCCTCGGCTCGCGGGCATGGTGTTCGGAACGGGCGGTCGGTCCAAGCCGTCTCTGGGGATATTCGCCACGTCGACGAAGTTAGCCGTAGGGCGAGGCGAGAAACGCCGGGAGCTGGGCCATTTGCACACTCCCACGGTCCGCGAACAGCCCACGCGGTTCGTCCTCTTCCCCTCAGGAGGTGGGCCTCCACGCCAGGTGACAGTGGATCTGGGCGGGTACTCTCCCACTTACGTGAACTGGGTATATGCGGACGGGGCGGTCTACTGGACACCCCCATATCAGCAGGGAGGCTACAGCGTTGAAACAGACCGGGCCACATGGATGGAGATGCCGGTCACTGGCCGCGTCCTCCGCTCACCGGTGGGTGGAGGACGGCAGACGGAGGTTGCCAAAGGGCTGGCTAGCCCGAGGATCCACCGATCGCAGCACTATGTCTGGTGGCGATCCGCCCGAGCCTACCCTGACAGCGCCGCCGATTGGTACTACCTGCGTCCAAGGGACGGCAAGCGAGGGACGCTCCTGGGCATCCGGCCCCAATCCCAGGTCATGGACGCCGGGGCTCCTCTGGAGTGTGGCGGACGCTTCTACTGGCTGGAGGGTCTGTCGCCCGTGCAAGGTGACTCAAGGATCGAACCGCGCCTCGTGTGCTGCGACGGGAACGGTGGAGGACGTCGTACGCTCGTGCGGTTTGCGGATCATGGCCTGAAGCCGTTCAAGCTTGGGTGCGATGGGCGGCACGTCTATGTCCTCTACGCAACGACACAGAGAGACGACGCAGGCGACCCGAGCTACTACGGGACAACGTACGATCGGGATGAGTACGTGGCGCGAGTTGACGAAACCGCCCCGGACCCGCTCGCGCGCACCCGCAAGCTCCCTCCAGGTTCGGTGGCAGGGACTGCTTGCTTTGGCAACGGCAATCTCTACTTCGTCAGGAACGAGACGCGGCGGAGCGCGCTGGACTGGCTGTCGGCAACGGACACGGAGCGGACCGTCACGGGTATCTATCGGATGCGGCTCCCGGACTGAACCCAGGCTCAACGCAGCGTTATCAGCACCCCTATCACAATGAGCGCCGCGCCGGCCGCCTGGTTCGCGGTCACCTTCTCCCGCAGTACCAGGAACCCGAGCACCATCGCGATGACGAAGCTCAGCTTGTCGATCGGCGCGACACGAGACACGGGGCCGGACTTCAGCGCCG
>CAYNFH010000342.1:0-4524 GCA_964396385.1 uncultured Chthonomonadaceae bacterium | reverse complement strand
GAAGCCAGGTTGTCCTGGTATGCCGGGAGGTCGGGCCGGATATCGATCAGGCGGGCGGTGGCATCCGCGATGCACCGCTCACCGTCGGCGCCATGTACCGACCCAATGACCGTCACCTCGTCACCGGCCTGGAACGGCAGGTAGGGCTGCCGGGCGAGGCGGACCGGAATGGCCCGACCGGTGGGCCCGGCGATAAGCAGCACGTTGGGGAAGACGTCCGTCCCGCCTACCACCTCCGCCTTCGGCACGTACACCTTCGTCCCCTCCTCCAGCCGGGCGAGCTCGGTGGAGGTTCGACAGGGCGCGCCGGATGGGTCTCCGTAGAAATGGCTGGTTCCGACGGACTGGCCACGGCGTACCTGCACGCTTTCCGCGTCCTCATCGCCGGAGTACCGGACGTAATACTTCCCGGGCGGAAGATCTATGGCCGCGAAGAAGCCGGTCCCGTCCGTGGTGAGCTCGCGAGATACTCCCTTGCCGGAGATCGTCACTTTCAGGCCGTCCGCGGGCCGGAGGTCATCCGCCGCGTAGACGAAGCCGTAGAGGTGGCCCGTACGCGGTTGCTCCTTCCAGGGAACGCCGGGGTACCGGGACTGCCGGCCGAACGGGGGTTGCTTCCCCCATCCCGACGGCTGCCCCAGGCCCGTGTAGAAGGACTCGTTGTAGTCCTCCTCCTTGCCGCCGGGACCGGCATTGGTGCCGGTATAGCAGTAGAGAAGGACGCCGTGGGGACGGTGCCCGCCGGGCGAGGGTTTCCGCACCGCCGCGATCTGCTGGAAGGTATTCGGAACGGTGTTCAGCCAGGCTCCTACGCCGGGCGAGTCCCAGCGGCCGTACTGGTTGTCCTTGCCCCAGGTGATCCACTCCCGGAACCAGTCGGGATGGTTCCGCTCAGAGAAGTAAGCCATCTGGCAGTTGTAGTCCAGAATGCCCTCCTCCATCCAGGAGCGCCAGTCCTGAAAGACGCGGTTCATGGGCGCGCTGTCGTGCAGCCAGAAGGCCATGTCCCTCGGTCCCTGTCCCCAGGTAATGGTGGCCGCGGAGACCGCCATCTTGGGCTTGACGTGGGCCGCCATGGCGTAAACCTTGCGCACCAGAGCAGTTACCTGGTCCCTGCGCCACTGCATCCAGAGCGGATCGGTCCAGACGGGCTGTCCCGATCGGCCGTATCGGGCGTTGAAGCGAGCGACGCTGGCGGGGTTGTAGCCGAAGCGGCCCTTGCCGTCCGTGCTGCCGTACCGGACGAAGTCAAAGTGGATGCCGTCCACATCGTAGTGGCGGGCGACGTCCAGGTAGACGCGGAAGGTCCAGTCCGCCGCATCCGGGTTGCCCGGGTCGATCTTGGTGGCCTCCCCATCGAAGTTCTCGTCGGTGTCTGAGATGCTCAGCCACTCCGGGTGGAGCGCGGCTACGTGGTGGGGATTGCCGCGAGTCTTGCCGACAGCGCAAGTGTTGATCCAGGCGTGGACGGCGATGCGCGGCTTACCGCGGTGGGCCTTGTCGATGAGGTAGGACAAGGCGTCAAAGTGGTTCTGGTCGTCCGAAGCCCACGGCTCGTAGCGGGAGAGATAGTAGGCATCGCCGCCGCGGCGCATCTGGGCGAAGATGGCGTTGCAGTGAGCGCGGCGCAGCCGGGCGAGGAGGGTATCCACCTGCTGGGGGGTCTTGAATCCGTCGCTGAAGCCGTCGGCCCAGAAGGCCCGCATCTCCTGCGCGCGGCCGGGGGCGGGGAGAAGAAGCAGTAGGGATAGGAGCAGCAGGCAGACGGGATTGCGCTTCATGACGGGGTGTGTATGGAGGCAGGTACGTGCGCTCGGACCAATGTCCGGCGCTGCCCGGGGCCCGGCCCCCTGCGCTGTGCGCATTCCCCGCCTATCGGCCTCGTGTCCGCCTACGCGGACACGAGTCGGAATGGCATCCTTACGGCACCACGAGGAGGGCCTCGCCCTGTTTGACGTAGCCTAGTCTGCGCGCCTCGCGCTCCATGCCCTGTGGGGTGTCCAGCGCCTGGATCTGCTTGCGCAGCTCCACGTTCTGCTTCTTCAGGTCGGTCATGCGCCGCTCGTCCAGGCGGTTCTCCGCTTCCATCTTGCTCGCGATAAGGTAGGGCCGGCGGACCACGGTACCGAGCCACACCATCGCGAGACAGGCCAGGATCAGCTTGAAGTTGGCGGGACGCCGAAGTCGGTCCGCGCGCGCGGGACGCCCCTCCTTGGTCTCGGGCATTCTTTACTCCTGGGGAATGATTCCGGGCAGCGCGGCCGCGACAGAGCTATTGTACACTGCCATTAGCCAGATTTCCTGTACTTCGCAGAGGAAGCGCATCGAAGGAGCAAGAATACTGCAGTACCGGATCCGGTAGGCCCGCGGCGACTGTCCGCTCCGGCTTTCTGCCCGGCCCCTATTGCTCTCGCTGGCCGAAAGGAGACTCACATGCGTCCTCTCCGGTTCCGAGCTCCCAGCGGCTTCACGCTGATCGAGCTGCTCGTGGTAATCGCGATCATCGCGATTCTCGCCGCCATCCTCTTTCCCGTGTTCGCCCAGGCACGAGAAAAGGCGCGCCAGGCAACCTGCCTTTCCAACGTGCGCCAGCTTGGCCTTGCTTCAGCTATGTACGTTCAGGACTACGACGAGACCTTTAGCCCGGACGCCGTTGACGTCGTGGACCCCGCGTACGGCGGACTGGTGACGCACGCGTTTACCTGGCTCCTGCTGCCATATTCCAAGAACAACCAGTACTCCAAGTGCCCGGACTCGCCCAACTCGTCCATAAAGCGATTGAGGGATGAGGGGAGGCTGGGCTACTCCATGGGCATCCCCTCACCGGCCTACCAACCGCTCGGTGCCATCGACGCGCCGGCCGAGCATGAGGCCTACATGGACGCGCAGATCGACAACAAGAGCTCGTTCTATGAGTCGTATGCCGTCTACTTCCCGTGGGTACTGCCGCCGTTCAATGCGTACGGCGCCTGGGACACGCCCTGGCACTCCAGCCCCAAGCCGCGGCACAACAAAACTGTTTCCATCTCGTTCTGCGATGGGCATACGAAGACCGTCCCCATGAACCGGGTCTATGGCCCGTCCCGGCCAAATACCCGCGCGGATCCGGACCCGGAATACAACCACTATGAGACCGTGTTCCTGGATCCCAACAAGTACCCGGACCAGTGGAAGTTGTGGAAGTGGTAAGGAGATTGTGCGCGGCCTGCCGCGCAATGACCGTGCTGGCGATGGCCGGCTGCCATTCGTCCACTCCGGCCGCACAGTCCCCTCCGGACGCCGGGTTCGTTACGGTGCCCGCGCCCAGTCCGACCGGCGCGAGCGCCCGCCAGAACGGCTTTGTCTCGGCTACGGACCCGGTCCAAGGGGGCACGGAGAGCCCAGCCAATCGCGCCAACGCTGGTCCTACGGCGGCGGGACGCCCGGCCCCGCGCCACTACAACATCCCGTCTACTCCATGATGGAGGACGGGTGACGGGCGGAATCGGTGCTCCGTCCTCCGTCCTCCAGGGCGTACCCAATCGCCGCGTCCGCGGACATGGCGCGTCCCTCGGCCCACGCGGCCGAGAACGCCACCTCACCCAAGGCCGCCCGCGCGCAGCATACGCCCGCATAGTCCGCCCGGTCCACCCCTGGCAGCGGCGCCTCCAGGAGTTCGCGCAGCCCCTCGGATGCCCCGAACAGCCGCGCCATGCGCTCATACCGGCGCTCCGCGTGCGCAAGCTGCGCCATGGCCTCCAGCCCGCGCACGTGCTCCACTTGCAGGCCGGATGCTAACCGGCGCCAGAGGAGCAACCCCTCCCGGATCCGGGCGCGCGCTCCATCAAAGTCGCCGAGCAGCACCAGCGTGCGGCCCAAGTCGTGCAGGGCATATGCCATAACTCCCTCGTCCAACTTCCGGCCAATCTCCAGGCTCTCTTCGTAAAGCTGCCGTGCCTGCGCGTACTCGCCCTGCCACCGGCGGACGCTGGCCAGACCGCACAACGCCCAGGCGAGCGAGCACGCATCTCCTCGGGCGAGGGCAACGTCAACGCACTCCTCCCCAAAGGAGGCCGCCGACGTCAGGTCGCCCTCTCCGGCGGCGATGCAGCTCAGGATGGTCAGCGTTGCGCCCTGGCGCTTCCAATCTTTGAACTCCCGGAACGCCGCAAGGCACTCGTTGGCGTACCGCTCGGCTGCGGGGCTGTCGCCCAGGTTGTAAGCCAGCGTGGCCGCGGCGAACACCGCCTTTGCCCTCACGGCAGGGGGTATGTCTGGATCCATCGCCAGCAGCCTCTCAAGCCATTCACGGCCCTCCCTAAGCCGGCCCGGAATCTCCCACAGAAGGTAACAGGATACGGCTGCGAGCTCCAGGCCCAGTAGCCTGTTCCGCTCCTCCGCCAAGCTCCACTCCAGTGCGGCGCGCAGGTTGTGCCGCTCGGCTTCGCTCTGGTGATACCGTTCCACGTAGCTCGCCGCTTCAAAGCGCCGGGAATCGTTCCAGATGAGAGGATGCCCAACATAGTACTCGAGGTGCCGCTGGCG
>CAYNFH010000341.1:0-4539 GCA_964396385.1 uncultured Chthonomonadaceae bacterium | reverse complement strand
GCGGTGGCGAACGTCGCGCACGAGGCCGGCCTGCCGCTCATGATCGACAACACGATGGCATCTCCGGCGCTGGTGAACCCCATCAGGTGGGGCGCGGACATCGTGGTGCACTCGGCAACCAAGTTCATAGGGGGACACGGTACGAGCATCGGGGGCGTCATCATTGACAGCGGCAAGTTCGACTGGGCCAACGGCAAGTTCCCTCAGTTCACGGATCCTGACCCCTCCTACCACGGACTCGTGCTCATGGATCTCCCGGAGCCGCTGCGGTCGATGGCGTACATTCTCAAGACGCGGATTCAGATGCTCCGGGACATGGGCGCCTGCACCTCGCCTATGAACGCGTTTCTCTTCCTCCAGGGTCTGGAGACGCTTCACCTGCGCATGGAGAGGCACAGCGACAATGCGATGAGAATAGCCCGCTTCCTGCAGGAGCATTCGCAGGTCACCTGGGTGAACTATCCCGGCCTGCCGGACCATCCCAGCTACAAGCTGGCCCAGAAGTACCACAACGGCGGCAAGTACGGAGCCATCATCGGCTTCGGCATCAAAGGAGGCGCGGAGGCCGGCCGGAAGCTGATAGACAACCTGGAAATCTTTTCCCTGCTGGCGAACATCGGTGACGCCAAGTCGCTGGTCATCCACCCGGCGTCCACGACTCACCAACAGCTCTCGGAAGAGGAGCAGCGGGCAGCGGGTGTCACTCCGGACTACGTCCGCCTGTCCGTGGGCATCGAGGACGTGAAGGACCTCATCGCGGACCTGGATCAGGCCCTAAAGAAGAGTGCCTAGCGGCGGTTAGTAGGTAAATGGGTAAATGGGTGTACGCCGGATCCCGACAGGTACACCAGTTTACCCATTTACTCTCCTCCCCCGAACGGGTTCCGCCGGCGGCGGTATCCCGGCGGGAACTCCTGTCGCTGCTGTAGCTCGGGCGTCCCGTCCTTGGAGATAGTGATGACCTGGTACATCTTCTGCGGCACCGCGGAGCCCATGGCGACGGGGATGGAATACTCCAGCATGACCGCGGAGCCGGAAGAGTCTGCCTCCGGCTTACGGTAGGTAAACTCAGGCCCTTCCGGGATTCCGGAGAACCTGAGCTCTGCCTCGGTGGCGATGTAGGCCGGCACCAGGTCGTGCAGGCTGCTGGGATAGGTCCCCTTGTCCTTGTGATACTTTTCGACTGCTTTCCAGACCCGCAGCATCTCCGGCTGGCACGCCTGAGCCTGCTGAACCGCCTTTACGCTGCCCCGCACGGCGGTGCTGATCGTAGGCCAAACGAAGAACCCCAGGATGGCACTAACGATAATTAGCGCGAGACAGCCTACTCCGCATCCGATCGCGCCCCACTTCCAGCAGCTATCCCCGCCCCGCGGCGGCGGGGGCGGAGGCAGGACTTCGTTCATTCGCGCCTCCAGGATATACTCAACGTGTGAAGAGAAAGATGCGCTTACAGCAGCGGCTGGTCCTCGGCATTGGGCTCGTGGTGGTGTTCGCCTTTGCCGTGGGCGGTGCGCTCCGGCCGCTGATCCGACAAGTCCGGCAGTCAGATCTACGCGGAGCGGTCACGCGCCAGGGCGTAGCGACCATCGAGATCCTGTACCGCAGCGGACCGACGGACCAGGGTGACACCCCGACTACGCCCTGGGCCGTGGTCCGGTTTCAGGGGCGATTGTACCGAACCCCCCGCGCGCTCGACGCGCCAGAGCTGCGCGAGCATGGACCCTGCCTTATCACCTACCGCGTAGGACGCAGCGGACGTATCTACGTGGATTCTGTGCGGCCGCTGGACACGCCCGCCCGGGGTTAGACTGTCCGCGACGGATCCGCTATCTTCCGCGCCTCGTGAGATCCGTTCCCGGAGTAACGTGCTTCCCCGTGCGGAACGATTCGTAGGCCGCCAGGCAGGTGTCCAGGTTGAACACCGAGCAGGCGTTCGTAAATGGCAGTCTCGACTGTCCTCTGGTGGCGGCGGCGATCCAGGCGAATGGTGAGCGCTCCTCTTCCGGCACGGGGATGCGCTCCGTATCGCCCTGTCTCGATACGACGAACGCATCGCCCTCCGGGGCCAGACTCCCTTCCGTGCCGATGTAGCGGTTGAAGTTTGTACCGGAGTCTGCCGTCCAGGCATCCTCCATGACCGCTGTGAACCCGCTCGTCAGTCGCAGCCAGGCAATTCCCCAATCCTCAACGCCCAGTTCCTGGTGCCTCCTGTTGCCCAGCGTCGCACTGACCGACTCCACCTCGCGTTCCAGCGCCCAGCGGACCTGGTCCACGGCGTAGATAGCGTGGTCAATCCAGGCGCCGCCAGGTACGCGGTCCGGCTCCAGCCACCACGAGGGACCGCTCTGGCCCGGCCATGGCTGCGGCAGGCCGCCCTGCGCGACCTGGTAGAAGCTGATGGGCTCGCCAATTACGCCTTCCTTCAGGAGCTCCTTGAGGCGCTGGCTGCGCGCCGTAAGGCGGTGAGACACCTCGAACGACGACCAGAACACGCCTGCGTCATCGGCCGCGGCGGCCAGCCGGTTCGCTTCCCTGACCGTCAGGGCGGCCGGCTTGACGCAGAGCGTGGGCTTGCCGCGGCCGAGCGCCTCCAGACAGATATCAGGATTGTCCGCCGTGTTGACGAAGGAGAAGACCAGCTCCACCTGCGGGTCATCCAGGAGCCGCATCGGGTCGCCGGCCGCCATCTGCGGGGCGTACTTCTGCCGAGCCTCCTCCAGTCGCTCCGGATTGCGCTCCCCGATGCCGATGAGGCGCATCGCGCGCTCCCGGACCACCTGATCCAGCACGTGGAACGCAGAGTACCAGTGGTCCAGTCCGATTACTGCCACTCCGACAGGGTCAGGCATGCAAGTCTCCGGGTGTTCAGGTGTACATGTATTCAGGTGTTTCGGAATGCGGAAACGAACGCCCTAATCCGCTACTACGGGATTAGTCAAGGTCCCCAGCCCGGCGATAGTGATGCTCACTTCATCCCCGGGCTTCAGGAAGACCGGCGGGTCTCGGAACACGCCGACGCCGCCTGGGGTGCCGGTGGTTACGATGTCCCCGGGCTCTAGCGTGATTGACTGCGATAGAAATCGGACCAGGTAGTCCACCCCGAAGATCAGGTTACTGGTGTTGGATCGCTGCATCTGCTTGCCATTCAGCGTCAGGGAGATGTCCAGCGCATGGGGATCCTCGACTTCGTCCGCTGTCACCAGCATGGGTCCGGTGGGTGCGAACGTGTCGCATGTCTTGCCACGGACCCACTGCTTGTCTCCAAACTGGATGTCGCGTGCGGAGACATCATTCAGGCACATATAGCCCGCGACATAGCTGCGGGCTTCCGCCTCAGAGACGTTCCTGGCCCGGCGGCCGATGACAAAGGCGAGCTCCGCCTCGTAATCCACCTTCTGACTGATGGCCGGAAGCCGGATGGGCGCGCCCGGCCCAATCAGGGCGGTCTGGAACTTGGCGAAGATGATGGGCCACTCCGGAAACGGCTGGTTCTGTTCCAGGCAGTGGTCCCGGTAGTTCTGCCCGATGCAGATGATCTTCTGAGGATCGCCTACGGGCGGCAGCAACGTCGCGCCCACCCCGGGGACCAGAAGCGGCTGCCCGATGAAGCTCGTGTCGCCATAGTCGTCCGCGAAAGCCAGAGCCTCTTCCGCGGCCTCTCGGGCTGCCGACCCGGCCTCGAGGAATGCGCGCATGGAGAAGGGCACGCGCTCGGCCGCGCGCTGCTCCGCCGCTTTGACGTCTGCACCGCGATGCGCCGCGCTAGCTGCCAGCGCCGCGCGTACGTCTACGATATCCGCGCCGAGGAAAACCCCGATCCGGGTCTCGGCTCCATTCTGGAAACGAACGAGCTTCATGGCATCGCCTCCGTCGTATAGAGACGCCCGGCCGTTGCGCGGTCGGGCGTCGTCTTACTTCCTATTCGGTCCGGAGCATGCCGGACCCTTGTCAGGGTACCAGCAGCTTCAGGTAGTAGAACGGGTTCAGCAGTTCTGCTAAACTCAGCGAGTGGCCGCGCGGCGGGATGGCGAGGATGTCACCCGGCTGCAGCGCAATATTCTGGGCGGCGTCGCCTTTCTTCGTAATAGCGTCGATGTTGACGTTGATGAGGGTCTGCTTTCCGTTTACCATGCGTACGACCGTGGCCTTGGCCGGGTCGCCGGCGGGGGCGCCACCTGCCAGCACGTACGCATCCACGACGTGGATGGTCTTGCCCTCGGGATAGAGGTACGCCTGGGGACGGGACACGGCCCCTACGACACCAAACCGGTTGGGGTTCTCCGGGATGAAGATGACGTCTCCATCTTTGAGCTTGAACTGTTGGAGGGCCGGGTCTACCGTCCCTGTACCGAAGAGCGGCGCCAGGTTGAGGTTAAAGACCTCCTTGCCCCGGGTGATGCGCGCCTTCGTGAGCGAGGCCGTGTCTTTCGGGGCGGCCGCGCTCAATACGTCGAGCAGCGACATCTTGGGGTCGACCTCCATAGGTCCCGGCTTGTTAACCTCGCCCAGAACGTTTACGATGGTGTGGACCTCCGG
>CAYNFH010000340.1:0-4562 GCA_964396385.1 uncultured Chthonomonadaceae bacterium | reverse complement strand
CAAGGTGAAATAGTGACTCATCGAACTGAGATAGCTTCCGGACAATCAGCGGGCTGAGCTGAGAAAACAGATGGAGCTGGGCGGGGTTATCCGCCGTGAGGCCGCGAAGCACCGCGACATCCTTCTCAAGCAGGGCGCGGTCCCGCCGGTGCGCCGACAGGAACTGCCGCTTCCCGGTAAGCACATAGCCGCGCCGCTCGGTCTCCGCGCCGAGGAGCTCGGCAAGGACCCTATTGGTCGTCTCCAGCACTTCGCGCGTGTGCGACACTCCCCGCTCGCGCTCGAGGGCGGATATAGTGTTCCGGAATGCAGCGACGCCGATGAGGGACAGCGCCAGCATAGCGCAGACGAAGCCGCCATTCTCCTTGATGGGTGTATTCAGCGTCATCATGTGTTACTTCCACAGATTCATGGAATACCGGTAAGGTTGCTTGTCGCGGTGCCTGGCGAGGGCACTGGGAATTGTAGGGGCGGCCTTCTGTAGCCGCTGCACAATGCCCCCACTGGCGGCCACACAGGGTCGCCCCTACACGCGTTCCAGGGGAAACAACATGCCGTATGCAGGGCAAGCGATCCGGGTGCTGCTCATCGAGGATGACGAGGACGACTACAGGCTCGTCGCGGACCTGCTGCAGGATTCGCCTGCGGTGGAGTACACCCTGGACTGGGCGCCCAACGGCGGCGATGGTATGGAGGCCTTGGGACGAGGCGAGCACGACGTATGCCTGCTCGATTACAGACTTGGCGAGTTCACCGGACTGGAAGTGCTGCGTCGAGCGGCGGAGACCGCTGGGCGCACCCCGATAGTGATGCTAACCGGGGAGCGGCCGGAGGGGTTGGACGGTTGGGCCTTGGAGGCCGGTGCCGTCGACTTCCTCGAAAAAGGGCGGCTAGACTCCGCAACCCTGGACCGCACGCTACGATATGCCATCGGCCGGTCGCCCAGGAGCTCTGGCGAAGCGGAGGCGGGAGGCACCAATGGACAGCGCGAGGAGCCGCTGCGCCGCCTGCCCATCCGCACTGACTACGCCGTCAAGCTGTTGAGGGTGGAGGAGATCGTCCACCTGGAAGCTCGGGAAAAGAGGGTAGTAGTACATGCCCGGAGCGGAGATCACCGCACCCAGTACACGCTGACGCAGCTCGAATCGCTCCTGCCGCCGGAAAGCTTCCTCCGGATCCACGACTCGCACATCGTCAATCTGGACTGCGTTGAGGAGCTGCTGTTCCTCGGCAACCACTCTTACGCGGTCTGCCTCTCAACCGGTATCCAGCTTCCGGTGGGCCGTACGCGCTATGCGGAGCTCCAACGCCGGTTGTCCCTGTCGGGCGGATGACGGGGTGACAAGGTGATAAGGTGAACCCGGATTCCGGATTCATCCCTCATCCTTCCGTTTGAACGTCCAGTGCTTGTTGGCGAAGAAGTTCCAGAAGACCACCACCGCGGTGGCGAGGAGCGTGGCGCCGAAGAACACGGGCTTGGGCGTCTCGGCGGGATTCCAGGTGCCGGTACACGTGCGGATCATACCCATGACGATCCCGGCATTGAGCACGTAGCCCACCACATTGACGCCAAAGAACATGGCGTACTGCTCGTGGTGCTTGCGGTGACCCACCGCGCGGAAGGTCCAGCGCTGGTTCCAGAAGAAGCCGTTGGTTACCGCCAGGCAGAAGGAGAGGGTCTTGGCGAGGAATACCGGCCAGTGGAGCAAGTAGTGCAGGGCCGCGGAGATTCCCACGTCGACGGCGAAGCTGGAGGCGCCCACTATACAGAACTTAACGAACTGGCGCATTCCCTCTCTCTGGGTCAGCGCGAGCCCGCCTCCGGCTACCCTATCCGCCATCTAGTCTTTTGGATCCCTCCGAACCACCGCGTAGTCCCACCTATTGTACCACTGTGCCAAACTCCTGCCTGCCGTATCGTACTGCGAGCAAATCCGGCGGCGTACATGGTATAACAGGTAAGATAAGGCTCCTCGCACCGCGCCGTACGACGGCCGCCCCGCTGCCCGCCTTACCGCGTGAGTACTTGTCCGTAGAACCGCCCGATGGAGGGTATTGCCTTGAGTCAGCAGATCGCCACCCAGACTACCGATGTCGTCCTGCGCCTCGTGGGCGAGTCGGGAGAGGGTACTGTCAGCCTCGGTGACCTCACCGTTCAGATGTTTGTCCAGATGGGTCTGGACATCTATACCTACCAGACATTTCCCGCCGAGATCAAAGGCGGCACTGTGATGTACCAGATTCGCGCCAAGACCGGCACCCCGCTCTCCCATGGAGACGCGGCGGACGTGCTGGTGGCGCTCAATGATGAAGGCTTCGGCCTCTTCGGCTCCGCGCTACGCGAGGACGGCATCCTGCTCTACGACTCCGATGTTTTCCAGCCGGAGCCGGAGCCGGGCCGCACGGACTACGCTCTGCCCATCTCCACGCTGGCGCGCGCGGAGAAGGAGGCGGTGCGCCATGAGATCGAAGGAGAGCAGCTCAAGCGTCTTCCGGCCCCCAAGAACATCGTTGGCCTGGGCGCCCTGTTGCACCTGGTGAGCGCCCCGCTGGACCCCGCCGAGCAGTACATCCGAGACCTCTTCGGCCGCAAGGGCGAAGCTATCGTCCGGATGAACATCAGCGCCCTCCACACCGGCGCAAACCACGTGGAGGCGCAGATCGCCGGCCGCCGCACCCCGCACGTCTATCCCGTCGCGCGCACGAGCCCGGTCATCCGCGTGAACGGCAACCAGATGATGGCCATGGCGGCCATCGCCGCTGGCATGCGGTTCTACGCCGGGTATCCCATCACGCCCGCCACGGAGATCATGGAGTTCCTGGCCAAAGAGCTGCCGACCTACGGTGGCGACGTCATCCAGGCGGAGGACGAGATCGCCGCGTTGGCGATGTGTCTCGGCGCGAGCTATGCCGGCAAGAAGGCGATGACCGCCACCTCCGGTCCCGGCGTGAGCCTCATGGTGGAGCAGATCAATCTCGCCGGCCAGGCTGAGATTCCAGTAGTCATCGTGGACGTGCAGCGCGGCGGCGCCAGCACCGGGATGCCGACCAAGACCAGCCAGGGCGACCTCAACCTTGCACTATATGGCGTCCACAACGAATCGCCCCGCATCGTGCTGACGCCCAGCCGGGTGAGCGGTATTTTCAAGACCACCATAAGCGCGTTCAATCTGGCAGAGGCGTATCAGTGTCCGGTCATCCTCCTGAGCGAACAGATGCTGGCGACCCGCATCTGCACCATCGCTCCGCCGGACTTGAGCAACCTGAAGATTGAGAACCGCGCGATGCCGACGCCGGAGGAGCGCGAGGCCGGATATGAACGGTTTGCGGACACGGAGACCGGCGTCTCGCCCATGGCCATCCCCGGCATGACCGGAGGCATCTACACCGCCAGCGGCATCGAGCATGACGAAGCGGGCAACCCTGGCTACACGCCGGAGCTCGCTATGCGGATGAAGCGGAAGCGGTTCAAGAAGCTGGACGCCTGCCTCGAGGAGCGCGGCGCGGACTTCGTCCACACCTATGGGGACGACGGAGAAGTGGAGGTCGGTATTATCGCGTTCGGCGCCACGGAAGGCGTCATCCGGGAGGCTACGCAGCGTGCCCGCGCGGAGGATTACAAGGTGGCGCACCTGCACCTGACGATGCTTAATCCGCTGCCGGTGGACCATATCAACGCGTTCGCGGCGCGCTGCAAGCGAATCCTTGTGCCGGAGCTGAACTGGAGCGGCCAGTTTGCCAACTGGCTCAAGGTGCACACGGACATCGAGTTCGTCTCGTTCCACAAGGACGAAGGCGTCCCATTCATCCCGAACGAGATCTATCAGCAGATAACCGCCCTGGCCGGAAAATAGGTGTTCAGGTATTCGGGTGTTCAGGTGTTCAGGATTCCGGACCCGAACACCCGAATACCTGAATACCCTCTCCGGAGGAGATTGATATGGCAATCGATACTGCCCAAACCTGGGCACCCAAAGACTATAAGAGTGACCTGAAGCCCATCTGGTGCGCGGGCTGCGGAGATTTCGGCGTGCTCAACGCCCTCTACAAGGCGATGAGCATGTGCAACCTGGACCCGGAGCGGACCGTGGTGGTCTCGGGCATCGGCTGCTCCTCACGCTTGCCCGGCTTCGTGAATGCCTACGGGTTCCACAGCGTGCACGGCCGCGCCCTGCCCATCGCTACCGGCATCAAATGCTCCCGTCCTGAGCTGAACGTGATTGTGGTGGGCGGCGATGGGGACGGCTACAGCATTGGGGCCGGGCACCTGCCGCACTGCGCCCGGCGCAACGTGGACGTCACCTACCTCGTCATGAACAACAACACATACGGCCTCACCAAGGGCCAGGTGTCGCCCACGTCCATGGTGCCGCTGGCTTCGCTCAACAGCAAGATAGACGCCAAGCGATGGAAGACCACGCCGTACGGGATGATGGAGGACTCCATCAACCCCATCGCCATGGCGATAGGGTACGATGTCTCCTTCGTGGCGCGCGGCTTCTCCTACAAGCCCAACCAGCTCGCTGATCTCCTGGCGCAGGGCATCCAGCATCGCGGGTTTG
>CAYNFH010000339.1:0-4586 GCA_964396385.1 uncultured Chthonomonadaceae bacterium | reverse complement strand
TCCCGAATCGCCGCGATTGGAGGGTAAACGGGTAAATGGGTGTACGGCGGAGGAGTGCAGAAGGGACACGAGTTTACCCGTTTACTCATTGACTCTCCTTTTCCGGCTGAACGATAGAAACGACCCAGTGCTTCAGGTACTTCCCGGCTACACGCTGCAGGTCATCGGCCGTGACCGTCCTGATCCGGTGAGGCAGTTCCGCGTCGAAGGCGTAGCCCGGGCCGACCAGCTCATACCAGCCGAGGTAGAATGCGCGGTCACGCAGCCTCTGGTGCGCAAGCGCGTGGCTGCCGGCCGCGTAGCGGCGCGCGCGCTCCAGCTCCTGATCGGAAGGAGGTTTCGCGATGACTGACTTCACGGTATCCAGCAGCAGCCGTTCCGCGACCTCCTTCGGCACCGGTTTCCCGTCCGGCCCGGGCCGTTTCGGGTCGTACTCCACGTAGGCGAGCAGCGCGTTGTCGCGCGTGAGCGACGGCGTATACGCGCCTACCGCGTAGCCGATGGCGTCCGTGTCCCGTACGGTGCGGAACAGCCGGGAGCTCTTGCCGCCGCCAATGAGGGCCGTCAGGACCAGAAAGGCGGGATAGTCGGCATCCATCAGTCCTGGTCCTCGGAATCCGGCCAGGATGGTGGTGGTGTGCACCGGCAACTCCGTAACCACGCGATCCGACTCCGCGGGAATCGGCTCTTCCGGAACGTAAGAGCTCCGCGACGGTCGCGAGTAGTTGTCCAGGTTGTTCTCCGCCGCTTCCCGCACCGCATCGGGCGAGATGTTACCCACCACGGAGATGACGGTGTTACGCGGCGTGTAGTACCGGGCCAGGAACTCCTGGCAGTCCGCCGAGGTGATCCTGCGCACACTGGCGGCTGTGCCGCCAAAGGGGTTGCGGTACGGGTTAGTCGTGTACAGCCGGGCGCGCAACGCGGCGTACGCGGCGCGGAACGGATCCTCCACCTCGTGGGCGATCTCCGACGTCACCTGGGCGCGCGCCTTCTCCAGGGTCTCCCTGTCGAACTGCGCTGCCTTGATGGCCTGGCACAGCAAGTAAAAGGCGTCCGGAAAGGCCGATCGGCTGGTGAGACAGGTAATGAGGGTATAGTCCGGGTTCCAGGTGGTGTCCAGGCTGCCGCCCACGGCGTTGATGTACGTGTCCACCTGCTCCACCGACTGGTTCTGATTCCGTCCGAAAAGCCCCCGCGCCACGACACTCCCAATGCCTGGCAGTCGAATATCCTCCGCCGCGCCAGCCCGCACGAAGATGGAGATCGCCACCGCGTTACTGTTGGCATCCTGCCGCGCGACCACGCGGACCCCGCTCTGGGTATTGAACGTGACCGCCGCCGCCACCGGACCGGCCGCGTCGGGCCGGCAGTGTCCCTGGGCCAGCAGCATGCAGGCTAACACCTGAACACCTGAGCACCTGAACATCGGCCCGTTACTGCCCTTTCATTGGCACAAACCGTATCCGCGCGCAACGGTCCAGCTTCAGCCACTCGCGGGCCGCAGCGGCTACGTCCGACGCAGTGACGTGCTGCACCTCCTGCGGGTACGTCATCGCCCTTTCGTAGCCCGCCAGCACGTCCCAGAGCCCCAGCATTCGGGCTTGGCCGCCGTACGTCTCCACATCGTACAGATAGCTTCCCAGCACGCGCCGCTTGGCCCATGCTACCTCCTCCGCTGTCAGCGGAGATTGCGTCAGCCTTGCCACCTCCCGCTCCAGCGCGCTCTCCACCTGCTCCGCCTTTATCGGCGGCGCCGCGGCGTAGACGGCGAACAGACCCGGCCCCTTCAGCGTGGTGAAGTCCGCCTCCGCATCCCCCGCGCTGCAGAGCCCCCGGGTCGCCGCGACAAGACGCCCGCCGGTGGGATCGGAGAGGAGCACCGTCAGCACATCCAGCGCGCACACTCCCGCCGGATCGGTCGCCGGGGCCGCTGGAAACCCGAACGCCTGCACGGCCAGCGGCCCGTCCGCCTCCGCCTCCCGCTTCCCCGCTTTGGCCTCGGGCGCGCTCACTTCCGGCACGCCCGGGTACTGCCGCGCCCAGTCGCCGAAGTACTTGTGCGCGAGGGCGAGTGCCGCCTCGGGGGCCATGTCCCCTACCAGCAACAGGGTCCCGTTGTTCGGAGCGTACAGCCGGTGGTAGAACGCCGCGATCTGCGCCCGCGTCAGGTGGGAGACGGAGTCGCGCAGACCGTCGACCGGCCGGGCGTACCGGGAGCCCGCATACAGCGTCGCGCGCAGTCCATCCACCGCCTGCTTTCGCCAATCGTTGCGGCCTCGCGCAATCTCGTCCAAGATCACTGCGCGCTCCCGCTCCACTTCCTCCGGCTCGAGAGAGGGGTTGCGCACGGCATCGGCGAGCGCCGCCAGGCAGCCATCTACGTATGGCGTCGCCACCGTGGCGTAGAAGTGCGCCCCATCCCGCAGCGTGCTCGCACTCAGCGTGCTGCCTACATCCTCGAACACGGCGTCTATCTCACCCGGCTTGCGTGTGGCCGTGCCTTTGAACAGCAGGTGCTCCAGAAAGTGCGCCGCCCCGCTCTCATCCGCCCGCTCCGCTCCGGAGCCAGCGCGCATCCACAGGTCCATGGCCACCAGGTTGGCGCCGTGCTGCTCGCGCACCAGCACTCGCAGCCCATTGTCCAGGACAGTGAGGGTGGTACCACGCATCACGGGCGCCGGGGAACCCGCGGGCAGAGCAGCGGATGGAATGGTTAGCAGCGTGCCGAGAAGGAGCAAGAGGGGTACGAGGGATCGCATTGCTAGGAGGAGGAGGAAGCTACTTCCGGGCTACATTGAACACGTGCTCGCGCCGGCCCGCCGGCACCTTCACGCTCTCCACGGAGCTGAATCCCGCGTCGTGACAGACCTGCTGGTAGTCCGCCCACGTCCAGTCTACGGAGTTGCAGATGGCCGCCGTTTCCAGCCGCGGACCGTTGGCGTCCCGAATCACGAACAGATAGTTCTCCGCCACACCGTGCGGCGTCTTGTCGCGCGCCACCACTAAAGTCATGTGCGTGCCGTCGTGCTCGTAATCGTTGCGAAGCTGGAACCGGGGCGCCGCCTGCCAAGCGTGCTCTATCTGCGCCTCCCGATCCTCCGGCCGCGACCATTGGTCAGCGCCGGTGAAGACCAGCGCTCCGCCGGGCTTCAGCACCGCGGCGAAGCTATGCGCGGCGGCGGCAAGATCCTCCTTGGAGGAGGTCCACGCGAACGCATCGTTCACAATGGCGTCGAACTCCGGCCCGTAATACTTGTCGAGCCCCTGCCAGCGGCACTGCCGGAAAGGAACAGCCACGTTCAGCGCGGAGGCAAGCTCCTGTGCATGAAGGATGGCGACGGCGCTTACGTCGGTGCCCACCGTGTCGAACCCGCCCTCCTGCAGCAGGATGGCGCGCATGCCGAGTCCGCACGTGCAGTCCAGCACACGCTTGGCCCCGAGCTGCTGGAGCAGCCAGATCCAGATAGGCGTCGCGCGGGCCGGACGGCCCTCCGGATGGGAAGGATCTCGGAAGTAGGGCTGCCAGACGGGCCGGCGGAACCACTGCCAACGCCAGATGACGTCCCAGTCCTCGCTCTGATTCATCTACTGCCCGTCCTCGTGGAAATAGGGTGGAAGTGGCTAGTGATTCGCGCAATCGTGCGCGATTCCTGCCTGTCCCCTGAACACCTGAACACATGAACACATGAACGCCCGCCTCGCGTCGAACACACCGCACGGCCGGAGAGTCTTAAAGAGGATTAGGTAGGACCACGGGGCCGAAGTGTGGAAAGTATATCAAATCCCCGCTCGCCTGGCAATCTCGTCTGGCGGCGCGGGGACCGTAACCGAAGGAGATTAGGCGAATATAACATACCGGAAAGCCGGGCGGCTGTGCACGCCGCCGAACGGCTAAGCATATCGGTACTGTAACCGGGAGACGGGACCGGAGACAAGTGGATTGCGTTGACACCTGTTATCTTGGCCGGTATAATGGGTCCACTGGGCAGCCTTTGCCGCCCCTCCGGCCACAGCCAATCACTCCTCCTTCGCCCCGCTTTCCCGCCCTCAAGGCAGTTATGCTGCCGCGCGAAGGAAACTAGCGCGTCCCTGGACGCGGTATGTTACCTGGCCACGTACGCAGGGGGCAGACGCCGAGAGGCGTAGATAGAGAGAGCCAGGAGCCAGTGAATGTTTTGTAAGTGGTGCGGACTGGAAAGTGAGACCAGCGACGCGTGTAGCTGGTGCCACCGACCATTTCAGACCTCCGCGCCAGCCAAAGAGTCGCAGAGCGCGGCGCCGACACCGCCACAGGCGCCGCCGTCCGCTGTCGCCTCAGCTCCTACTACGCCGCCCGGGCCTGCCGCGCTCGGGACCGGCGCCCGGCCGCTGCCCGTCGGCGACTTCGACGACCTCGACGACGACTTTAGCCCGTTCCCATTTGGCGGAACCGCGGGCGCGGCCGCTCCGGCGCCCGCGCCGCCTCCGCCAGCTCGCGCGCGCGACGATGCGTTCGAGCCGATTGCCGGTTGGGGCGCCGCGCCCGTCGCGGGCGCGCCCCAGCCTCCCGCGCCCACGGCGCGGCCGGGCGGCCAGTCTGAAGC
>CAYNFH010000338.1:0-4594 GCA_964396385.1 uncultured Chthonomonadaceae bacterium | reverse complement strand
GGAAGGTCGAAGTCGTAGTAGAAGCCGTCCTCGATGGGAGGCCCTATGGCGTACTTGACGCCCGGATAGAGGTCGCCCACGGCTTCGGCCATCAGGTGCGCGGTAGAGTGGCGCAGCCGGTAGTTTTTGTCCTCATTTGGGTCCATTGCATACTCCTTGCGGTCTCAGTATTCAGGCGTACCGGACTTCGGATTCATCAGCCATCAGCCCTCAGCCATCACACATAAAAAAGGCCACCCCACTCACCTGTGGGATGGCGTCTCTGCTGCGGAGGCTCGCGGTCGGCGCGTGTCAGCGGCGACGGCGCAACAGGACGCCGTCGTGCGTAGTCTCCACCAACGCGCGCGAAGCCTCGCTTCCTCTGAGGTTGTCCTGAATGCCATTCATGTGCGTGACCGCTGCCTCAAAACCTGTTGTGTAGAGTCATTATAGGTTTACGCGGCACTTGAGTCAAGGCGCTCGCACCAATACACCTCTGCCACCATGGGCGATTCGAACCGCGGCCGCCCCGCGGTGTCCGGATGGGTGTCGAGGACTTGGGCGAGCCTGTCCAGCGCCTCCCGTCGGAGATGCTCCGGGAGGACGGCGATGAAGCTCGTGGACGCGGTGCGCCCCAGTACCTCCTCCCGGGTTCGTAGAGGGGTATATTCGAAGCGTGCCTGCTCTATCGCGGTGAACAGACGGGACTCCTGGAATGCCTGACGCCAACCGACGCCGTCCTTCCGCGGCCCGTGGTCGGCGTACGGCTCAATGACCCTGTTCCGCTCGATGATCCAGGAGACTGACACGTCGCACAGCCAGACCATGCCGAGCCGCCCGCCCGGTTTCAGGACGCGGTGGATCTCCAGTATTGCCGCGGGTGCATCGAACCAGTGGATCGCCTGGCCGACCACCACCGCGTCGAAACTCGCGGTGCACAATGGAATGGCCTCGGCCACTCCGGCTACAATCGGAAGGTCGGGCATTTGTGCCCGGCAGACCCGTCTCATTCCAGGCAGCGGCTCGACGGCCATGAAGCGCGCGCCGGATCCTTCCAGCGCCTTCGTGAGCTTGCCCGTACCGGCGCCCAGATCCAGCGCCAAGGACGATGCAGAGAGCCGCAGTACGTCACCCAGGAACGCGGCCGAATCCGGCGGGTACTCCAGCCGCGCCGTTTGGTACAGCTCTGCGGTCGAGTCGAATGCCCGTACCCAGGGATGGAGATAGCTCTGCATTCCTCTAGTCATAGCCCTGCACCGTATTCTTCCCAGCAGGGCGCCATATCCTGTGACGCGCGCCGCACGGCGTGCCCGGGAGTCAGGAGCTGGAGTGGCAACAATTCCAGATGTCTGTGACCTGAGTCTTGAAGAGAAGGTGGGGCAGGTCCTCTGCTACGGCTGGCAAGGGGCCAGTCCGGAGGAATCGAGTACCGTCAATGCGCACGCGCGCGAGGTAATACGGGACATGGGCGCCGGCAGCCTGGTCCTACTGGGCCGCAACGTGAGCTCGCCAGAGCAGACCCGGGCAATGATAGGCGAGCTCCAGTCCCTCTCCCGCATCCCCCTATTCATTGCCGTGGACCAGGAGGGAGGCACGGTCAACCGCTTTCGTGCTCCTTTCCACGAGTTTCCCGGGAACATGGCGCTCGGCGCGATACCTGAAGGAGTAGAGCTGGCGGAGCGGCAGGCCACCGCAGTCGCCCGCGAGCTCCCTGCGGTGGGCGTCAACTGGAACTTCGCGCCCTGCGTCGATGTGAACAACAACCCGGACAACCCCATCATCGGCGTCCGATCTTTCGGCGAGGACCCTTTCCGTGTCGCGGAGCTCAGCGCCGCGGCGGTGCGCGGTTATCAGTCCCAGGGCGTTGTGGCCTGCGCCAAGCACTTCCCCGGCCACGGCGATACGTCGGCGGATTCCCATCTGGCGCTGCCCACCGTCACCGGAGACCGGCGTCGCATCGATGCCGTCGAGCTCCTCCCCTTCCGTCGCGCAATCCAGGAGGGAGTGGGCGCCATCATGACTACCCATATCCTCTTCCCTGCCCTGGATCCCGACCGCCCCGCTACCCTCTCTCCCGCCGTGTTGACGGGCCTGCTGAGGAGCGAGTTGGGTTACGACGGACTGGTGATCACCGACTGCTTGGAGATGAACGCGATCGCGGACACGTTCGGCACTCCGCGAGGAGCCGTGGAGGCCCTGAAGGCCGGCGCCGACATCGCGCTCGTCTGCCACACCCTGGAGACCCAGCGCGCCACCCGCCAGGCCATCTTGGACGCTGTCGCTCGGGCCGAGCTGCCGGAGAGCCGCCTCCACGATGCCGCGGCCCGAGTCCTTGCCTCCAAGCGGAGGTTTCTGGCAAATGTCACCCCCGATTTGGGAAGAGCATGGGAGGATCCGGCGATAGATGCTCTGGAGGCGGAGATTGCCCACCGCTCGATTACGGTGGTGCGCGATATGGGCGGCATTCCCCTCCGGTGCGAGGGCTCTCTGCTCCTCGTGACGGCGCACCACTCCGGAGAGCGCCTGTTGCAGGAGCTGCGTCGCTATAACTCCAAGGCGGACCTGATGGCGATCGCGCCCGGGATTCCGCAATCTCAGGTTTCGGAGGCGGTGGAGCGAGCGCGAGCCGCTAAGTCCGTCCTCGTCGCTACGGCTCCGCCGGAGCCGTGGAGCAACACGCCCATCGACCAGGAGCGGCAGGCTGCCCTCGTCAGCGCCCTCCAGAAAGCAGCGCCGAACCTCCTGGGTGTCGCGCTCCGCGAGCCGTACGACATCCGCCGCTTCACGAGTATCCCCAACTACGTATGCACATACGGTTATCGTCCTTGCTCCCTCCGCGCCCTGGCAGACGTCCTCTTCGGCGCAGCCCCCGCCGTCGGGTGCCTGCCGGTCACAATCCCCGGCATCTCGGTCTAGCCCTGCCGGGTGCGCAGGTTCGGCCGGTCCACCACGGCGGGATTCAGGATTCCGAAGGGGCGGCGCCCGGCTATGGCCTCAAGGACGTTACGGGCGGAGAGCTCGCTCATGGCGGCGGCCGCCTCCGCAGCGTTAAAGGCATTATGGGGAGTCAAAACGCAGTTCGGAGCGCGGCGCAAGGGGTGGTCCGATGGCACCGGCTCCTCCTGATACACGTCGAGGGCAGCCCCGGCGATGGTACCGGCTTCCAGCGCCTGGATAAGCGCCGACTCGTCTACCAGCGAGCCGCGCGCCGTGTTGATCAGGTAGGCTGTGCGCTTCATTCGGGCGAACCGCTCCGGGTTGAGCAGGTTGCGTGTCTCCGGCAGCGCCGGCGCATGGAGGGAGACGAAATCGCTGCGGGCCAGCAGGTCGTCCAGGGTGGTCACCGTCACCCCTGGCGCGTCTTCCGGCCCGGCGCTTCCGGGCGGAAACGCTGGATCGCACGCCAGCACCGGCATGGCGAATCCGGCAGCCCGCCGGGCTACCCCGCGGCCGATAGCGCCCAGACCCACCAGCCCCAGCGTCTTGCCCGCGACCAGCACACCGGGATACTCGCCCCAGCCGCCGGAGCGCATCAGCGCGTCGCCTGCCGGAATCTTCCGGGCCAGCGCCAGCAGCAGTGCGAACGTGTAGTCCGCCACCGCCTCCGTCATCGCCCCCGGAGTGGTAGTGACTATGACGCCCGCGGCGGTAGCGGCCGGCACATCCACGCTGTCAAAGCCCACTCCACAGCGCGACACCACCTTCAGGCGCGCGCACTCAGCGAACACGCGGGCGGTGTAGGGATCGCTGGAGGCGATCACAGCCTCGCAATCGCGGAGGCGGTCGATCAACATCTCTTCCGGCAGCGGACCGGCGCGCGGAGAATCTACGACGCGGCATCCTGCCTCTTCGAGGGCCTTACGAGCGCCCTGCCCGCTGACCCAGAAGGCCCGCGCTGTCACGAGCACGGTCCAATTCACGGCAATCCTCCGAGTACGGGATTCCGGAATCCGTTCCACGCCCATACTCCCACACCCCCAAACTCCCACACTGTCCTTACCATCGTTCCGATATCGACTTCGGCTGCAGGAAGTGCAAGAGATAGTCCCGCCCGCCGGCCTTGCTGTCCGTGCCGCTCATGTTGAACCCGCCGAACGGCTGCACGTCCACCAGCGCCCCCGTGTTCTTGCGGTTCAGGTAGAGGTTGCCCACGTGGAACTCCCGGCGCGCTCGCTCCAGATGAGCGCGGTTCCGGGAGAAGACGGCCCCGGTGAGCCCATACTCCGTGCCGTTCGCGATGTCCAGTGCATCGTCGAAGCTTTCCGCGCGGATAACGGCGAGGACCGGGCCGAAGATCTCCTTCTGTGCGATCCGCGAGGAGCGGTCCACGTCCGCAAAGATCCAGGGCATGATGAAGTAGCCATCGCCCAGACTCTTCGGGGGATCGCCGCCCAGCACGTGGCGGCCTTCTCCCTGGGCCACCTCGATATAGGAGTGGATTTTCCTGTAGGCGTCCTCGTCGATCACCGCGCCCATGTACGCGCCCTGGGCGGGGTCCCCCACCTTCAGCTTCCCGGCCCGCTCCACTACGAGGGTCAGGATAGCATCGTAGACGTCGCGATGCGCCACCAGCCGCGCACCCGCCGAGCACTTCTGCCCCTGGAAGCCGAACGCC
>CAYNFH010000337.1:0-4604 GCA_964396385.1 uncultured Chthonomonadaceae bacterium | reverse complement strand
CTATCGAGGCGTCTCAATAGTCACCTGTAACTGCACTCCTACCCCCATTGTAACGGGCGGATGGTTTCACGTCAAGTATTGCTATTGACGCTATCTATTCAGACAGGGTATAATTTGTCTGAATAGATAGAGGAGGGCCACCGAATGGGGAAGTACCGCGTGGTTCAGGTGAAGACAGAGAGGAAGATACCTCTCTTCGAGAAGGTCTGTCCGGTCTGTGGGACCAAGTTCGAGGGACCGGCGCAGAGGGACTACTGTTCGGACAAGTGCCGGAAGAAAGCCAACTGGCAGCGGCACGGAGCGGAGTACCTGGAGAACCGCCAGAAGAAGCAGGAGCAGAAGCCATGAGCGCATTACGAGCGGCTTGCTATGGCAGGGTTAGCACGGATGAGCAGGTGGACGGAACCAGCCTGGAGACACAGGAGATAGCCTGCCACCAGAAGGCCCGCCAAATCGGCGCCACCGTCGCGGCGTCCTACCGGGACGAAGGCGTGAGCGGCACCCTGTATCAGAGCCGCGAAGGTATTCAGTTGGCGCTCCGAGACATAGAGTCCGGTCGTGCCAACATCCTGATCGCCTCCAAGATCGACCGGATCGGCCGTTCTGCTCAGGTGGTGCTCGACATAGCCAGTCGAATCGACAGGGCAGGGGGAGAGCTGCTAACGTGCGACGGGTTCACCTTCGGCGGGAATGCCATAGGCCGGCTGATGCTTACTCTTCTCGCCGCCTTTGCGGAGTTCGAGCGCAACATGATCCGGGAGCGGACCATGACCGGGAGCCGAAGGAACGCGGAGAAGGGCAAGCAGCCGAGTAGAGGTCGGCGACCCTACGGGTACACGCTGGTAACCACCGAGCACATACTGACAGGGCAGTTTCCCGCAGGGACCGAGGGCACATACGTAGTGCTGGACGAAGAGGCCCGCGTCGTAAAAGACCTGTTCAGCCGGTATGCTTCGGGCCAATCCCTGAACGGCCTTGCCGAGTGGCTGAACCGCTGCGGCATTCCCACCCCGAAGGGAGGGGAGATATGGCGTCCCCGCTCCGTCATGTTCATCCTTCAGAACAGCGCCTATATGGGGCGGGCTACCTACGGTCTCCGGGAAGGGAAGAGAGACGAGAAGCGCGTCACAGAGCAGGGGATGAAGCGGTCCTATTACCAGCGTGTCCGACCGGACGGACCAGTTTCCTTCATCCCTACGCCGCCCATCGTATCCGAACATGTATGGCAATCCTGCCAGGAGAGACTGCGCGAGAGCCAGAGCCTCTTCGGAGGAAACCCGCGCCGCCGCGCCCTTCTGAGCGGGTTTGGCCGCTGCCCCGTCTGCAAGCGCGGACTATCCGCCAGGACCCAAAACGGCCACACGTACTACACGTGCAACCGCTTGGGCCGGGACGCTCACAAGCCCGTCCACCGCTACCCTGCCGGGAAGCTGGAAGGCGACTTCGTTGAGTTGCTTCGGAAGGCCGCCCGCCGCCGCCAGATGTTCAGAGCGGCATTCAAGTCCCACAAGATATTCACCGTGCAGCAGAAGCCGACCGACGACACTGAGGCCCTGCGGGAGCGCATGGCGGAACTGGAGAAGAGGGAGGCCGCTACTGCCCGCGCCCAGGTGGATGCCATCAGCCAGGGGAGGGCCACCGAGGTCTACCACCGCCTACTCGCTGAGATCGACAAGGAGCGGAAAGAGATAGACAACACTCTGGCCCGCGCCACCGCCCAGGCTATAGCACAGGCTACCATTGACCCGGAGGCCGGAGCCGTCACCGTAGAGCGCGCCGTAGATGAGCTTTACAAGGTGCTGACGGCTGACGATGTTCTGAGTGTGACGGAGCGCAGAGAGGCCATCGCAGGGTTCATCAAGGAGATTGAACCAAGGGAAGAAGGGCTGAAGGTAGTGTGGCGTCCGATGTGCGGCGACAACGAAACTATGCAGTTTGGGGTGGTTATGTAGTAGGTTCTCGGCAAGCTCATCGCGGCATTGCCCGAGCGCGCGGACGCTCCGCTCCCGGTGCACCGTAGTATACCCTCCGGGGTTCCCGCCCGGCCGAAACCGGCGGCCTCCTGAGCCCGTAGGAGCTTCGAGTGCTTATATGAAACGCGCTCCGCTGGCGGGCGCCGTCCTGCTTTTTGCTCTCGCAGCCGGCCCGCTCCGTCCCCTGGCCCTCTTCTCCTACGATAATTCCCGCTCTGCGCCCATCATACACGCGGCCCAATCCGGGGACCACGGAACCCTTCGGGCACCCCTTGAGGACGGCGTCGACCCGAATGCCGCCGATGATCGGGGAAGGACCGCGCTGATGCGGGCCGCCGACGTTCCGGACCACGAGGCAGTCTGCCGCAATCCCCGCCGCCCGATCGGCGTGGCCGGCAACTCCATGGAGCGGTTGCTTACGACCCGACCTCGTACGATGGCGCCCATGAGCTCTGCACCGTCGCCTACTTCGTCTCGCCGCGCTTCCGAAGCATTGCTGACAGGATTCCGTACCGGTCCGTGGTCACCGTATGATCGAAGGCCACCCCCATCAACAGGCTTTGGTACATGTCCCCAAAACCTTCCGGACTGAATACGACATACTCAAAATGTTGCTCCGCAACAATCTCCATCTCCGGCGAGAACTCCTCGAGCACCCCCCATCCGAAAGCACTCGGCTCCAGGATGGTAGGATGCTGATGTACGTCCGTGAGGACCAGGAACAGGCCGCCTCCCGAAACGACCCGGCATATCTCGGATGCAGCTTGCTTCAGATCGTCTACGTGATCCAGTGAATTGAAGGCGGTCACCACATCAAAGGAGGCCGCCGCCAGGGGAATGTGTTCCGCGCGTCCAGCTACATACTGCATCGCGTGACGGCTTGTGCCGAGGGCGGTGTACGCGGTCGCGAGCGGGTCCAGGCCGACCCGGATCCGAGCCTGGTGAGCCCACTCTAGAGTCCCCCTGGGCCCGCAGCCAATATGCAGAATGGCCTTATCTCGGTAGAAGTTCGCATCCAAGCCAAAGTGGGCAGTAAAGAACGGCTCATAATGGTCATTTCGGAGCACGCCCTCTCTCAGCGCGCGGCTTTCCCAGAACGCCAGCTCTGCCGCCTCTTTTCGTGCGCGATCCCCAGTCATCAGCCGTCACTTCCCACGCGCTGCAGCGACTCGTGTCGGTAATCGGGCCGCAGGTAGGAACGCCGGCAGGTTGCCCCGCCGCAGCTCGCGCAGAATCGCCTGCTCTCGCTCCGCCGGATCCAGGCTCGCGATATCGTCCATGAACAACCGCCCGCCCATCACGGAGTCTACGGAAGATTCGGTATGCAACCTAGATCCGCTCCAGCACCGGCTGCGTGAACTCGTTCCGGACGTTGCCGGTGTTGAGGACGGAGGCCGGCTCGAACAGCAGCACGTGCGCCTCCTCTTCCGCCACCGGCCGGTGCTCCACGCCGCGCGGAATGATGATGAACTCGCCCACTTCTATGTCGAGATTTCCCTCCCGCAGCTCCATCGTGAACCGGCCCTTTACCACCAGGAACAGCTCGTCCTCGTCGTCATGGTGATGCCACACGAACGGCCCCTGGAACTTCACGAGCTTCACCATCTGGCCGTTAAGCTCGCCCACAATCTTGGGGCTCCACTGCCCGGAGAACTTCCCCAGCTTCTCCGCGATGTTTACCTTCTCCATCACCGCACCCCCATTCCCACATCCCGTAGTGCGCCTTGTCCGGCAGGGCATGGCCCTTCATTCGCAGGATCAGGTCGATCTTTCCCATGTGGTACGCCTCGTGCGAAATGAGATAGCCCAGGAATCCGCCCGGATGCGGCTTGAACCCTCTGATTCCCGTACGGGACTCCACCGCCGACCGCAGCAGCTCCGCGATGGCGTCCGCGGACCGCCCGAGCGCGCCCTCCAGCACCGCCTTCGGCAGCGCCTCGTCCACGTCCAGCGCCGGCAGCCCCTCCAGCAGCGCTGGAAGGGCCACCTTCAGGTACATCAACCGCACCACGTGCAGGTGCCGGAACGTCGCCGCCACCGTCCGCCCGCGCTTTACCGCGGCGTCGCCCATCGACTCCTCCGGGATGGCTTCGAGCAGGTACAGCACAATGCGAGAATGGATGCGCCACGCGTCGACGACCTGCTCCGCGACACCCATAGGGGCTGCAGCCATAGGGAATTCCTCCTGTTGGATACGTGGGGGCGACGTCCGCGCACCGGTTCATCGTCCTCCTACCGAATTCCTCGCCGGCCCGCCCCTCGCGCAGGATGCAACGCGCGCAATGGCGAACGACCAGACATCATGAGTGCAGCTCAGACCGCCGGCTACTCCGGCACCCCGCTCGCCCGGAAGCTCGGCGTCAAGGAGGGCTTCCGCATCCTGGTGGATGGAGGCCCGCCCCGCTATCTGGACCTTATCGCGCCCGCTCCGGCCGGCGTCACGCTCGTCCAAGATCCCGCAAACGCCGACCTGATCCACCTCTTCACCACCCAGGCACCCGAGCTGAACGGGAAGCTGGAGCGGTATCGGGCCGCTATGCCCCAGGACGGCATCCTCTGGGTCTCCTGGCCGAAGAAAGCCGCGGAGGTCCCGACCGACGTGACGGAGGACACCGTCCGCGAGGTGGCGCT
>CAYNFH010000336.1:0-4625 GCA_964396385.1 uncultured Chthonomonadaceae bacterium | reverse complement strand
CCATTTCCCCAATAACCCGGTCATGCCGGGCGTGCTGATCATCGAGGCGATGGCCCAGGTGGGCGGCGCGCTCATCCTGTCCGAGGCGGATCAGCGCAACAAGATCGCGGTCATCGCGGGAATGGAGAACGTAAAGTTCCGCAAGCCGGTGGTGCCCGGCGACGCCCTCATTACGGAGGTGGAAGTCATCTCCATGCGCAAGTCCTTCGGCAAGATGAAGATGACCGGCCGGGTGGACAACGAGGTCGTGGCATCCTGCGAGATGCTGTTCGGCCTCATGGACCGGCGCTCGGAATCGCCGCGAACCGGGTGCTGACCGATGGCGAGATCCATCCATCCCAGCGCCGTGATCCATGCCGGCGCGGAGATAGCCGACGACGTCACCATCGGCCCTTTTTGCGTCATCGGCGACGACACCCAGATCGGGGCGGGCAGCCGGCTCGAGCCGAACGTGGTGGTCGAGCCCGGCAGCCGCATCGGTAAGAACTGCCACATCTGGACCGGCACCATCGTAGGCGGACCGCCTCAGGACCATAAGTACAAGGACGAAAAGACCTACGTCATCCTGGGCGACAACAACATCGTCCGCGAGTGCTGTACGCTGCATCGCGCCGTGGGCGAGGGCAACGCGACCATCATCGGCTCGGACAACTGGTTCATGGCGTACTGCCACGTGGGCCACAACTGCGACATAGGCGACGGCAACACGATCTCCAGCTACACGGGTCTCTCAGGCCACGTCACTGTGGAGAGCCACGTGGTGCTGGGCGGCATGGTTGGTATCCACCAGTACAGCCGCGTGGGCAAGATGGCGATGATAGGCGGCGTGAGCAAGGTGAACCAGGACATCCCTCCCTTCATGCTGGCCGACGGCGTTCCGGCGCGCGTGGTGGAGCTGAACCGCGTGGGTTTGACGCGGCACGGCGTGCCCGCCCGCATCCGCAGCACGCTGCGGCAGGCGTACAAGCTGCTCTATCGCTCCAACCTGAACCGCTCCGAGGCCATCGAGCGGATCGAGGAGGAGCTGGAGTCGAGCGAAGAGCTGCAATACCTGCTGGCCTTCCTGCGCGGCACCCAGAGCGGAGCGAGCGGACGCGGGAACGAAACCCCGCGCTCCTGACGGCCGCGCGACCATGGCCAACGGGCCGGCGGTTAGAACCGCGCCTACGAAAACACAAAGCCGGCCTTCGCCGACTGGGTCTGATACTGCCCCGGAACCATGCCGCAGAACATAGCATTGTTGTCCGGCGAGATGTCCGGGGACGTGGTGGGCGGCGCGCTGGCGCGGGAGCTGCGCGTGCGGTCGCCGGAGACGGGCCTCTGGGGCATCGGCAGCCGCCGCATGCGGGAAGCCGGGGTAGAGCTTCTGTACGACAGCGCGCAGTGGAGCGCCATCGGGTACGTGGAGGCGCTCAAGGTGTGGCCCCGGCTGCGGTGGTCGGTCTATCCCCGCGTGCTGCGGGAGATCGCCCGTCGGAAACCCTCGGTGGTGGTGCTCATCGACTTCGGGGCGTTCAACATCAAGGTGGCCCGCTGGTGCAAGGCACACGGCGTCCGCGTCCTCTACTACTTTCCGCCGGGCTCCTGGCGGCGGACCGGTCGCTCCGGCGAGGAGCTGGCCCGGGTCTCGGACCGCATCGCGACGCCGTTTCCGTGGTCCGCGGAGCGGCTCGCGCGCTTCGGCGCCCATGTGGATTTTGTGGGGCACCCGCTCCTGGAGATCGTGCGGCCCAGTCTCTCCCGGGCCGAGTTTGCGGAGAAGTTCGGGCTCGAGCCAGGGTGGCCCATTGTGGGGCTGCTGCCGGGCAGCCGGGCGTTCGAGGTCCAGTATAATACTCCGGCCATGCTGGACGCGGCCAGGCTCATCCGCCGTGAGGTGCCCAACGCGCAGTTTGTGTTCGGGCTGGCACCCGGCCCCTCGCGCGAGCAGGTGGAGCAGCTCATCCAGCAGCGGCAGCGCGCGCTCCAGGATGTCGCGGAGCTTATCGAGCGGGACAGTGGGGGCCAGCGGGACCTGCTGCAGATCCTCTCCCGGCTGGAGGAGCGCCGGCTGCAGGCAAAGCTGGTAACGCCCGAAGGGTTCCAAATCTCCGTTGACTCGGTGCAGCGCAGACAGGCTCGATCGGAATACCTTCGCAAGCTGCGGGAGGAGATCGAGGTCCCGCCGGTGGTCATCGCGGAGGGCATGGCGTACGACGTGATGGCCCACTCGGACGCGCTGCTGGCCTGTTCAGGCACGGCCACCCTGGAGGCGGCTATTCTGGGCACGCCGATGGTCATCCTCTACCGGGGTTCCGGCCTGATGGAACTGGAGTACCGGCTACGTCGTGTGAAACAGGTAGAGCACATTGGCCTGCCCAACATCATCGCCGGCAAGCGCATCGTCCCTGAGCTGATCCAGGACGCCGCGTCGGCCGAAGCGCTGGCGGGCCTGATAGTGAAGCTGCTGCGGGACCCGGAGGAGCGGCAGCAGACGCGCGCCTCGCTCGCGGAGGTGCGCGACCTGCTGGGCAATCCTGGAGCCACAGAGCGCACGGCTTCCATGGTGCTGGAGGTGGCGGGGATCGGATCATGAGCAGGCACGGTGCGCGTGTTCCAACAGGGCGGTTCGGCATGGCGAGCCGAGAGCGACGCAGGCTCCCTCTCACCCTCCCATTCTCGACCCTTGCATCTGCTTACCATCCGGTGCCCCGGTCAGTATAATCGTATCTATGTCGTCCCTACAGCTCCCAGACAAGTCGTCCGCGCATCAGCGTGAAGCCGAAATCCAGCGCCGCCTCCTGGGCTACCTCGCTCCGCATCGGCCCGCCCTCATCGCGGGCCTCCTCTGCGCGGCCGGCTCCGCCGGCATCACCGCGCTGCTGGCCCTTGCCATCAAGCTCATTATCAACCACATGGCGGAGGGCGAGGTTGGCAAGCTCAACTTCGTCTGCCTGGTGGTGATCGTGGTCTTTGTGCTCAAGGGGTTGATGGGCTACGGTCAGGGTTACTTCCTCTCGCTGGTGACCCAGCGGGTGACGACGGAGCTCCGCGAGCAGATCTTCGCGCACCTGCACAGGCTCTCGCTTGCCTTCTTCAACAGGCGGCGGACCGGGGCCATCCTCTCCACGCTCACCAACGACGTGCCGGTGATCCAGAACGCCGTGATGAGCGTCCGGGACATCGTCGCGGCGCCCATCACGGTGGCGGTCTGCTTCTCCATGCTCGTTTACACGAGCTGGCGGCTGACCCTGGCGGCGGTGCTCTTCGTGCCACTGATGGGCCTCATCATCTCCAAGATAGGCAAGCGGATCCGCCGCATCTCGGACCTGGTGCAGGTGAAGCTGGCGGACATCACCACCATCACGGAGGAGACCGTAGCGGGCGTCCGGATCATCAAGTCGTTCGCGACGGAGAACCACGAGATCCGCCGCTTCAGCGTGGAGAACGAGCGGACCTTCGACGCGGTGATCAAGGGCGAGAAGAAGCGCGCGCAGCTCCGGCCCATCGTAGAGTTCATCGGCGCCTTCGGCATCGCGCTGGTCCTGTTCCTGGGCGGCAATGAGGTGGCCCGCAACGCCAAGCTCATCAGCCAGGGCCTCCCACCCGAGAGCCTGATGGACACCGGCGGCCTCGCGATGTTCGTCTACCTGCTCCAGCAGCTCGCCCGCGCCGTAAGCGATCTGGGCAGCATCAACAACACGCGGATGCAGGCCATCGCCGCGGCGGACCGCATCTTCACGGAGGTGCTGGACCAGAGGAGCGAGGTGGTGGAGAAGCCGAACGCCACCCCGCTGCCGCCCATCGAAGGCCACGTTGTCTTCGAGAACGTGAGCTTCACGTATGGCGACGGTCCGCCCGTGCTCCAGGACATCTCGTTCGAAGTGAAGCCGGGCGAGGTGGTCGCGCTGGTGGGGCTGAGTGGGGCGGGGAAGAGCACCGTGGTGGACCTCATCCCCCGCTTTTACGACGTGACCGGCGGGCGCATCACCGTCGATGGGCACGACGTGCGGGACGTGAAGCTGGACTCTCTCCGGCGGCAGATCGGCATCGTTCCCCAGGAGACGTGGCTGTTCGCCGGGACGCTTCGCGACAACATCGCCTACGGCCGGCGCGACGCCACCGATGAAGAGGTTCAGGCGGCGGCGTACGCGGCGAATGCCTATTTCATCGAGGGGATGCCGGACAAGTTCAATACGGTGGTCGGGGAGCGCGGGGTGCGGCTCTCCGGCGGCGAGCGGCAGCGCATCGCCATCGCCCGGGCCATTCTCATGAACCCGCGGCTGCTGATCCTGGATGAGGCGACGTCTTCGCTCGATGCGTCCTCCGAGGCGCTGGTACAGGAGGCGCTGGACGAGCTAATGCGCGGCCGGACCACCATCGTCATCGCCCACCGGCTCTCCACCATCCTGGGTGCGAACCGCATCCTGGTGATGGACGCCGGGCGCATCGTGGAGTGCGGCACGCACCCCGAGCTCCTGGCCGCCTCCGGCCTGTACGCCCGCCTGTACGAGCGGCAGTTCCGGGCGGAGACGCCTGATTAGCCGCAAATGAACGCACATGGACGGAAATAGGATGCCCGCGCTAAATTCGATCCTCGTCCATTGGCGTCCATTCGCGCTCTTTTTGCCTCCGGCAGGTCGCGT
>CAYNFH010000335.1:0-4666 GCA_964396385.1 uncultured Chthonomonadaceae bacterium | reverse complement strand
CGAGAGGCGGGTGAATGCGCCGATCAGGCGCAGAGGGCCGGGCCCTGGGCCACACGGGGCGGCTGCTGTGGCAGTACCGGAGACGATGTGCCGTTCGGCATTGAGACGGCGCTATGCACTAGCCAGAGCGTGTACCGGATGGCCACCGGTCCGAATGAGGAGGTAATGCCGTTCGGCATTGAGACACCTGGTGCTGAACACCCAGGCGCCGGCGCAGTTCCAGGTCCGAATGAGGAGGTAATGCCGTTCGGCATTGAGACTGGTGCAGCCCTATGTTGCCGCTGAACCACTGCAGTACGTGGAAGCCTGGGTGAATGCCGTTCGGCATTGAGACGAGACGAGCACTCGTGGTATCGCACATATGGCAGAGAGCGCCGTGGGAGTCCGGAGGTAATGCCGTTCGGCATATGGGTGGCGCGGTCTCTCCGGCCGCTCGGACCAGTGGCGCGGCCAGGCACCCCCCCTCGCGCTCCTAACAACTTGCTCACGGTTTCATATGGCGGAGCTTCTGAACGAGTTGTTGCTGAGGCGGCTCGGCGGGAGCATCGCGGTCCCGTTCACGGCTCCGGCGCCGCGTACGTCTGAAGGGTGGCTCGGCAGGAGCCTCGCGGTCCCAGACGGGCGGCTACCCAGGGTCGCCCCTACGCCGGATGCATCGCGCTCCCAGCAGCTTTTCACCGATTCGCCTGGCGATGGCTGCCTGCGGGCGCAGCTTAGTAGGTGCGCAGGAGATGCGGACCTGGGTGGAATGGCGTACTGCGGTGGGGCGGCGAAGCTGCGGAGTCCAGAGGGTATCGCTGAGGGGCGGTTTGGGCGCGCGAGCGGATCAGGGGCGCCATTGGTGTCCGGCGGCGCGATCCGCTGCGGCCAGGCGAGGTAGAGGCTGGAGGTGGGATGGTCGATGGTGAGGCGGAAGTAGCCGAGGACGCCTTCCAGCGCCGAGTTGCCTGGCCACCGCGGGCGAGAGTATGCGGAACAGGAAGGTTCCGGATTGCCTCATTGCGTGCGACGGGAGCAACGGCCGGCAGGCGACGAAGCTGGTGAGCCCATTGCAGGGCTTTGGGCATCGGGTGCAGAAGAGCGTGGTTGAGGCGGAGCTGGACCGCAAGGAGCTGGCGGAGCTCCTGGGGAAGGCAAAGCCGTACCTGGCGGGCGATGATAGCCTTCGGCTGTACCCGCTCTGCCAGAGCTGCGCCCGGTCGGTACGGAGCCTGGGCCGCGTGTGGAGGTGATAGGTCTGTTCAGAGGCGTGAGGCAGGAGGTGATCGCGCTCTCAATCAGAAGACGCTGGAGGCAATGGAAAGGACACCTTTACGCGCCCGCCGCCTTCCGGAGAGCTTTCGTAGGTGACCGTTCCTCGCAGATCGCTCTTCGCAAGTCGCTCCACAAGTTCCAGCCCCATCTGCGCGGCCTTTTCCGGGTCAAAGCCGGGAGGAAACCCGGCACCACTGTCGTCCACCTGAAGGTATCCGCGTCCCTTTTCGGTACACAACTCCACCCGCACGTTGCCCTGACCGTGCTTGAACGCATTGCTCACCAGTTCATTGGCTATCAGAACCAGGGAGGACGTCATGTCCGCAGGAAGCCGCAATTTGTCACCCGTGAACTGGACGAGACGGGGGGTCACGGTTGCCTGGAGCATGGGGACGAGCTTCGCCAGAGCGGCGGTGGTGGAGACCCAGTCGGGCCTATCTGTTGAGGCGCTGGTTGCGAGCATGTCGTGAATGTCTGCCAGCGCCCTGACGTGGATAGCCAGTCGGCGGGCAGCGCTGGACTGCAGCGGTTCCGTATCTGAGGCAGCCTGCATCTCCAGGAGCGCCGCCACGACCTGGAGGTTGTTCTTGAAACGATGGTTCGCCTCCTCGACTGCGAGGCGCACGCGCTCATGCACGGCTTGGAATTCATGCTGCGCCTCCCGATCCGCCGACACATCCCGGAAGGCCACCACCACGCCGATTACTGCGTCTTGCTAGTCCCGAAGAGGAGCCGCAGAGTCCTCGACCGCTTTCCTCTCCCCGCCCTTCGCCAGCAGGAGCATGTCCACGTCCACCTTCGCGACCTTTCCGCCCAGAGCGATGTCCTTCAAGAGCCGGGTAATCTCCTGGCCCGTCTCCTCGTCCACGACTTCGTAAACTGTGGAGATTTGCTGGCCCAAAGCTTCCTCTCGCGTCCATCCGGTGATCTTCTCGGCGGCGGGATTGAGGTAGGTCACGCGGCCTTCCACATCCGCCGCAATGACTCCATCTGCGATGCTGTTGAGGGTCGCCGCGTACCAGGGATCGCCTTGGGGCAGTTTCGGGGCGTTGTGAGAAGGGCTCATAGACGGCCTCTACAGTTCTACAAGCGACGGCTCCGGTGCCATCTCCTGCGAGAACCGGGTTCTCCGCAGCACATTCTGCTTCCTCCTGAATCAGGCTGCCATGCGTCGCGCTGTCTCTCAGTCCAGACTGTCGAGCATTTGCGCAATCGTGATCCCCTACGGCGGAGCCAGTGGTCCCCTGGAGACAGGCGGGGCGGTCTCGTGTAGCTAGGCCGGGTAGAGGATGGAGGCGGGGTAGCCGATGGGGAGGCGGCAGGGTGCCTACCTCGCGTCAGTGATCTCCAGATTGGCCATGGTTGGTTTCCTTCGGGTGGGCGCAGTAGTGCCTGCTGAATCGTACTCAACAGTATCCAACCGGGATTGCGCTCCCGGGAATAACGCGGATTCCTAGCTTGGCTCCCAAGGAACGCGGTGGGTACAGAGTACATAACGGGACCATAAACAGGATGACTGGTTGGTAAGATCTGGGTTTGTTTCATGCGGAATGACGCTGGCGCCATCGGCCGCGCGGAATGACAGCTTCCGCTCTCGCGGGAGCACAGGCGAGCAGCCGAGGGGCGCCGGCACGATGGGAGGGATTGGGATGCCGGATAGAGAGCGGAACGAGCGGGTTCAGGTGGCGCGAGACGTGGAGGCGGATGCGGAGGATCGGGGTCGCACCGCGGAGGAGGAGCCGGCCAGCATCGCAGGCGACAGCGGGCAGGACAAGACGCGAACCGGGCAGCCGGATCCGGACGCCATCGGGAAGTCCGGCGGCGGAGCGCCGGAGGATGCGGTGGCGGACGCCGGGGAGAAGCCGTGAGCGTGGCACCCAATGCTCGGGTATTGCCGACTCCTCGGTGGTAAAATCCAGAAAGCGATAGGGAGGTGGGTCCATTGACCTGGGGAGAGCCGGCGGATAAGGTGCTGCGGGCGAGGGAGGAAGCGATTCGGCAATTGTCATCGCAGAACCACCAGGCTGCGGACCTGCTGGCAGCAACCGCCACAGCGCAAATCGGTGTTAATGACACATTCTGGGTGGTGGTTACCCATATCAATCCGGGTGCGCAGACGGAAGATACATACTGTGACTTCCAGCTCTCGGAACTCCCTGCGTTGGACGAGGCCGAGATTTCAACCAGGTTACAGACTTGGGCAACGGGTCTGCTGGAAAAGGGATTCATGCCGCGCCAATTGGCTCCTCGAGGGGAGAACAGATGATCACGTTCGACATATCACCGCACGTTGAGAATGAGGAGGAAATCATCGAGGGCTTCTTCCGCCTGCCCGAACCGCGTACACTGGTCGAACGAGAGGCCGCAGTTTTAAAGGTCCCGGTCCATGAGTTCCTGCATCAGTCAATTAGAGAGACACTGCTTCGTCACGGGCTGAACGAGCACACTCGCACAGACGTGCGCCGCGCACCGATTCGAACTCAGGTCGCTGAGCGGGTGTTGGAGCCCGCCGGCCTTTCCATGACGCCGGAGGTCGCGCAGTGGCTGGTAGGGCTCCGGGCGGACCCGGAGCTGCAGGCACGTGTGGACGAGCTGGCCGACCGGAATACTGAGGGCGAGCTCACCCCCGACGAGTTAGCCGAGTACGACGAGTACTTGCAGGTAGCGGCCGTCGTCTCTGCCCTGCAGGCGACGGCGCGAAAGGCTCTCTCTAGCTCAACTCCCCTCTGATGGATTCTCCAGAGCAGCCCCTTCTGCTTCGGCCGGCGCGGGTGTTTGATGGCGAGGCGGTACGGGAGGGGTGGGCGGTGCTGGTGCGGGGCGAGCGCATCGAGGCCGCCGGTCCCGCGGCGGAGATGGCGGTCCCGGCCGAGGCACGGGCCATGGAGCTGCCCGATGCGACGCTGATGCCGGGACTGATCGAGGGCCACTCCCACCTGCTCCTTCACCCCTACGACGAGACGTCCTGGAACGACCAGGTGCTGAAGGAGCCGCTGGCGCTGCGAATCTGCCGGGCGGTGAACCACGCCCGGGATACGCTGCTGGCAGGCTTCACCACTACGCGGGACCTGGGCACGGAGGGCGCGGGCTACGCGGACGTGGGGCTCAAGCGGGCCATCGAGCAGGGCATCATCCCCGGCCCGCGGATCCTGGCCTGCGGCCACCACTGCGGCACCACCTCGGACGCCAACGCGGCGCTGAAGTGGTGGCAGGAGTTCAAGACGCCGGGCATCGACATGTTCGCCGACGGCCCGGACGGCATGCGCAAGCTGGTGCGCGAGGAGATCCGCCGTGGCGTCGAGGTGATCAAGATCTTCGCCAGCCCCGGCCACCTGATCCCCGGCCACCGCGGGCCCGACAACATGGCGCGCGACGAGATCGCCGCCGTCGTCGAGACCGCCCACCAGCGCGG
>CAYNFH010000334.1:0-4683 GCA_964396385.1 uncultured Chthonomonadaceae bacterium | reverse complement strand
CCGCTTGATGAGGTAACGCGCTGACGGACATTTTCCATCCGGTTATTATTGGCGTGGCTGCCTCACAGCCGCGCCTCTCTTCATGAGTGAATAGGTAAACAGGCAAATGGGTTACCGTGCACTCATTTACCCATTTACCCATCTACACCGTTGCTATCCACCCTGCGCGGAGAGGTCACGCTCAAAAACAAACGGGCTGCCCGTTGCCGCCGTCCATCGGGCCCGCTCGTCGGGGCTCAGCTCGGCGAGTGCCTTCTCCTCGGCGGTCTTGCGAGCCGCAGCGTCGGAGCGCTGCAGCGCCTCGAACCGGCTCTGCATCTCCTCGGGCGTTGGCGGAGTCGCCGGAGCAGCGGCGTCGGGCTGGCCCGGCTGTCCCCCTTGTCCCGGCTGGCGCCGGTTGGGACGCAGCGACCGGAACAGGTCCATCCGCGCCTGGCGCTGCGCGTTGAGGTAGTCATTGGCCAGGGTGGCGATGACGGCCCGGTGCTCCTGGGAGATCTGCAGCTCATCCGCTACTTTGGGGTCGGCGACGGCCAGGGGGCCGCGCCACTGCAGGTCAAGCTCATGCAGTCGCCGTACCTGGTCCGGTCGCAGGATCTGATCCACCTTGCCCTGTAGCTGCGTCTGAAAGGCCGTCTGCTGCTGCTGCATCTGCTCGCGCATCTGCTGGCGCCGCTGCGTGCGGTCCTGCGGAGCGGTCTGGTCCTGCCCGCGATTTTGACGCATGCTCTGGAACATCTGCTGGCGCTGCTGGCGCCAATCGCTCATGGCCTGCGTTTCCGTATCCTGGAGCGCCTGCTTCTGCTTCAGGTCCAGGTGGATGTCATTCTGGACGTCCGCGCGGTTGAGGAGCTGCATCGCGTGGCTCACCAGGGGATTGCGGTCCGCCTGACCGCCGCGGCCCTGTCCAAAGGGGCCGCCAAAGCGGCCGCCGAACATTCCGCCGCCCTGACCGGGGCCACCCCAACCGCCGCGACGGCCCATCCGTCCGCCCCGGCCTCCCGGCCCGGGCTGCTGTCCCCCGGCGGTCGAGTCCTGGGCCTGCGCGGCGCCGGCGAGCACGCCGGCCAGCGAGAATACAAGCAGAGACGTACAGGCACGTCTGCTAATCATGTCTGCCTCCTTTGCGACTATCACAAGCCGCCTTCCTGGTATTCAAGACGCCGGTCGTGGATAGGTGGTAACGGGCTGGGGGAGTGTGGGAGTATGGAAGTATGGGGGTATGGGGGTCCGGAATCCGGCCACTCCCACACACCGAACCCCCCATACTTCCATACAGCGTCCCATGGAATTCCTCGACGGTCCCGAAGACTGCATGTACCTGCCCGGACGGCAGGCGACACTCCGCTGCCGCGTCACGGCTCACCTCTCGCCCGAAGAGTACGAGGAGCTCATGAATGCCGGCTGGCGCAAGTTCGGCATGTTCCTCTTCCGCCCGGAGTGTGCGGGCTGCCGCGAGTGTCGCCCCATCCGCATCGTGGTGGACCGGTTCACGCCCGACCGCAGCCAGCGCCGTGCCTGGAGAGCCAACCAGGACCTGGCTATCGCCTATGGCGCGCCAGCCGTAGACGCCGCACGACTCGACCTCTGGCACCGCTACCACCACTCCCAATCCGAGCGGAAGGGCTGGCCCACCAAGCGAACCGCCCCGCTCGATTATGCTCTCCAGTTCGTGCGGAACCCGCTGCCATCGGTGGAGATCTCCGCCTGGGAGGGAGATGCGCTGCGGGCGGTGGTGCTGACGGACATCACCCCCAACGTGGTCTCCGGCATCTACCACTACTACGATCCGAACTGCAGGAACCGCAGCCTGGGCACCTTCGCCGCCCTCCAGACTATCGAGCTTGCCCGCCGCCTGGACAAACCGTACGTCTATCTGGGCTACTACGTGGCCGGGTGCGGCAGCATGGTCTACAAAGGCCGGTTCCATCCCTCCGAGATCCTGTCCAAAGATGGCCTCTGGCAGCCATTCGAATAGTCTACTGAGGCTGCAATTCCTGCTACAATACGCGCGCTATGCTGCTGACGCTCACTTGCGAGGCTGAGCGCGCCACCGACCTCGGCTACCTGCTCCACAAGAACCCGGCCAACCTCTTTGAGAAAGAGCTCTGGTTCGGGAAGGCGCGCGTCTTCTATCCGGAGGCGGAGGACCACCGCTGCACGGCCGCGCTGCTGCTGGAGGTGGACCCCGTCGGCCTGGTCCGCGGCAAGAGCACAACGCTCGACCAGTACGTCAACGACCGGCCCTACGTCGCCTCCAGCCTCATGAGCGTCGCCATCGGCGAGGTGTTCGGCACCGCCCTGGGCGGTCGCAGCAAGGACCGGCCGGAGCGGGTGGAGGAGGAGATGCCGCTACGCGCGGCGCTGGCGGCGGTCGACTGCGATGGCGGAGAGCCGCTCATCCGCCGTCTCTTCGAGCCGCTCGGCTACGCTGTAACCATCTCGCGCTCGCCGCTGGACTCGCGGTTCCCCGAGTGGGGCGAGAGCGACCTGTACCGCATCACTCTGGAAGCGCGCCGCACCGTGCAGGACCTGCTGGCTCATCTGTACGTGCTGATTCCCGTGCTGGACAACGCCAAGCACTACTACGTGGATGAGACGGAGATTGAGAAGCTGCTTCGCCGCGGCGAAGGCTGGCTGGCCACCCACCCGGACAAGAACCTCATCACGCGCCGCTATCTCGCCTACCGGCAGCCCTACATCCGCGCCGCCCTCGAACAGATGAGGGAGGAGGTCGCTCCGGATGAGGAACGGCAGGAGGCGGAGGAGGCGCGCGTGGAGGAGCCGGTGCGGCTCAACGAAGCGCGACAGCGTACCGTGCTGGCCGCCGTCCGCGCCATGGACCCCCGGCGCGCCGCGTCCTGGACCTGGGATGCGGAGAAGGCACGACGCTCAAGCTGCTGCTGAACGAGCGCTATACAGAGCAGGTGGTGGGCGCGGACGTCTCCACCCACGTGCTGGCACGGGCAGAGCGTAATCTCCACCTGGAGCGGATGCCGGAGCGACAGCGAGCCCGCATCCAGCTCATCCAGGCGTCTCTGGTCTATCGGGATGACCGCTTTCAAGGCTTCGACTGCGCGCTGCTGGTAGAGGTGATCGAGCACCTGGATCCACCGCGCCTGACGGCCCTGGAGCAGGTGGTGTTCCACCACGCTCGCCCTCGCCGCGTGGTGGTGACCACGCCCAACGCCGAGTACAACGTCCTCTGGCCATCGCTCCCCGCCGGCCGGTTCCGCCATCGCGACCATCGCTTCGAGTGGACCCGCGAGCAGTTCCGCGAATGGGCAGAGCTCGTAGCGGCGGCGGAAGGCTACTCCGTCTCCTTCCAGGGCATCGGTCCAGAAGATCCGGCGTACGGCTGCCCCACCCAGATGGCCCTCTTTGACTTGACTGCGTTGGCCGCTCTCGACTCGGTACCGCCTGTCGCCGAAGCGTAACTTGTCATTCCGAGCATAGCGAGGAATCTGCTTGTCTGTACCTATGCCAATAACTGATCCTCAACCGCCGCGCGTCATCGAGATTCCCAACTTCGCCCTGGTCCTGCTCATCGGGGTGAGCGGCAGCGGGAAGAGTACTTTCGCGCGGCGCCACTTCCTGCCCACGGAGGTGCTGAGCTCGGACGCGTTCCGCGCCTGGGTCTCGGATGACGAGAACAGTCTGGAGGCGACCACCGATGCGTTCGACGCGCTCCACTATCTTGCCGGCATCCGTCTCCGCCGCCGCAAGCTGGTGGTCATCGACGCCACCAATGTCCAGCCGGAGTCCCGCAGGCCGCTGTTGAAGCTGGCGGCCGAGCACGACGCCCTCGCCATCGCCATCGTGCTGGATCTGCCGGAGCGCGTCTGCCAGGACCGCAATGCCAACCGTCCGGAGCGTGGATTCGGCGCGCACGTCATCCGCAACCAGGCGCGACAGCTCCGGCAGGGGTTGCGCGGCCTCCGACGGGAGGGATTCCGCTATGTATTCACGCTGCAGAACCAGGAGGAGATCGACTCTGTCCGCATCCAGCGCCAGCCGCTGTGGACCGACCGAAGGGCCGAGCGCGGACCGTTCGACATCATTGGGGACGTCCACGGCTGCTTCGAGGAGCTGACCGAGCTGCTTGGGCTGCTCGGCTACTCGCGCATGTCCGCCGAGGAGCCGTTCCACCATCCGGACGGGCGGCACGCCATCTTCCTGGGAGACCTGGTGGACCGTGGTCCCGGCGTGGTAGAGACCGTCCAGGCGGTGATGGCGATGGTCCGCGCCGGCAGCGCGCTGTGCGTGCCGGGCAACCACGACGTGAAGCTCCTCCGCTACCTCCGCGGCAAGGACGTGCGGGTAGCGCACGGGCTGCAGGAAAGCATCGACCAGATCGAGGCACTGCCGGAAGAGGAGCGCGAGCGGTTCAAGCGCGACTGCACGGACTTCGTCGACGCGTTGGTCTCCCACTTCATGCTGGACGAAGGCCGGCTCGTAGTGGCGCACGCCGGCATGATCGAGCGGTACCAGGGCCGCGCCTCGGGCCGCGTCCGCGACTTTGCCCTGTTCGGCGACACCACCGGCGAGACGGACGAATTCGGCCTCCCGGTGCGCTACCCCTGGGCAGAGGAGTATCGCGGCCAGGCCATGGTCATCTACGGCCATACACCCGTCCCCGAGCCGGAGTGGCTCAATCGGACGGTCAACATCGACAGCGGCTGC
>CAYNFH010000333.1:0-4809 GCA_964396385.1 uncultured Chthonomonadaceae bacterium | reverse complement strand
CGCGTCACCATAGATCAGCCCCTCGAACGGACCGTGCTCGGGGCAGCGCTTGCGCATGACAACCTTGTTATCGCGCAGCAGAATATGCGCGTCGATGGTCCTGCGGCACTCCGGGCAGATACTTCGTGTAAACTCGAAGAATACATAGTCCGAATCGCGCTTGACGGCTGGGGCCTAATATCTAATCCTAAAGTCCTCCCCTTGGAGGGCGCGCGGGGCATCGCCCGGCGAGCCGCCCTGCTGAGTTTGCCAGCCTTTACATGGCTTCGACCTTCATCTTGCGCACGTCGTCCCGCGTTACCCCAGGTACGCTTCCCTGGCCGGCTTCCCAGCCGCCATGACACTCCCGGCAGTTCCCCATTCCCTTGACTACGCCTTCGTGGCATGTGCAGTTGCCCATGTGGACCATGCACCATTCGCACGACGGTTTGATACAGCACATGTACATGCCCTTCCTTGCCGCCGCCGCCTTGGCCTTATCCAGGTGCTTCTTGACGGCTTTCGAATCGGCCGTCTGCATGGGCATGCCCATGTGCCCCTGCTTCATGTGCCGCGAAGGCGAGGGATCGGCGGTCGCACGAAGCGACTGCCACCCCACGAGAACGGCTGCCACAACGACGGCGAACGTCAGGTACCACAACACTCGTTTCATCCTCTTGTCTCCTTTCATTGAGACTGCCGGGCGTCTCATATCGTCCCGGCAGAGAGCGCGCATGTTCTCACCTCTCCGACGATTCGCAAGGCAGTTCTCCGTCCCGGATGCCGGAGAGCGTCTTCACGATCCGGCCAGAGAAGCTTGAGAAGAATTCCCGGATGGCTTGGCCGGACGCCGCGAGCTGCATTGTAGTGGAATAGGTGGGGTACGGATGGATGGCTCCGGCAAGGTCCGCCAGGCAGAGGCCGCTCCTCATCGCGACGGCGATCTCGGTGATGACCTCGCCCGCCCGCGCCGCCACTACGGTCGCGCCCAGTAGCTTACCGTTGGGACGATGGACCAGCTTCACAAAACCCTCAGTATCGTTCTCGCAGACCGCGCGGTCCGCGTCGCCGTTGTCCCAGCGGATAGCGTTCGCATCGGAGTACCGCTTCCGCGCCTCCTCCTGGGTCAGTCCCACGTGGGCCACTTCCGGGTCCGTGAACGTGCACCAGGGCACCACGTCGGTAAAACCCGGCGAGCTGCCGATCAGGAGCGCGTTGCGCGCCGCCTGAAACGCCTGCCAGCCCGCGAAATGCGTGAATTGGTACCCGCCGTTACAGTCGCCGGCGGCATAGATATGGGAGACATTGCTTTGCAGGCGCGAATTCACGGGGATTCCCGTTGGACCGAACGCCACGCCGGCCTTTTCCAGTCCCAGTCCCTCCACGTTCGGTGCGCGTCCAACGGCCACGAGCAGAAGGTCTCCGCGCGCCTCCTGGCCGTCCACACGGACGACGGACTTCTCATTCTCGCGCCGAGCGGCCGTCGCGCGGCCCAGGATGAACCGGACTCCCTCCCGCCTCAGGACCTGCCCGATGATCTCGCGCGCCTCCGGCTCGTCCCTGGGCAGCAGCTTCTCCCCAATGACCGTCACCTGTGCGCCCAGGCGCTGATAGGCTTGGGCGATCTCTGCGCCGATGGGGCCGGAGCCGATGATCGTCAAGCGCTCGGGCAGGCGGTCATTATCGAAGATGGTCTCGTAGGTGAGGTAGGGTGTGTCCGCCAGGCCGGGAATGTCCGGGATCACCGGATGCGCGCCGGTTGCGATGAGGAATCGTTTGGAGCGCAGAGTCCGGCCTCCGGCCTGAAGGGTGTGGGGGTCCAGGAACGTGGCGGCGCCCAGCACCAAGTCGATTCCCTCCGCCTGCAGCGCCTCGGGCGTTTCCAGCCGGTAGACCTGGGCGATTGCGCCGCGCACGTACTCCCGCACCTGTGCCATGTCTATCGCTGGAGCGGGCACGCAGATGCCGTAATGGGCGGCGGTCCGCGCCTCGTGCGCCACTTTCGCGGCCTTGATGAGCGCCTTGCTGGGCACGCACCCGGTCCAGGTGCAGTCGCCCCCGACACGGTGCTTCTCGATGAGGGCGACGCGCGCGCCGATGGAAGCCGCGAACCGGGCCGCGACCAGGCCGCCCGACCCGGCCCCGATCACAATGATGTCATAGGTGCCCGTCGAGGGGTTGTCGCTCATCCGTTGCACTCTGCGGAGCGTCCCGAATCGCTTGCAGCAGCGTTTCTACCGGCGGACGGTCTGTCGGGTCCCGGCTTGGCCAGGCCAGACAGAGGAAGCCGTCCGAGTCGACCAGAAAGTCTCCGCCGAGCTGGTTGGGATCGCCCTGGATGGGACGGAGCTTGCGGCCGCGCGCGATAAGCCGGATGTAGGCCCACAGCACTCGGAGATTCCAGACGCTCAGGATGGAGCTGCGCAGGCCGTACGCCCGGTAGACGCTGCGGCGCTCGTCTATGAGGAGCGTAAACGGCGCGCCCGTCTCCGCGAGCCATGCCCCCGCCGCGCGGCCACCCACAAAGCTGATGAGCAGCACCACCGCCCCCAGCTCATCGAATTCGGCTTTACGGTCGCGCAACTGCGCGATGCGCTCCCGGCAGATCAGTCAGCCCAGATGGCGCAGGAAGACGAGGAGCGCCGCGCGGTGGGACCGGAGCGTTTCGGACAGCGCAACTTCTCCGCCCGTCGCCGCAGGCAGCGCAAAGACAGGTGCCTGGTCGCCCTTCTTCAGCATCGCGTCCTCGAGGATTCGTTTACCGGCTCAACCGTTAGACGCGGCGGCCATTGCGGGGTTCCGGCGGTTGTGTGCGTGAAATCACACAACCGCCAGCTTTCTTCGCTATCCGTGCGGCCTGTGCTTCTTGAGGGTTTCCGCAATCTTCTTTTGCTTGGCCGCTTTGGATAGCTTGTCGAACTGGGGCTGGCAGCCGCCGCAGCAGAAATGGACGCGCTCTGTTAGGAGCCGCCCGCCCGTGTGGCCTACTGTGCAGCCTTCTTCAACGCCGCATCGGTCAGCTTAAGGAATTCCGGGACATCATGGTAGCCGACCGAACCGCCAATGAACTCGCCCTTTGCGTTCAGGAAGACGACCGTAGGAATTGAGTCCACCTGATACTTCTGCGCGAGTTTAGGCTGCTTGTCGACGTTGATGAGCACGGGCACGAACCTCCGCGAGCGGGCGACGACCTCCTTGTCCCGATACGTGGTGCGCAACATCTCCTGGCATGGGCCACACCAATCCGCATAGAAGTCGATGAAGATGGGCTTCTTCGTCTTGCCGGCCGTCTTGAGTGCCGAATCCAGCGACTCGGTCCAAGCGATGGAATTCGCCCTTTTGGAGGAATGTTTGGGTGCGGACGCGTGGACTGACTGCCAGCTCGCGAATGCGAACACCAGCGCGGCGATAGGAACCAGTATGGTACGAGAGATTCTTTTCATTTTGTATTTCTTTCCGGCGCGGTACCTGCAGTGGCCCGCGTCTGTGTTGTAGATATAGCCGGCGCGTGCCTTGCCGGCTCTCTCAGCGATATACGCTTGCATGGGGATAGAACGACACCCAACCGAACCAGTAGGCGTTGGTATAGGGCACCGCCGTCAGGTCCCGTTCGCCCGCGACGGACCGCCCGGTTGCTGCCTGCCACTTCCCGCCGGGGCCAAGGATCAGTCCCTGCTCCAGGCGGAACGGCCCGTCATCCGGCGCACGGTAAACCGCGGTCGCACCCGTGTGGCTATCCAGGAAGACGAGAATTTGTGTCTGTCCGATACGATCTGTGATCAGCCCTTGCCGCCGGAGCAGCGCGTGCGGATAGGCCCGGCTCTCCTGGCCCAAAGAGACGCCTATGATCAGCTCTTTGGCTTGCAGGCGGTTGTCCGGCCGCCTGAGCGGGAACAGTCCGGTCTGGGTCGGGCTGCGCTCATAGCCGGCGTAGCGGTCCACCGGGAGATCCTCGCGGCCATCCACCGAGAGGGCAAGCGTGCGCGGATGCAGGCTGCGCCAGGCAGACCAGGTTACGCTCGGCATTCCCGCGAGTATCCGTAGCTTCTTTCCTTTCATCGGTCCCGCAATGGCCTGGCCGGTAATATGCGACCAGAGGCTTCCGGTCTCGCGGTCATACATGACCAGCGCGTTCCTCCATAGCTTGCCGGAGACGCCAAACGCAAGCGTTCTTCCGTCCACTTCGCGGCTATACACGATAGCCGTGCGGCAGAGCGGTCACCACGTCGCCGCGATACGCTGTCCGCCGATGGTATCGTTGACGATCTCATGGCCGTCCATCAGGTTGGTCGCGTAAGCGTGGGCATCACCTCCATGCGCGAAGCCCAGCACACGCGCATCCGGTGCGATCTTCGCCCGGTCTGCCGGGACGAACCGCGGTTGGAAGATGGCCGGGATTTGGTCCCGCGGCAGCACGTCCACCATCTCGTCTGCCATTCGGCTGGCTCCCTGGCGGCCTGCAGCCGTACAGGACGAAAGGAGCGGCGCCGAGATGGCGGCGATAACTCCCACAACAATCGCGATGCGCGCGGCCCTACCCATCTCCTGCCGTGCGGGATTCATGTTCAAGTTCTTGTCTCAGATAATTGGGTGCCCGAGTCTGCTGCCGGCAGATGGACGCTCATGAGATTCATACATTAGATACATACATTCCCGAAAGGCTGGATTATGCCTCTTAGTCGAGGGAGGGCGGTATCCTCCGCCAAGGGCCGTGCTGGAGCCAACGGGCCGGTAGCATGCATCCTCACTCTCTGGGTGCGGACATCCGCCGGTCTTCTTTGAGTCGAGGCGGAGCGTGCTACCGCGTGCTGAAGGTAAGCGCTGCTCGTG
>CAYNFH010000332.1:3766-4876 GCA_964396385.1 uncultured Chthonomonadaceae bacterium | reverse complement strand
CGGAATGACAAGTGGCACTCGGGATAACAGCCGTTCCAGTTTGAGGCTGTTACTCCACCCGCACGTACGGAAGGATCTTCAAGTATCGCTTCTGCCCGATTCCAGGCACGTTGGTGAGCTGGTCCGGAGACGTGAACGGGCCGTTGATCGTGCGGAACTGGACTATGCGGCCCGCAATGCCGGGTCCAATGCCGGGAATCTGGGTCAGCTCGTCCACCGTAGCCGTGTTGAGGTTGATGCCCTGAGCGCCCGGCACGGAGAGCTTGCCGCCATGGCCGCTTCGGCCGCCCTGCCCCTCGGGGCGCCCCACGGCAGGATCCTCTGAAGCGGCAGGAGCGTGCTCCGTGCGGGACGGCACATAGATCCGCGTCCCGTCCATCGCCGGCGCGGCCAGGTTCATGGAATCGGTGTCCGCGTCCAGGCGCGGGCCGCCGGCCGCATGGAGGAAGTCGATGGCCCGTTTGCCGGACGGCAGGGTATATACGCCCGGATGCTTCACCGCGCCCGCAACATGGACCGTCACCGTGGCGGGTTGCGCCGGAGCGGAGCTCGCCGGAGCCTGAGGAGTGGGAGAAGGCGCCGGAGAGGCGACGGAGGCACGGGGCGGACCGGGGCGGGACGGCTGCGGCTGGCCCGTGATCACAAAGCCGTCTTCGGCTTTGCGCCCAGTGCGGGTGAGGGGCACCACTATTCCGAATATGAAGAGAGCGCAGGCCAGGACAGATACGCCATAGACCCGGCCGCGGGTGCGGCTGTCCATCCACGCCTCCAGCGGGCCGGGGTCCCAATCACAATCGGCCCTCCTTCAACTTCGGTCGCGGGCCACCTATTCCTCCTTATCCTGGCGGTGGGGCTCAGAATTCCGCGGAGCCGGGGGTGCGGGGGAAGGGAATCACATCGCGGATGTTCTTCATGCCCGTGACGTACATGAGCATCCGCTCCAACCCCAGGCCGAAACCGGCGTGCGGCGCGGAGCCGTACTTGCGCAGTTCCAGGTACCACCAATATGCCTCTTCGGATAGGTGCTGCTCCCGGATCTTCTGCAGCAGCACGTCGTATCGCTCCTCGCGCTGGCTCCCGCCGATGATCTCCCCGATGCGGGGTGCGAGA
>CAYNFH010000332.1:0-3756 GCA_964396385.1 uncultured Chthonomonadaceae bacterium | reverse complement strand
AACGTCCATGGCACGGACCGTTTTGCCGTCCTCGTTGGCGCGCATATAGAACGCCTTGATCTCCCGCGGGTAGTCCGTGACGATTACCGGCTTCTTGAACTTCTCCTCGGTCAGATACCGCTCGTGCTCGCTCTGCAGGTCCGCGCCCCAGTGGACGGGGAACTCCCAGTCTCGTCCCGCCTGCTCCAGGACGCGGATGGCTTCCGTATAGGTGACGTGCTCGAAATCCGAGTTGGCCACGTGCGTCAGCGTCTCGATGACCGTGGGGTCGATCCGCTTGTTGAAGAACTCCAGGTCCGGGCCGCAGTTGTCCAGCACGTGCTGGATGGTAAACTTGAGGAACTCCTCCGCCAACTGCATGTCCCCCTGCAGGTCACAGAACGCCATCTCCGGCTCGACCATCCAGAACTCCGCCAGGTGGCGCGGCGTGTTGGAGTTCTCCGCGCGGAAGGTCGGGCCGAAAGTGTAGACGTTGGCGAAGGAGAGGGCGAAGATCTCGGCTTCGAGCTGGCCGCTGACCGTGAGAAAGGCGGGTTTCCCGAAGAAGTCCTGCGAGTAGTCGATGGCGCCATCGGGGCGGGGCAGGTTCATCAGGTCCAGCGTGGTGACACCGAACATGGCCCCGGCGCCCTCCGCGTCCGAGGCGGTGATGATGGGGGTGTGGACGTAGGCGAAGCCGCGCTCCTGGAAGAACCGGTGGATAGCGTAGCAGAGGGCGTTGCGCACCCGGAAGACGGCGCCGAAGGTGTTGGAGCGAGTGCGGAGATGGGCTATCTCCCGCAGGAACTCCATGGTATGGCCCTTCTTCTGGAGCGGGTAGGTGGCCGGATCGGCCGGGCCAAAGACGGCGATCTCGCGCGCCTTGAGCTCCACCGCCTGCCCGGCCGCCGGAGACTCCACCAGGTCGCCCGTCACGGCGACGCAGGCGCCGGTGGTGACGCGCGCCAGAGTCTCCTCCGGTACCGCGCCTTCATCCACCACCACCTGCAGGTCCTGGAAGCAGCTTCCGTCGTTGATCTGGACGAAGTGGACGTCCTTGCTGTCGCGCCGCGTCTTGACCCACCCGTGGGCGGTTAGCGCCGTCCCCACCGGCTTTTGGAAGATGTCCTTGATATACTCGCCAGGACGGATCATGGTTTGCGCATGGAAGGATGGACGACCTCGACCACCTGTCCCGGCGCTAGCGTGCGAAGCGCAGCCTCGACCTCGACCATGAGCGGCGCCAAAGTGGGGTAGGCGTTACTCGGCGCCAGCACCACGACCGCTGCTATGGATCGGTGGGCAAAGTTCTGTTGGTGGCGAATGTTGCTGTCCACGGTGAGCAGCACATCAAACGAACCTTCGGCCAAGTTCAGGAGGTCACCATTCTGTTTGCCGGCCCATCCCATCTCCTGGACAGTCTTGACGGAATGGCCCGGTAGGTCTCGCCGGAGCTTCCGGGGAAGGCACTCATCCAGAAGGATTCGCATGGAGAGGCTAGGCTATGCCGCCTCGTCCAGAAGCTTCTCGGCTGCTCTATGCATGACGGCGAGTGCCTGCTCTCGCGTCACGGTTGGAAAATCGTCCAGGAACTCGTCCAGGTTCTCTCCCGCCTCAAGGTAGTCCCAGAGGTTCTTCACGGGAACGCGGGTGCCCGTGAACACGGGCGTGCCACTAAGCACCTTGGGCGAGCGCGAGATCGGCAGCTCTTGTTCGTGTTGGGCCATTGTAACTCTCCGGGTTCCGCCGCACTAGCCGATAACAATGTTCACCAACCTGCGCGGGACGACGACAACCTTTCGGACCTTGCTGCCGTTCAGGGATTCTGCAACCTTCGGACTGGCGAGGGCGAGCCGCTCCAACTCCTCGTCCGGCGTGGCCGCGGGCACGGTCAGGCGGTCCCGCAGTTTGCCGTTCACCTGAATGATAAGCGTAATCTCGTCCTCGGCCGCTACCTCCGCATCGTACGACGGCCAGGAAGCATGGTAGGTCGAGCCCTGCTTGCCCATCCGCTCCCACAGCTCGTCCGCCGCGTGCGGCGCGAAGGGGGCGAGCAGCAGCGTCAGGGCCTCCAGCGCCTCAGACAAGACGGAAGACGGCAGACGGGAGACCGACGGATCTCCCGGAGGGGCGACAGTGTACAGCTCGTTAACCAGCTCCATCAGGGCGGCGATAGCGGTGTTGAACCGGAACCCCTCCAGGTCCTCGGTCACCTTCCGGATGGTCTGGTGCAGCTTGCGCCGGACCCGCCGCATCTCGTCCGTCTGCACACCCGAAGCCATCTGCCCTCGCCACTCCGGGTTGTACCGGCCGTTCGCGGAATCCAGCACGGCGGCCGCCCAGCGCCAGACGCGGTTCATGAACCGGAACGAGCCGTTGATGCCGTCCTCGCTCCACTGGACGTTGTCCTCGAACGGGGCCACGAACATCTCGTAGACCCGCAGGCTGTCCGCGCCGTACTTCTCGCACATCTCGTCCGGCGTGATAACGTTGCCTTTGGACTTGGACATGCGCGCCCAGCGCCAGACGATCTGGTCCTCTGGGAACTCGGCGCGCTCCTCCGGCTTCAGCACAATCCAGTCGATGACCCGCTCCTCCTCCTCCTCGTTCTTGGCCTCCTCGCCCATCCGGGGGCGCCGGCCGGGCGTGTACGCCAGCATGGAGCCCTGGTTCTTGAGGGTCAGGAACGGTTCCGTGAACCCGATCAACCCCGCATCGTAGAGCACCTTGGTCCAGAACCGAGCGTACAGCAGGTGCATGACGGCGTGCTCGGCGCCGCCGGTGTACATATCTACCGGCAGCCAGTAGTCCAGCCTGTCCCGCGCGGCGAATTCGCGGTCGTCGTGCGGGTCCGCGAAGCGCAGGAAGTACCAGGAGGAGCAGGCGAAGCCGCCCATGGAGTCGGTCTCCCGCCTGGCGGGGCCGCCACACTTTGGGCAGGTGGTGTTCACGAATTCCGGGATGGTGGCCAGCGGCGACTCGCCGGTCCCGGAAGGCTGGTAGTTCTCCACCTCCGGCAGCCGCACCGGAAGCTGCTCGTCCGGCACCGGCACCTCGCCACAGACCGCGCAGTGGACGATGGGAATGGGCGCGCCCCAGTACCGCTGCCGGCTGATCAGCCAGTCCCGCAGCTTGTAGTTCACCCGGCCTTCGCCCAGGCCGTGTTGCTCCAGCCAGGCGATGACCTCCCGCACCGTCTCCTTGCTGTTCGGCTTGCCGGCAAAGGGGGTCTTTGGCGCCCGCGCGCCCGGAGCGGGGGTGAACTCCCGCATCAATCCGCCTTCCGGCAGCGCCTGCGTCATCTCCTCCGAGGTCTGAGGTCCGGTGGGATAGGCGTAAACCAGCTCGATGGGAAGGTTGTACTTGCGCGCGAACTCGAAGTCGCGCTGGTCGTGCGCGGGAACGGCCATGATGGCGCCGGTGCCGTAGCCCATCAGCACGTAGTCCGCGATCCAGATAGGAATGGGCTCCCCGGTGACCGGGTTGTCCGCGTAGGCGCCCGTAAAAACGCCGGTCTTGACCCGTTCCGTACTGGTCCGCTCGATCTCCGTCTCACCCTGCGCCTTCCGGACGTACGCCTCCACAGCGGGACGCTGCTCCGGCGTGGTGATCTGGTCCACCAACGGATGCTCCGGCGCCAGCACCATGAAGGTCGCGCCCCACAGCGTATCCGGTCGGGTGGTGAACACCCGGATGGAGTCGTGAGTCGTGAGTCGTGAGTCGTGAGTGGCCGACCCAGTCGCGGATGACGGGTGGCCGGAATCCGGTCTCACGACT
>CAYNFH010000331.1:0-4922 GCA_964396385.1 uncultured Chthonomonadaceae bacterium | reverse complement strand
TCCAGGTCGGGCCGGGGCGTGGTGAGCTGATACATCACAATCCGCCCGGTGGCCGCCTCGATGTAGTCCGTGATGTCGTCCAGGCCGCTGGACAGCTTCTGAATGTCCTCTTTATCCAGCGGCGTAACAAACGTCCGGTCGGTTTTGTTCGCAAGCTGGTGGGTGGTGTCGTCGGCCTCGTGCTCGATGTCTTCGATGCGCTTCACGTGGGCGGCCAGGTTGCCGAAGTCTCGCGTGAGCGCATGGAACTCGTTGGCGGCCTCCACGGCCGCATCCGCCTGCTTCTCCAGCAGCGCGTAGAAGGTCATATCACGGCCAAGCAGGGACACAGGCTTCCTCCGCGGCTCCCGCTATGTTCCGATTTTTGGGCAGCGATGCGGGAGCTCTTGCCCCATTCTGGGCAGTGCAAGGTTAAGGAAAGGTTAATGTCCGGTTAAGGCAAGGTTAAGGCCATTCCGTCCAGGCTACTTTCCGAGCGTGCTGGAGCTGTCGGGCGGTTAACGCAGGGTTATGGAGACTCAACGAACGGGGTGTCGGGGAGAGGCAGCGGGCCTGCCGATAATGCAAGGCTGGAGAGAGGAGGAAGCTCTCTCCTCTCTCCAGGTCTCCACATGGCGCTTTGCCCGCTTGGATGTTGGTTGCCGGCGCCGGAGCGCGCCAATGGGAGATCAGTCGTCCAGGTCGCGGGAACCCAGACTAGAAGCTATCTGTTCCGCAGTACGGTGAAGCCGAGCCTGCGTTGCCAGGTACGAAGCGGCCTGCAAATGGCCCTTGCGCACCGCCGCCTGAGCGCAAGCGGCGACAGGTCAAAGGTATGGAGCTCATGGTCGTGCTTCAGGTCGACGAGCGATATGCTGTCGTCATTGCTCTTGACCACGTAGAGCACTTCCTGGCCGGCGTGGCGGACAACAGCGCTTGCGGAGGGGTGGGTGTCGCCAACCTGGACGAGCTCGTCCAGGGGCTTGCCAAGGTAAAGCGCCCCCTCCACCTCCACCTTCATGCCGTTCGCGCTCGGCGCCTCTACCACTGTGACGGACGAGGTCTGCGGATCGGGTCCTCCCGTACTCGTAAGAGGCACGAAGAACCCTTCCGGCTGGTTCGGTCCCGCAGTACCCAGGGCGGTGAGCTTTCCCGTCACGGGGTCATAGGTAGGATGCGCGAACTGATAGCGGGTAATGCCCCAATTGACGACGAGCACCTGGCTTCCGTCACCACTTACGGAGACACCGTAGGGGAAGTATCCCACCGGAACCTGGCGCACCATGGATCTGGACAAAGTATCGATCACCGCCAGACTGTTATCGCCGTTGCAGGCCACGTAGAGGAACCGGCCATCCGGACTCAGGGCCGATCCCGCCGGAAACGTGATCTGCGTGGTTCCAGTCCGGCTGAAATTCGTGGGAACTGGCGGCTTGTTCCCGCTGGCGTCCGCGGTGTTGAACGCGGCGTCCGGCGTGTAGTTGGAAACGAACCCCTTGTTTGCGGGAGTGATGGGAAGGATGGGAATCGTTGCGGTTGGGCCGGAGATGGCGCCCGCGGAGGAGACCGTGAACAGCTTGACGTTGTTGTCCGGCCCGCCGGAGGCCCAAACGGCATACGGGCCGGTCCTCGTGACCTGAAGACCGATGAAGAAGCTGCCGGCAGTGTTTATCTGGGAAACCGGCGACATCGTGTCGGTATTCAGTACCGTAAGCGAATAGCCGCCGCGGTTGAGGGGACTGCGCAACGAAAGGGAGCTGGCTCCGGTCCCGTCGCGCTCGTCGTCGTTGGTCGTTACAAGGTACTTTCCGTCAGGTGTCAAGGCGGCGCCGAGTGGGTTCATTCCAACTTGCGCGCTCACTCCGGCCGGATGGACGATCCGCCCGTTTGGCAGCACGCCGTGATAGTAGTCGGTCCCAAACTTCATCGGCCCCGCGAACAGCTCGGCGCCGGAGTATACGCCGTTCTCCGAGGTTCCGTAAACCGGCGCCGTTATACTTCCCCACCAGTCACGCAGATGACCCTGCGCATTCGCAGGGACAACTGCCGCCGCCCCAAGCAGGGCTCCCAGCCCAATCGGCATTGCCGCTCTAGCGAGCTTGCGTATCTGGCCCGCGAACAGCCGTACACCCACACATCTCCGCCTCATGCTCCTCGTCCTCCTCGTGGAGTTCTATCTAACGACGGACGGCAGTGTACAGGCTGTGCGTTAAGGGGTGTTTAGCCTAGGGTTAAATTGCGAAGAAGGAGCGGTCGATGGCTGCGGCAGCCCTGCAGCGGCTGGATCATCCAGACTTAATCTTGCTTTTGCCTTGCCTTAACGCTTCGCGGCTAGAATGGGCATGATAACGCGGCACGCCATCCTGGCCGCGGAGAGGGAAGGAAGATCCATGCTGGTCGCCAGAGAGCGGACGGACGGAGAGCGGAAGCTACTGCACGACGTGCGACAGGCCCGGGCGATGCTCGCCCACATGCGAGTATGTCTCAAACAGGTGGAACGGGAGCTGGAGCAGGTAGAGCCGCGAGGCATCTACGTGCTCCACGAAGACCCGTACCTGCCGCTCCACGTGGTCCGGGTCAAAGTGGTGAACGTCACGCCCACGCATTACACAATCCTGCCGCCGATTCGGCTCTCGCGGGATGCCCTGCAGGGGCGCGGCTTCGTCAAGGTTCACGGCCGGGTGTTCGCGACCGGCGCCTACGTGAAGGGGCGCCTGGAAGAGGAGTGCAAGCGCTGGGAGCGGCAGGTGACCGCGGCCGAGATGAGTGCTCGGGCCGCCATCCGTAGAGCCGGCGGCCGAGCTTAGACAGCCGGCTGCTATTTGGCCGCGATCTGCTGTACGGTCTGGGTGTTCTGGCTCACCACGTCCGCCGGCAGTGGGGCGTAGAGCAGCGACGGCGCCAGCTTCTGGCCGTCCGCCATCGCCCACTTCACGAAGTCGACCAGAGCGGCGCCTTTCGCCGCATCCTTCGGCGCTTTCGGCAGGAGCAGGTACGTGTAGCCCGCGATGGGATAGACGTTCGGGCCCGTACCGTTGACGATGGGAGAGCGGACGTCCTTGGCGGTAGCGGCGGCGGAGGCGGTGGCCGCCGCGGTGGTGCTGTCCACCGAGGCCACCACGTAACTGCCGGACTGGTTGCGGATGGGTCCGAAATCCAGCTTGTTCTGTACCGCGTAGGCCAGCTCTACGTAGCCGATGGCCCCCGGGGAGTTGTGGACAGCCCCGGCTACGCCCGCGTTCTGGTTGGCGCCGACCCCTACCGGCCAGCTAACCGACTTCCCCTTGCCGACTTTGGTGTTCCACTCCGGGCTCACGGCTGAGAGATAGGTGGTGAAGATGTTCGTCGTACCAGAGCCATCCGAGCGATGCGCCACCGTGATCGCCGTCGAGGGAAGGTTGAGCCCCGCGTTCTGAGTGGCGATGCGCGGGTCGTTCCACACCTTGATCTTCCCCAGGTAAATGTCCGCGATCACGTCGCCACTTAGCTTCAGCTTGTTGCCCACGCCAGGCAGATTGTAGGTCAGCACCACCGCTCCGGCCACCGTGGGAATCTGGACCGTCGGCTGTGGCAGTTGGGATATCTCCGCGTCGGTCAGCGGAACGTCCGTCGCGCCGAAATCCACGGTCCCCGCCTTGTACTGGGCGATGCCGGCACCCGATCCCACGGCCTGGTAGTTGAACTTGACGTTGGAGTGGCTCTTCTGATACTCCTGGAACCACTTGGAGTAGAGCGGGTACGGGAAGGTAGCCCCGGCGCCGGTCAGCGTTACGGAAGCTCCTCCGGATGAAGCTGTCCCTCCCCCGCCCGAAGAGCTGGAGCTCTCCTTGCCGCATCCCACCCCGACCGTCAGCGCACCAAACGCCGCCATCAGAATAATAGCTGCTCGCGTTCTGTTGATCATGATGTTTCCTCGTTGAACTATGTCGTTAGTCTGGCAGGTAATTAGTACTTTCCGGACTCCGCGAAGGCGGACTTGGCGTACTTGCTGCCCGCGACTTCAGTCGCCGGGGCACAGCCGCCGGGGATCATGTGCAAGACTACGAAGGAACCTTGTGGCTCTTAGCGAGTTGCGCCAGATGTCCCGTTTCGACGTAGTAGACCCGCTCGGCGATATTCACCGCGTGGTCCGCAATCCGCTCATAATAGTGCGCCACAAACAGCAGGTAGGATGCCTGCACCACCAGCTCCGACTTTTCGCGCATCGTCTGGTGGAAGGCATCGCGAACCTGGTGGAACAGGGTGTCGATCTCGTCGTCCGCGGCGACAACTTTGTCGACAAGCGAGAGATCGTGGTTGATGAACGCGAGGAGCCCATCCTCCAGCATCTGCCGCGCGGATACAGCCATGCGAGTGAGGTCCGCCAGATCGGAGTAGAGCGGCTCGGCTGCCAGCTTGCGCGCCACCTTGGCCACGTCCACGGAGTGATCACCGATGCGCTCCAGGTCCGTAATGACCTTGAGAGCGGTGCCGATCAGGCGCAGATCCCGGGCCATCGGCTGCTGGAGCGCGAGCAGACGCATGCACTGGCTCTCGATCTCCAGGTCCATCGAGTCGATCCGCTCATCGGTCGCGATAACTTCTTCCGCTTGCTCCACGCTCTGGTCCGCAAGAGCGCGCAGGGCGTCGCCGAGCATCTGATCCACCGCGTTGCCCATTTCCAGCACGCGGCTTCTCAGGCGGTTCAGCTCTTCGGCGAATTGTAGGCGGGTTTGAGGCATCGAAACTCCAGGAAGGTAAATGGGTAAATGAATAAATGAGTGTACGTCCGGATCCGCAAGGTACACCCATTTACTCGTATACCCATTTACTCATCCAAATCTCCCGCGGATATAGTCCTCCGTGCGGCTGTCGTGCGGCTGGGTGAAGATGCGGGACGTCTCTCCCACCTCGATCAGTTCGCCGAGCAGGAAGAAGCCCGTAACGTCGGAGAACCGCTTCGT
>CAYNFH010000330.1:0-4941 GCA_964396385.1 uncultured Chthonomonadaceae bacterium | reverse complement strand
AGCGCGCTGGACAATGTCACGCTCGCGCCGTGCAAGGTGCTCGGGACGCGGCGGGCGCAGGCGGAACAGGAGGCACAGGCGTTGCTGGAGCGGGTCCAGCTTGGTCCCAAGGCGCCCAGCTTTCCAGGCGAGCTTTCCGGCGGCCAGCAGCAGCGGGTCGCCATCGCGCGGGCGCTGGCGCTCAAGCCGTCGGTGCTGCTGTTCGACGAGCCCACCTCGGCGCTGGACCCCGAGCTGGTGGGCGAGGTGCTGGATGTAATGCGCGGGCTGGCGCCGGAGGGGCGCACCATGCTGGTGGCGACGCACGAGATGGGCTTTGCGCGGGAAGCGGCGAACCGCGTGCTGTTCCTGGACGGCGGCCGGATCCTGGAGGAAGGCCCGCCGGAGCAGGTGCTGGAATCCCCCCGCGAGCCCCGCACCCGGGAATTCCTGGCGAGGATACTGAACAGATGAGACTCACGCAAAGGCGCAAAGAGCGCAAAGATCGCGGGGGCCGATTAGGCGAAATGATGCGCAAAGGGATGAAGGGCGCCTCTATCGTGTTCGGCCTCTTGCTTCTCTCCGGATTCGCTCGCCCTTTGCACCATTCCAACAACATCTCACCTCTCACCTCTCACCTCTCACCTCGCTACGACATCGCCATTCTGGGTGGGCGGGTGATGGACCCGGAGACGGGCCTGGACGCGGTGCGGAACGTGGGGATCCGCGGCGGAAAGGTGGTGACTGTGACTACGGCGGCCATCCACGGGCGGCGAGACATAGACGCGCGCGGACTGGTGGTCGCGCCGGGGTTTATCGACCTGCACGCGCACGGCCAGGACCTGGAGAACAACCGGGCGCAGGCGATGGACGGAGTGACGACGGCGCTGGAGCTGGAGGGTGGAACCGGCGACGTGGACCAGTGGTACGCGGAGCGGGCCGGCAAGCGGATCCTGAACTACGGGGCGACTATCGGGCACGGAGCCGTGCGCAAGCAGGTGATGCCCCATGGCGACGATGCGGAGCGAAGAGGCGCCACGGACGCGGAGATCGCGGAGATTATGCGGCGGGTGGACCACGGCCTGCAGCGGGGCGCGCTGGGAGTGGGGCTGCTGCTGGAGTACGCGCCTGCCGTCTCGCATGAGGAGGTGCTGGACGTCTTTCGCGTCGCGGCGCGGTACCACGCCTCCTGCCACGTCCACATCCGGTACGGCAGCCTCCTGGAGCCGGACAGCGCGACGGATGCCGTGGAGGAGATGATCGCGGACACCGCCGTGACGGGCGCGCCGGTGCAGATCGTCCACATCACGAGCATGGGGCTGCGCTCCTCGCCGGAGCTGCTGAGGATGGTCGCCGGGGCCCGGTCCCACGGACTGGACGTGACCACCGAGTGCTACCCCTATACCGCCTTCGCCACGGGAATCTCCTCCGCCGTATTTGACCCGGGCTGGCAGCAGCGGTTCGGGATCGACTACGGCGACCTGCAGTGGGCCGCAACCGGGGAGCGGCTGACGGCGGAGACGTTTGCGAAGTACCAGAAAACGGGCGGGATGGTGATCGCCCACGCCATCCCGGAGCGGGTGGTGCGTATCGCGGTGGCGAGCCCGCTCACTATGATCGCGAGCGACGGCGGCATCCACAACGGCAAGGGCCACCCACGGAGCTCCGGCACCTACGCTCGCGTGCTGGGCCGGTACGTGCGCGATCAGCACGTTATTACGCTGATGGAGGCGTTGCGCAAGATGACGCTCATGCCGGCGCGGCGGCTGGAGCGGCGGGATCCGGCCATGCGCGCGAAGGGGCGCGTTCAGCCGGGCGCCGACGCCGACCTCTGCCTCTTTGATCCTCGCACGGTGATCGACCGGGCCACCTACGACAATCCGGCAGCATACTCCGAAGGGTTCCGCTACGTGCTGGTGAACGGCGTCCCCGTGGTGGACGGCGGCCGGCTAGTACCGAACGTGTATCCCGGAAAGGCCGTGCGAGCTCCAATCGGCGGAGCGAGGAGTACTGGAGCAACGGAGTACAGGAGTAATGGGCATCTCGGGTTCGGCCGCATTGCTCCAATACTCCATCACTCCATGACTCCGGCCCCTCTACTCCCTGGTAGTCTCACTTGCCGCGCTGGGTCGCGCGCTGTGGAAAGACGGGACAAGAAACTCACCGCACGGGGTTCCGACTTCTCGGAGCGCGCCGCGGTTGACATAGTAGGAGCCAGTACGGATGAATGCAATTGCCTGCGGCGAGGTCCGGCCACGGATCGGCGCCCGCGCTCGTATAGAGTTGCCGGTCAACAAGCTGCTCATTCTGAGCGTGCTGCTTTCCGTGGGGTTCGCGCTCCTGTACTCAGGCTATCCCGCCCGGCTTCAGGACGCCCGCTCGTTTGATGCGGCATGCCAGACCGCCTTCCGCACCGCCACCCGCTCCGGATGCAAGTACGAGTACGGGACGGTACTTCAGTCATGGGACGGACAGGGGCCCCAGATGATGCGGCTGGTGGTATCGGACGGCGACACACCTACGGTGACACTTGCGCGCGGAAATGTCAACTCTTTGGTCCCGGGCTGCCGCGTGACGGTGCACTACTGGCACGGGCAAGTCGCCCGCATTCTGTGGGCGGGCCGGCAGGCGGATACCTGGGACAATCCGGACTGGGTGCTCGTAAATACCGTTACGACGGCGGCCATCTGCGCCCTCGCCGCTCTCATCGCCATCACGCCATCCATCTTCTGGCTGGCCAAGCAGCAGGCCCTGGCCCGCGCGATATAGGCCGGACCCTTTAGACACTCCCGCCGTGCCCCGGCGCTGCGGCGGGGGCTCGGGGACGCCGGCCGGAACCGCTTTGCGTCCGCACGCGAATGTAGTGGTCCGCGATATTGCGCGGCTGTCCGGGGAACAGCGGCTCCGCCACCTTGGGCATGTGGCACTCCAGGCACCGGTCGCGCGCGTTCACCGGGCATATGCTAGCGCGCAGGAGGACCGCGTCGCCGGTACCGGGACCGCTGGAGTGGCACTGCAGGCATACGGTGACGTAGTGGTGCGGGTCCGTGCTGGCGTCGGTATGCGGATCGTGACAGGTGAGGCAGGTCAGCTTATCCTTGCTCTGCCGGAAGCACGCGCTCTGCGCCAGGCCGTGTGCCTGGAACAGGTCGGTATGCTTCACGGAAAGCCCCTTGGAGAGTACCTGCTGCTCGGTACGGTGGCAGCGCCCGCACATCTCGTTGATACGTGAGCCGCCCCAGGAACCCATGCGCTCCATGAAGAGCTGTTCCCCGTCGCCGCGCTGCATGGCGGCTACGTGCGCTCCTCCGGGTCCGTGACAGGACTCGCACCCCACTCCCATAAACCGCCGCTCCGGCGCCAGGGTGTCCTCCGGCAAGGTGACCGTATGGCAGCCCAAACACTGCCGCGCGGCGTCCCCGCTGGAAACGTTACCGAGGGAGTCCAGCGGCAGATCTTGCTGTCCGGGCGTGACAAACCACCGCTTCATAGGCGGGTAGTAGCTCATGTGCGCCTCCGCAAGCACACCGTCCATGGGGATGGAGGCGAACGCGAAACCGCTCTTGCCGGAGCCGAAGACGAAATGGAGAGGGTGAGGAGGACCGTCCACTCGTCCGAAGCCGTAGCCGTCTCCCAGCGCGGTCAACTCGAACCCGCTGACGCCGATAGGCCCGGTCGCGGGCGCCTGGTGTCCCAGGCTGCTTCGGTCCATGGGCCGAAGCGCCAGGGCATGTCGGCTTGCGTGGTGCTGTTGGAACTCCGAGGGGTGACAGGAGCTGCAGGCGTCGTTTCCCACAAACTGGTTGGCGAGCTGTGCCGGCAGTCCCGAACTAGGGTGCCCCGGTGGCCGCTGGGCGCAGGCGCTGAACAGCAGGAGCAGCGCTGTCGCTCCGCCGAGCGCGATCAGGAGCCTCTGTCTGTGGCTTTGCGTCAATGAGACCATACCTGGGAGTCTGGAACAGGTGCGGAGCCTTCCCGGACCAGGTAGAACCGATCCGCCGCGAGGTGACGGTATGTCCGGCGGTCGCCGGAGGGCCAGCGCACTCGCACCTCGTCCACGGTGGAGGCGGATCCCAGTCCGAAATGGAGGCGGCGGTCACTGGTGGATGCGTAGCTGGATCCGTCGCGGACCTCCGCCAGGTGGCGAGCCCCGGCCGCGGAGACCCAGACCAGCGCGCCGGCCCCATCGCGATTGCTCCGGGTGCCCTGCAGCCGAAGCGTAATAAAGTGACCGGCCTTGCCCACGTTGCGATAGAGAGCGGCGGGCATGTTCTGGCTGTTGTCCAGGATGTCCACCCGCCCATCGTTGTCGTAGTCTCCCACCGCGAGTCCCCGCGTCACGCGCTCCTCAGCGAGGTCTCCCAGATCGTCCACCTGGTCCCGAAAGACCCCCTTTCCCAGATTCTTGTAAAGGAGCTTGCGCTCCTTGTAGGTGGTATTCGGCGCGATTTGAGCGATGAAGGGGTCCACGTGTCCATTGCCGACGACCAGGTCCAGCAGCCCATCGTTGTCGTAGTCGAGGAACTCGACGCCGAACGCGAGGAAGTTCATGCTGCTGGAGCCGATTCCGGACTGATAGGTGAGGTCCTCGTATTTGCCGCTGCCGGTAGCGTGGTAGACGGAGTTGGGCTGGCCGCTGAAGTTGGTGACGATGATGCTCTCCCATCCGCGGTTGTCGTAGTCGCCTGCCGTTACGCCCATCCCGGAAAGGACGGCTGCGTCCGCCCCGTAGGCGACCCCAGCGTTCAGGCCGACGTCTACAAACCGCTTGCCATACAGATTGTGCAGGAGCAGGTTGGGGCTAATGTCACATGCGACATACAGATCCGGCCAGCCGTCGCCGTCGAAGTCGCACCAAGCAGGCGCGAAACTGAATCGATTGTTGTTTTCGTTCAGGCCGGTTTCTTCGGTGACGTCCTCAAATGTCCCGCCATTCTCCGTCAGCCGATTACGGAATAGAAA
>CAYNFH010000329.1:0-5003 GCA_964396385.1 uncultured Chthonomonadaceae bacterium | reverse complement strand
CACCGTCGTCTTCTGGTCCCGCTCCACGGCAAGGTCAGCCACCGGCCGCTGGAACGATCCGGGTTCAGCCGTCACCTCTGCGACCACCGCCTGCGAGTCGCTGACGGAGACGTCATACCGGGTCTGGCGCGGCGAGAAGACGCTCGCCACCGTGTACGCGTCCCAGTTGTCGTCGTTCGCGGTCCCCTCCACCACCGACGCGTACCGCAGGAAGAGCTGACCGCCCTTGATGGAGTATCCGATGGCGTATGCGCCCGTGGAGAACAGGAGGATGATCACGGGGGCGGTAATCCAGGCCAGTTCCTTCCGGTCCCACCTCCGCAGCAGGAAATAGTTCAGCGGCACCAGGCAGACGATATAGAGCAGCAGGAACGCCCCGATAAAAGTGAAGCTCGGCGCCTCCGTGGACTGGACGCCGCCCAGCGCGTCCGCCAGGGACCGGTATCCGCTGGACCAGGACGTCTGGGAGACGCCCTTAACCACGTCGATGGCGCGGATCTCCCCGATCCCTATCTCCAGCATTTCCTTCCAGAGCGACGGCTCGCCGGACCAGGCCCGGAACTGCGGATCTGTTAAATCGAAGGCCGTAAAGACCACCTCTCCGTTGCCCAGCCGCCGGTAGGCAACAAGGGGCAGCTTGCCCTGGCTGCACCGCGCCGCAGCGTCCATCTTGAGGCTGCCGTCCATCACGCCCGTACTCTTGAGCTTGAGGGGAGCCCCGTAGCGCTCGCCCAGCGCCGACAACGCGGTTACCGTCTTTGCCGCCGTAGGCTCGATGGGCAGGATCTCCTTGAGCTGCGGACTTCGCAGCCGGTTGATGTCCGGCCCGCCAGAGATAACCAGCACACCCCCGTCCTCTACCCACCGGACGATGGCATTCCACTGGTTCTCCGTCAGGGCGTCCAGGGAGAGGTCCCCCAGCATGATGGCGTCCACGCCCTCGTAGCTGTAGGCGCTGTCCGGCAGCGCGGTGGCGGCCGGATAGAGCACCTTGAGCGGATTGGTCCCTGTGAGTCCCTGAGTGGCGCCGCCATAACCCCCGAAGTTGGGATAGCTGGTACGCTTCTCCGTGACATGGCGCAGCCCCAGATCCACCCGCTGCAGGTAGTTCAGGCCGCTCTGGTCCTGCGTCAGCGCCAGGATAGCGGGCTGGGCGTCGGTGAGCGCGAGCGTCTTCTCCAGCTTCTTCTCGGCCACCTTCCGCCCTTCCACGTAGAGCTGCACGATAAGCGCCGGGGGCGGTGCGGCGGACGGATAGAAGAAAGTGATGGTGTGTTGCTCGTTAAGCGCACCCGAGCGGAGGTGAACGGACGTGGAGTAGGTGGTCGTTCCGTCTCGCGTGAAGACAACGAGCAGGAGCTGGCCCGATCCGGTCGGCCCCGATCCGGTCAGGTTGACGGTTACGGGGCTCCAGGAGTCGGACCGGAGGTAGCCCTCGAATCCGGGCGCCGGGTTAAGCTGATAGTCCGCGCGGGCCGGCCGGCCGATGCAGGCCCAGAACAGGGCCCCCGTGATCAGGATCCCGCCGGGAGACGGAAGCGCAAGGCGCATGGAGAGGCTGCCTCCAGTTGACGGCAGAACGAAGGAGAAGTGGTGCGGTCAGCGCGCGGCGGATTCCAGGACCTCGTCCGGGATGTCGAAGTTCGCGTGCACCTTCTGCACGTCGTCGTGTTCCTCGAGCATCTCCAGAAGCCGCAGCACCTGCTGGGCCTCCTTGCCCTCGACCCGGACGCTGTTCTGCGGGATGCGCGTGATCTCCGAGCCCAGCGTCTTGATCCCGGCGCCTTCCAGGGCCTCCACGACGCGCCCAAGGTCGCCCGGCGACGTGTACACCTCGAACGTGTCCGCCTCGTCGGACTTCACATCCTCCGCGCCGGCGTCCAAGGCGACCGCGATGAGGCCGTCCTCGTCCGTCACGTCCTTGGAGACGGTGATCACACCCGCAGGCGGACCGAACAAGTACGCGACCGATCCGCTCTCCCCCAGCCGCCCTCCGTTCTTGTTGAAGATATTACGGATATCGGCGACCGTGCGGTTTCGGTTGTCCGTCGCGCACTCCACCAGCAACGCTACACCGGCCGGACCGTAGCCCTCGTACGTAATCTCCTCGTAATTAACGCCCTCGATCTCCCCCGTGCCCCGCTGGATAGCGTTCTTGATCTTGTCCTGCGGCATGGAGTTCTCGCGGGCTTTCTGCACTGCGAGCCTCAGCCGGAGGTTGGCATCCGGGTTGCCGCCTCCCTGCTTGGCGGCCACGATGATCTCCCGCGCCAGCTTGGTGAACTTGGCGCCGCGCTCGGCGTCCATCTTGCCCTTGCGGAGCCGAATGTTATGCCATTTTGAATGCCCAGACACGCGGACGCCTCCTCGTTGACAGTAATTGCCCCTCAGTAGCCGGTCGGATTATAGCACAGCGCTTCGGGAGCGTCAAACCGCGGAACTTCCCGGCGGATTGCGAGTGAAGCGAGTAATCTGTTTGTTCCGACAGAGTACGTGCAGATGCCGTAAAGCAGATCCCTCGCATGGCTCGGGATGACAGCCGGGAGGCGTTGCGCCCAATAAAGGTACGGACCAAACTCGCCACGAATCCTACACGTGGGAGGGTGACTCATGAGCGATGAGATTGGGCTGCTCCACGCCTGGGTGGACGGCCACCGCGACCAGATGGTACAGGCGCTCCAGGGCGTGGTGCGCATCCCGAGCAAGAAGGAGCCGCCGGCCGGGCCGGGCACGCCGTTCGGCCAGCCTGTGCGCCATGCGCTGGACTATACGCTGGACCTATGCCGCGAGCTCGGCTTCCGCGTGAAGGACGTGGAGGGCTACGCCGCCCACGCCGAGTTCGGCGAGGGCGCGGAGATGGTCGCCGCGCTGGGCCATCTGGACGTGGTGCCGGAAGGCGACCGCTGGACGCATCCTCCCTTCGGTGCGGAGATCGCGGATGGGTTTATCTATGCTCGTGGGGCCTCCGACGACAAAGGGCCGACTTATGCCGCCTTGTTCGGAGCCAAGGCGCTCATGGAGAGCGGACTGCCGCTGCGCCGCCGAGTCCGCGTGATCTTCGGCTGTGACGAGGAGAGCGGGTTCGGCTGCGTCAAGCACTACTGGGAGGTGGCGAAAGAAGAGCGGCCGGTCTTCGCCTTCACTCCTGACGCCTCGTTCCCGCTCATCTACGCGGAGAAGGGCATCTCAAACCTCACCCTGGAGCGCCAGATACAGCGCGGCGGCGCGCCGCTCCGCGTGGCCGAAGCGCGCGGCGGGCTCCGCGCCAACATGGTGCCGGATGCTGCGCAGGCGCGCCTCGTGGGCGATACCACGGCGCTCTACGGCGCGCTCTCCACGCTCCTGAACCACTGGGACCGCAACATCGCCCTGGATGCCGATGGAGAGGGCATCCGGGTGCGCGCGACCGGCAAGTCCGCACACGGCAGCACCCCGCAGGCGGGAGACAACGCGGTGACGCGACTGGCCCGCGCCCTGCTAGACCTCGACCTGCCGGAAGACCACGACTGGATCGACTGGATCGTCTCTTCCAGCGATCCGGCCGGCGGAGGGCTGGGCATCACCGGGCGCGACGACGTGGCCGGACCCCTTACGAACAACCTCGGGGTGATGGAGATGGACGGCGCCCGCGTCCGCATCGTCTACAACGTCCGCTACCCCGTCACATGGACGATAGACGACCTGCTCTCCTGTCTGCGCCCCCGCCTGGAGAACGGATGGGAGCTGGCGAGCCACACAGACAGCCCGCCGCTGCACGTCGCGCTGGATCAGGAGCCGGCCCGGACGCTGCTGCGCGTGTATCAGCAGGAGACCGGCGACACCGAATCCAGGCCGGAGACGACGGGCGGTGGCACGTACGCCCGCGCCACGCCCAACGCGGTGTGCTACGGGGCGGGCTTTCCCGGTGTCGAACACGGTCCGGCGCACGAGCCGGATGAGCGGATCGCCATCGACACGCTGGTGCGCGCCGCCAAGATATACGCGCACGCACTGTACGAGCTCGCCCGGTGATTATGCGGGCGAACATTTCCTGCAAGTTTGGCGAACAAGGAGTATCATCGCGCCGTCTTCCATGAAAGCGGCTTCATAAAGCTGCACGAAAGGAACATACCGGTCCTCGGTCGGACAGGAGTGGTGCGACATCGGGCATCCGAAGCACCAATGGGATTCGCGAGGTCTTGCCTTTCCGCGCCCCTTCGAGGATAATACTAGTACCGGGCGGTTCTAATGGCGGAGCCGGTGCCGGTTGGAGGAACGACAATGAGACCGGATGTACCGATCTTGATGATAACGCTGCAGATCCCGGTGGTCCCGGATATAAGCGCCGAACAGGTGCTGGAGGCGATAGGCGAGCAGGTGAGCGAAGCGCTCAAGACGGCCAAGGAGCAGCAGGCCGCGGAGCAGGACGCCGAGCCGGAGCCGGACACCGTCTCGAGCCCGGACGATAGCGTGCTGGCGGAGCTGACCGAACCGTTCTCCGAGGAGACCCGGCCGGACCTGTTGGCCGCGCTCGGGTATGCGACGCCCAGTTAGTTGTCCATCGGTTTTCGTAGTTCCGGAGCCCCGGCACCCCGCCGGGGCTCCGCTGCGTTTATGCCCCTGCCGTTCGCCCTGGCCAAGAGAGACATTGTCTCAAAATGCAGAGTCGAGAGTCTAGAGTCGTGAGTCGTGAGATCGGCTTCCGGAGAGGCGCGAGTGAGATCGTTGTCTCAAATTAGCTAATCCAGGCGGGCGGGAGGAGTGGCGGCACCGCTGGTGTCCATCGGCGTGGGTGTGGTAATGGGTAGAGGCTGCGCAGAAAGCGCAGAAGGCGCAATAAGGGAGGCGCAACCCCTTTCTAAGCTCAAAAGGGGCAAGATTCCCATTTTGCGCAGTAAGCGCAATAAGCGCAATAAGGGGGCAGATTCCGAGGGCGCTCCTCTCAGGCTTCTGATTCCCTGTCTGATTGCGGGGGCTCCTGCGGCCCTGTTCCGAGGGCTCTGCCCTCGTGCTCCCGCTGAGGG
>CAYNFH010000328.1:0-5024 GCA_964396385.1 uncultured Chthonomonadaceae bacterium | reverse complement strand
ATCCCTCCGGCTCCCCAGGACCTCGACACGGGCGGTTAGCTCAGGGGGAGAGCGCTTCGTTGACACCGAAGAGGTCACAAGTTCAAATCCTGTACCGCCCATGTCGAATCCCGACTGCCACCCGTCTCCGGCTAGACTTACTCTGAGACATTGTCTCAAATTGCCGCGTTCGCGGCTCTCGTGGGCGGGCGTCCCTGCCCTTCTGTATGGCTCTGATGGCGTTCCACTACAAAGTGAGCCGGTCGGCTCACTTTGTAGTGGTTTGCACCCATCGCTGGACGCGAACGGGTGGGCTTTCGGAGAGGTCCGCGAAGAGGAGATGCTGCTGAGCGCCCGGTCCTCCGAGCGCCGCCCCGCGCCGGAGGTGACCGAACTGGGGCGCACTCTTTCTTGGGGGAAGCCACCTACTTCCGCACCGTCGGGCCGCTGGCGACCGATCCAGCTTTCTCGAGAATCTTCGCAACGGCGTCGTGTTTCATCGCACGCGCGACGAAGAGCACGGTGCTGCCGTCATAGTCACGCGTGTTCTTGTCAGCCCCGTGTTTGAGGAGGAACCTGGCAAAGTCGGGGTCGTCAGCCTTTGCCGCATAGATTAGCGGGGCGGCCATGTCCGGGTGAGCCCGCAGAACGGCCCCGCCGCGCGCAGACTGCCGCCTGCTGCCTGCGCATCCAGGCCAATTCGTGCAGCGCTGCACACCATGAGCACGGAATCTGCAGTCCCCCGGCTGCACTCCGCGCCCATCCTCGTGGCGCGATTGCAATAGCCGCCCCCTCGTCGTATACTGGATGATGGCGCGAAGGGCGCATCCAGTCCGCGGAAAGGGCCGTGCCCACCTTCAACAAGACTACCGAGTCTACGAACACTCTTTCAGCCTGACCAGGGCGGACTCCAGGCGCACACATGAAAGGACGTTCGTAGATGAACACCACCGATCTGACGCCTCTCCCCGACAGCCCGAGCATTGAGCAGTACCGCAAGCAGGCAAAGGACCTCCTCAAGGCCTATCGTTCCGGCGACGCCGACATCGGAAGTCGTTTCGAGAAGTTCCACCCGCACCCGGGCCGATTACTGGACCCGGTGGGCCAGAGCTCCGGTCCGGCGCTGGCCGACGCACAGCTCCTCATTGCGCGGGAGCACGGTTTTGATAGCTGGCCGAAGTTTACGCGGCATATCCGGGACCTTGCGCGAGATGATTCCGCGGCAGCGACGTTCGAACTGGCAGCCGACGCCGTAGTCGCGGGCGACGTGCCTACGCTCCGGCGCCTACTGGATTCCGAACAGGCGCTCGCGCGGGCGCGGTCACCCAGACTGCACCGCGCAACACTGCTCCATTACGTGGGCGCGAACGGCGTGGAGAACTACCGGCAGAAGTCACCCCGGAATGCAGTAGAGATCGCAAAGATGCTGCTGGACGCGGGCGCCGAGGTGGACGCGCCTGCGGACACGTACGGCACAGGCACCGCGCTCGGGCTCGTGGCAACCAGCATCCATCCGGTAGTGACCGGAGTGCAGATTCCGCTCATGGAGAAGCTCATCGAGGCGGGCGCGTCCGTGGACGGACTGCCCGGAGGATGGAATCCCCTGGTCTCCGCGCTGCACAATGGCCGCCCGGCGGCAGCGGAGTACCTGGCCTCTCGCGGCGCCCGACTCGACCTGGAAGGCGCGTCGGGCGTGGGGAACCTAGAAAGAGTTCGGAGCTTCTTCAACCGGGGCGGCAGCCTGAGACCGAACGCGACACAGGAGCAGATGAAGGATGGCTATACATGGGCCTGCGAGTACGACCATACCGATGTCGTCGCCTATCTGCTGCAGCGCGGAATCGCCGTAGACTTGCGCGTGCGGCATCACGGTGGAACCGGCCTTCACTGGGCCGCGCTGGGAGGCCACCTGGAGACGGTGAAACTACTTCTGGAGAGTCAGGCGTCCGTAAACGTAAGGGACGAATCGTTCAACGGAACACCGTTGGGGTGGGCGCTCCATGGCTGGGTCTTTCCCGCTCCTGAGGCCAGTAACAGCCACTACCTTGAGGTTGTGGCGCTGCTGGTCAGGGTCGGCGCCGAGGTGGATCCCACCTGGTTCGAAACCGGCGACCGGAAGGCGATCAACGATAAGGTGCGAGCGGACCCCCGCATGCAGGCGGCCCTTCGTGGAGAGTCGTAAATGCATTCCCAAGCGAGCGGCGGTATGGTACGATTTTCCGGAGTGACCTGGGCCGAACGAACCATTGTTGCGGGCTGCCCGTGGGCTACAGGAGGCATTGATGGCAGTTGCCGCACTTCGCTACATCACGGAAGACGAGTACTTGAGCCTGGAGGAGACGGCTGAGCTCAAGCACGAGTATCTCGCCGGCCGCATCTTTGACATGGCCGGGGGGTCGGCTGAACACGCGCTCGTCTCGGCCAACGTGATTGCGGAGTTGCGCCGGGCGGCGGGCGAGGGGCCGTGCCGGGTGTTCTCGTCGGACCTGCGCATACGGGTCCAAAGCTCCGGTCTGAACACCTACCCGGATGTGTCCGTTGTGTGCGGTGCACTGCAGCTCACGGAGCGAAAGCCGAAGGCGTGCACCAATCCGGCAGTGTTGGTGGAGGTACTCTCGGAGAGCACTCAGGAGTACGACCGCGGTGAGAAGTGGCGGCACTACCAGACCATCGAATCCCTGCAGGACTACCTCCTTGTGTGGCAGGACCGGCCTCGCGTCGAGCGGTATTCGCGGCTGCCGGACGGCGGCTGGAGGTATGAGCTTGCGGAGGGGCTAGAGGCGCAGGTCACGGTGCTCGCCCTGGAAGGGAAGATCTCGCTGGCGCAGGTGTATCGAGGCGTAGAGTTTCCACCTGCGCCGGCTCTGCGGCCGGACTATGCCGGGGACGGCCAGCCGTAGACTGGAACGCCGGCCGTCGAACTTAGAGCCTCTAACAGAACCCCTCCCCAACCCTCCCCTTCGTAAGGGGAGGGAGTTCCCCCTCCTTACAAAGGAGGGGGTTAGGGGGAGGTTATGATAGGCGTTCTTAGGCGAGCCGAATCGCTCCGGCTAGAAGCGAGAATGTGGAATAAGTCGCAGGTGGACACGAGATAGTGTCCACCGGCGACTTTTCACATCGATGCTTGAAGCTCCTCGTCCAGAGCCAGAACCCGAACCGTCCACCCGCGCGGAAGCCGCTTACCTGCTTCTGACGCTGGGATTCGTGGCCCTCCTGGCACTGCCGTCATTGCTCTACCCGTTCGGCCTGGACCAGGCGATGTTCGCATACGTGGGCGACCGGTGGCTCCACGGCGGCCTGCCTTACCGCGACGCGTGGGACATCAAACCGGCGGGGATATTCGCCATCTACGCGGCGGCACAGGTGGTGTTCGGGCGCGGCATGGCGGCGGCGCGATTTGCCGACCTGGCGGCGGCACTGGCGGCCTGCGCCGGGCTGTACGCGCTCGCGCGGCAGTGGCGCTGGTCACCCAGGGCGGCGTGTTTGCCGGCAGTGATGTTCGGCATCGTCTACTACACCGGGTTCGACTACTGGAACTCGGCGCAGGTGGAGAGCTTCGCCGCCCCGCTCACCATCCTCTTGCTACTGGCCCTGTTCCGGTTACGCGAATCGCGGCGGTATGGCTGGGCGGCGTGCGCCGGACTCTGCCTGGGGCTGCTGCTGGTCCTGAAGACCACCTTCCTGCTCTTCGCGCCGCTCGTGATGATCGCCGTCATGAGGCCCGGTAGGGCAAACCTCCGCCCCCTCGTGGCGTTCACCGGGGCGATGATACTGCCGCTCGCCGTGACCGTCGCGTACTTTGCGGCGAAGGGCTGCGCGGGCAGTCTCCTGGAGCTGCTGGTGGTGCAGCAGGCATACGCGCGGGTACCTGGCAATGACGTGCCCTGGGTAGCGTTTCTGTTGTGGCGGTTCATCCGGAACCACCCGGCCATGTGGCTGCTGTGGCTGCCGGCGTTGTTGACAATTCGTTTGCCCATCCGGCGGATAGCCAAAGAGTACGGGGTGGTGTGGGGGTGGTGGGGGCTGGCGACGCTGCAGGTGTTTGTGCAGCAGCGGTTCTTCTACTATCACTTCCTGGTGACCCTGCCTCCTCTCGCGCTGCTGGCCACTCGGGGCCTGCTGGACGGCCGGCGTTGGGCGCTGCGAATGCGCTGGAGCTCGGTGCGGGCTGTCGCGAATCCCGCGCTGCTCGCGGCGGCGCTGCTGCCGGTGGCCTTCCACGCGACGACGTGCGGGCTGGCGTGGAGCTACTGGACCGGCAAGATCACCCGATGGCAGTACTGGGGCTGCTTCAATGAGGTCGGCTCCTATCCGTTCGCCAACAGCGCGCACATCGCGCAGTACCTCCGGACCCATTCCCGGCCCTCGGACCTGGTGCTGGACTACGATTTTGACCCGGCAGTCTACTTTCTTTCCGAGCGCGTGAGCCCCACGCGCCACCTCAGCATGGCACCGATCATCGGCCAGACGCAGATACCCGCCGCCATTCGAAACCGCTGGCGCCGCGAGCAGGAGCGTGATACGGCGGCCCGGCCGCCGCTGTATCTGGTGGTGCTGGGGTGCCCGCACTGTTACGGTATGGCGCCGGTCCACGGGGTCGTGGCGCCGGTCATCCACTACGCCGGGCATGAGTTTGAGTACGTGGCCACGTTCACCAAGGACGAAGTCTACCGGCGGATTCCGGCCGGGTCCTCCCGTTCAGTCTTCGCACGCGCCGATCGCCAATAGTCAATCCGGCCATTCGCGGCAGTGCGGAATCCGGGTCTGGTATGGAAGAAGGTGGGTGTGGACAGTGGAATGAGCTGAGGTAGGCGTATGAATACTGGTATCAAGACGTGCCACATATGTGGAGAGCTGGCCGGCGCGACGCAGGCCAGGTGCAATCAGTGCGGCCAGAAGCTGAACGGCTACTCCGAGTACTGGGTCATGGCGGTTTGCCTGGTCCTGTACGTCGTGGTGGGGTTTGGGGTCACGTGGTGGCTCCAGATGGATACGCTGAAAGCGCTGGGCCAGATATAGGGCGCAATTATCCAGGCAGTACAATC
>CAYNFH010000327.1:0-5106 GCA_964396385.1 uncultured Chthonomonadaceae bacterium | reverse complement strand
AGGGCGGCGCCAGCGAGCGGGCGAGCGGGCGAGCGGGCGAACGATCCTGCGAGGCGTGCGAGAGAATATCGGTCTGTTCGCGTACCTGGTCGTCTTGATGACCACGTTCAACTTCATGTCGCACGGTACGCAGGATGTCTATCCCACCTTCCTCCAGGTCCAGCACGGCTTCGGCCCGGCAACGGTGAGCGCAGTGACGATCATCGCTATGATCGGAGCTCTGTTGGGCGGCATGACCTTTGGCCACCTTTCGCAGCACATCGGCCGCCGCAGGGCGATCGTGATAGCAACGGCGCTCGCGCTGCCGATAGTGCCGTTGTGGGCATTCAGCGGATCGGCCGCACTGCTCATGGCAGGCGCGTTCCTGATGCAGTTTATGGTGCAGGGCGCCTGGGGCGTCATCCCGGCGCATCTGACGGAGCTCTCCCCCAACGCCGTGCGCGGGACATTCACCGGCGTAGCGTACCAGTTCGGAAATCTGCTCTCCTCCATCAACGCCCCGATGGAGACCGAGATGGCGCGCCGCTGGCACGGCAACTATGCGCTCGCGCTGGCTACCGTTTGCTGCGTCGTGCTGATCGCGGTGGCGGTGGTTACCTCGCTGGGACGCGAGGCGCGCGCAGTGCGGTTCAGCGAGCAGGCGTGAGCGGGACACGGAAGGAAACTGCAAGCATTACCGGGATGTATTGCTACGCTCGATTCCGACAATTATCGCAGCATGGAATCCCGAGCCGACCCGTTGTCTCCCGTCTGCCGCAACCTGCCGGCCCGCAGTGACGCCGGCCTGAACGACTTCTTCACCCTCGCCCGGGCACTGAGCGCCGCGCAGACTCCCCGCGAAGCGGGCGTTATCATCGTCGACGTGGCGCAGCAGCTCCTGGGATGGGACTCCTGCAGCCTCGACCTCTACTCTCCGGAAGCGGACCTTATCCATAACGCGCTGGTGATGGACACGCTGGACGACCTCCCTGTCGTGGTCGGTGAAGCATACGAGACCGGCGCTCCTTCCCCTATCGCACGGCGCACCATTGACGAGGGGCCTCAGCTCATTCTTCGCGACCTGGAGGCGGGCTCAGGGGACGGCACTCCCATGCGCGCATTTGGAGACCGGTCCCGCCGATCCGCTTCTCTGATCTTTGTGCCCGTCCGCAATGGGGACCGGATCACCGGCATCCTCTCCATCCAGAGCTACACACCGTACTGCTACAACGAAGCCGACCTGCAGCTCCTGCAAGCGCTTGCCGACCAGTGCGGCGGCGCACTCGAACGGATCCGCATCGCGGAGGAGCTCCGGAATAACGAGCTCCTGCTGAGGCGGATGATCGAAAGCAGCGCCGACGCCATCATAACACTGACACAGGATGGAACCCTCCTCTCCATTAGCTCGGCGGGCCGCGATGTGCTGGGCTTGGAGCTGACTCACGAGCCGCGGGACTGGCGGTGGTTGGACTTCTGGAATGAGGCCCACCGCCCGCAGGCATTTTCCGCGTTGGTGGAGGCGCTTGGAGGCGGGAAGGGGCAGTTCCTGGCCCCTCGGAACGTGGAAGGGGGCGTCCGCTGGCTGGACGTGGTCCTGACCCCCATCCCAGGAAGCGATAGCCAGCCGGAACGGCTGCTGGCCGTGGCGCGTGACGTGACGGAGCGGGAGGAGGCGTTGGAACGCCTCAAAGCGTACATGAGGCAGGCCGAGGAGGCGCGCGAGCGCGCGGAATACGACGCGCTGCACGACTCACTCACCGGGCTGCCGAACCGCACGCTCTTCCAGGAGCAGCTCGCCCAAGCCATCGCGAAGGGGGCGCGCGAGGGTGCGCCCGCAGCGCTCCTGCTGGTGGACCTGGACCGGTTCAAGGAGATCAACGATACCTTTGGGCACGCCTTTGGGGACGCCATCCTGCAGCGGCTCCGGCCCCGGCTGGAATCCGCCGCGGGGACCGGGACAACGGTGGCGCGACTGGGCGGAGATGAGTTTGCGGTGGTGCTGCCTGCCGCGGATGAAGGCGCCGCCGTGTCGGCCGCGCAGCGAGTGCTAAGCGCCATCCAGCGGCCCTTCAGCCTGGACGCGTGCCGACTTCGAATTGGTGCCAGCATCGGAATCGCCATTTACCCCAATCACGGCAGCGACAGCAGCGCGCTGCTGAGGCAGGCGGACCTGGCGATGTACCGGGCGAAGCGGCACGGCGGGGGCTTCGCGGTTTACAACGCGGCCTCCGACGGGCGCCGTGCATGGCCGTCTCAGGTCCAGAGCTGGTCGCGGAGCGGTTCCCATGAGCGCACTGGCGGCCGCAGACCCGTGCGTCAAGTCTCCACGAAGTAGAAGGGATCCTCTGTAAGCTTCTGCACACCGACCCGATGCACCGCCCGCGCGACCAGAAGGTTGCACATCGCTCCCCCACCTGCCCCGTTCGCAGCTCGTGCGTACCCAGGAGGCCGGCCAGCCGGTCATACCGCTGCCGATAGCTCCCGAAGCCGTGCGTGACGTAGGACTTCTGAAAAACCCGCCCCTCCGAGTCCGTGATGGTGTATTCGCGCTCCGGCCCGAACAGGTAGGGCGGCCGGACGTACTCCTCCACGGCGTGCATGGTGGTCATGGGCCGCAGGCCGCACCCGATCATCAGGATCTTTCCGCCCTCCTGGATGTTGCGGTTGAACGGCGAGTTCGGGCCGCAGGGCGTCGTGTCGCGCCAGTGCTCGTCCAGCATCTCCTTGGTCCGCGCCCCGATGCCGCACACGGAGTGCGTAGGGTGGAGGCTGCGGATGGAGCCCGGCCGGGTGCGGAAGTACTCCGTCAGGTAGCCCACGCAGGACGGCGTGTGGCGGCTATCATGAATGTAACGGGGCTCCTGGAGGTAAGTGAGAGCCGGCATGAGGACAGTCCCTTCCGGCCCCAGAACGTCCAGGAGGGCCAGGATGATCTCCTCCGGATCGCGGATGCCCAGCGATTTGAAGGAGGAGTGGACGAGCACCGTATCCCCCGGCCGCAAGCCGAGGGACACGAGCTGGTGCGTGAGCTCGCGGTTCAGAAATGGCATGGTGTTTCACAACGATAGTACCCCCGGGATATCCCCCCTCCCTTTCCCGTCCCGTAGATGTCTGCCCTTTCCCCCCGCTGTAAACGGAAACTCCCCGAATTTGTAAACGGAACCGTAAACGGTCCCCCTTTAGGCTGGTGCATCGGTCCTCGGGCGGATGCTGCTTTCGCAGCCTCCCCCAATCAAGATCCGATGTGGAATTCCGATTCCCGGACGGGTCCTAAGCCTGTTCCGGCTTCGCCTCTGCCTGCTTGAGCACCTCACCAGACATGTCTACCATCTTAGCAACGGTCTCCGGGGTGGCACCCTGGATGTCGCTGAAGTTGATGCTGATGTGTGTGCCGGTCGAGATGTTGCCATTGCCATTACCGCCCGCCCCGAAATCCGAAGCCGCGGCGGTAACACCGGTCTGGCCGATGAGATAGGCGGCGAGCTGGCTCGCGGCGAGAGATGCAAGCGAGACTTTCTCCTTATCGGTCGCGGATTCGGGCACTTCGATCGTGAGGCCGGTGAGGAACGGGTCGTTGGTGATCTGGGCGACGCTGGCCTGCAGAGCGCGCACGCTCTTCACCGCAAAGTCGCCGGTGCCGTTGTAGAGCTCCAGGTGGACACTCTTCTCCAGGTCCTCCTTCAAAGCCCTCGCAGGGGCGATCAGGCGGATCAGCGCCTGGAGCTGGTCGTCGCGGGTGCTCTGTTCTTTTGTTGCGTCTGTGGCGGTTGTCATTGTCTTCTCCCGTAGTGTGGTCCCTCAGTGTGGAGGCAGGCCGATCGCCTGCGCGGTGTCCGGCCCGAGTAGCCGGGTCAGCGTCTTGCGGGCGTAATGGATTCGCGATTTGACCGTCCCGATGTCGGTGTCCATTGCTTCGGCGATCTGCGCGTACGTAAGGTCCTCTAGACCGTAGAGGATCATCGTCTGGCGCTGCAACTCCGGCAGTCGTTCCAGCGCGCGCTGAACCGCGGCATAGAGCAGGGTCCACTGCACCTGCTCGTCCGGCGATGTCCTTGTGTCGGGCAGCGACCGGTAGGTGCCTTCCAAATCGCCCGGCGGGTCGTCGAGCGAGACGACCCGGAACCGTCCGAGGCGACGCAGCTCGCTGTAGCACCGGTTGCGAGCCACGCGATAGAGAAAGGGCCGCAGCCGCTCCACCGAATCGAGCTTGCCGAGGTTCATAAAGAGCGCCAGGAAGACGTCGCGTGCTATGTCCTCTTCCAGCGGGCTCGGTCCGATCAACCGCCGGATGAAGAGCCGGGCGCGCTTCTGCAGAAGTCGCTGCAGTTGGTCAAACGCCGGCCGGTCGCCCGCTCTGGCCCGTTGTAGGAGCGCTTGCTCCGCCTGGTCGCACACCCGCGTCGCCCTCTCTACCAGCTAAATCGCGCGAGCCGGGAGAATGTTCAACCCAAATCGGCAGTTGGCGAACAATCTAGGCGAAGTGCCGCGGGCGGGTACGGCAGCTGCGTCGTGGACGAGGAGCCTGAGGCTCCGGCTGGTGGCCTTACCTGCTATGCCAATATGCCACGCGCGTGTCAATTTGCCGCGACCGCGCCGAATCCGCACCCGGCGGAACCCACGCCAACAGATACAGGAAATCCCAGGCCTCGGACCAGTGGACGCGGCAGGGACCCCGATAGGGGCCCGGGAGCCCTCCTCCACGGACTCCGGAATCCAGTGGCGGGAGTGCGGAGCCCCGGGGCGCTGCGGTTTTCGTGCTCAAAGTGTGCAGCGCTGCACGAATTGGCCCGGATGCGCAGGCTGCAGTGTGCACGCGGCGTGGGGCCAGTCGGCAGTCGGCAGTCGTCAGTAGTCAGTCGGCGGACGGAGGAATCCGGAGCGGGCGAGTGGGCGAGCGGGCGAAGGGGCGGGAGTGAGACATTGTCTCAAATTGGCGCCATCGCGCCAATTTTGGATCTGCCTTTTCATGGGCTCGGCGTAGGAGTCTGAGTAGTAATGGGGGGCCTGCGCAGAAAGCGCAATAAGGGGGGTGTACCCCCCGTTTCAAGCTCAAGAGGGGCAGAATTCTCATTTTGCGCAGTAAGCGCAATAAGCGCAATAAGGGTGCAGATTCCGAGGGCTCTGCCC
>CAYNFH010000326.1:1295-5129 GCA_964396385.1 uncultured Chthonomonadaceae bacterium | reverse complement strand
ATGTCCCGCAAGGACACGCTGGTCGAGTTCGGCTTCCGCCTGCCCTCCGCGCGCGACAATCGCCCGCTCAAGTTCCATGAGTGGGAGGAGCGCGCGAAGCAGTGCATCTTCGTATCGGCGACACCGGGGCCTTTTGAGCGGGAGAACAGCGCGCAGATCGTCCAGCAGATTATCCGCCCGACTGGGCTGATCGATCCAGAGATCATCGTCCGGCCCACCCGCGGCCAGATCGACGACCTGATCGGCGAGATTCGGAAGCGCGCGGAGAAGCACGAGCGCATGCTGGTCACGACGCTTACCAAGCGCATGGCGGAGGACCTCACGGAGTACCTGGAAGAGCTGAACGTGAAGGTCCACTACCTCCATTCGGACATCAAGACTCTGGAGCGCACGGAGATCCTGCGAGACCTGCGCGCGGGCGTCTACGATGTGGTGGTGGGCATCAATCTGCTGCGGGAGGGATTGGACCTTCCGGAGGTCTCCCTCGTCGCTATCCTGGACGCGGACAAGGAGGGCTTCCTCCGCTCGGACACCGCTCTGGTGCAGACCATCGGTCGCGCCGCCCGTAACGTGGGCGGCCAGGTTATCATGTACGCGGATAACATCACCGGCAGCATGGAGCGCGCTATCAGCGAGACCAACCGCCGCCGCCAGATCCAGCAGGAGTACAACCAGAAGCACGGCATCACGCCGCAGACGGTCTCCAAGGCCATTCGGGAGCTCATCAGTGCGGAGTACGTGGCGGAGGAGAAGGCAGGGTACAAGACGCGCCGCAACGTGGACCCCGCCGCCATGCCGCTGGATCAGGTGGTGGAGGTGATAGCGGACCTGGAGCAGCAGATGCGCGCCGCGGCGAAGGCGCTCGACTTCGAGCAGGCGGCTCAGTTGCGGGACGAGATACTGGAGCTCAAGCGGTTCGTGCCCAGCCACGCCATGGGCGGCGCGGACCACAAGCCCGCTCGCCTGCGGCGGAATCGCTAGGCGAGGCGGTATTGAAATGTTCGAGACTGGAGGTAAGCCAAGTGTCTGCTGAGGGGAACACGATAACTGTCGCAATAGAGCTGTCTCGTGGTGTTATGGAGCAGGTAGAGGCGACCGCAAGCCGCGATGGCCAGCCTTTGGGCAAAGAGCTCGCGCGGCTGGTGGAGGCCGGCCTGGGGGCCGAGCGAAGGATTGAAGCGGCGCTAGACGCTGCGCGAGCAGCCTATCGGGCACGCCTGGCCGCCGAAGGCCGCGAGCCGATGACGGTGGACGAGCTCTGGTCCCAGATGCAGACAGTGCGCGAGGAGGTCGCGCGTGAGCTCTATCCGGACTGATCCGGTCGCAGTGGACGCAAACGAATACGTGTTCGCCATCCGCGGCTCGGCGGAATTCCCGGCGTGCGCGCGACTACTCCGGCGCCTTCCGCAGCTCTCCATCGTCATGCCTCTCCAGACACTGCATGAGCTGCACAGGAATCTCTACCCCGAGGAAGTGGACCAGGTCTTCGTCCTGCTCAAGGAGGCTCGCGAGCTAACGCGCGACTTCATGCCTGCCGACCAGGCAGTCGTCGAGACCTTCCTGGGAATGGGCGCTCGCCCAGGCGATGCTCGCCTGATTGCTCAGCTCGTCAGTGCCCAAATCGGCTGGCTCATCTCGGAGAACCGCCACTTCCTTACAGAGTTGCCCAACCTGCCGTTCCGGGTAGCTAACGCCGAGCAGGCGCTCCGGCTCCTCGATGAAGACTCATAGGACGCCCGACGCCGTCCGAAGGTGGAATATGGCTGATCCTATAAAGGTACTCGATGTGGTGGCACTCACCGAGGACCGGCCCAATAGGGGCTCGTTCCGTGGGCAGATTGGTACCGTCGTTGAGGAGTTGAGCGCGAGAGTCTACGAGGTTGAGTTCAGCGACAATGATGGCCGAACGTACGCTTCCGTCGCGCTCAAGCTCGGGCAGCTCATGGTCCTGCACCACGAACCGGTTCAGGCCGCTCAGCTCCGTGATGAGATCCTGGAGCTCAAGCGGTTCGTGCCCAGCCACGCCATGGGCGGCGCCGACTCCAAGTCTGCTCGAACCCGCAGGCGCTGAATCCCGCAAGATTCCGGGGGCTGTCTACTAGTTCTCCAGACGGGCCGGTGATAGAATCCTTCGGTTGATCTGACACGATTGGATGCCGGCCGGGCGGGGATTCCGTCCGTCCTCCGTCCCCCGTCATCCGTCCATCTCGGAGGCTCAAGACCCATGCCGCTGCACGACCGAATCGTAATCAAGGGCGCGCGCCAGAACAACCTCAAGAACATCGATCTGGAGATCCCGCGCGACCAGATGGTCGTCATCACCGGCCTGTCCGGCAGCGGCAAGAGCTCCCTCGCCTTCGATACCCTCTACGCGGAGGGCCAGCGCCGGTACGTGGAGAGCCTCTCCGCCTACGCCCGCCAGTTCCTCGGCCAGATGGACAAGCCGGATGTGGACTACATCGAGGGCCTCAGCCCCGCCGTCTCCATTGATCAGAAGTCCACCAGCCGCAACCCGCGCTCCACCGTCGGCACCGTCACTGAGATCTACGACTACCTGCGCCTGCTCTATGCGCGCGTGGGCCGGCCCCACTGCCCCAACTGCGGACGGGAGATTGCCCAGCAAACAGTGGAGCAGATCGTGGACCGCGTCATGGCGCTGCCGGAAGGGAGTCGCATCCAGCTCCTCGCGCCGGTGGTCCGGGGCCGGAAGGGCGAGTACCGCAAAGAGATCGAGGACATCCGCAAGCAGGGCTATACGCGCGTCCGTATCGACCGGCAGACCTACGACCTCTCTTCCGACGAGGTCCCGGACCTGGACCGCTACAAGCAGCACTGGATCGACATCGTCGTGGACCGCCTGGTCATCAAGCCGGACGCCGCCAAGCGCCTCGCCGACTCTTTGGAGACCGCCCTCAAGCTGGGCGAGGGGAACGTCGCAGTCGATATCGTGTCACGTCCGGACGCGGCGAGCGGGCGAGCGGGCGAGGGGGCGACCCCGGAATCCGACCTTACGGCTCACGACTCACCACTCACGACTCCGGATGAGCTGCTCTTCAGCGAGCACTTCGCGTGTACCGTCTGCGGCATCAGCCTGGAAGAGATTGCGCCGCGCTCCTTCTCCTTCAACAGCCCGTACGGCGCCTGCCCGGAGTGCCACGGGCTCGGGACGCGTACAGAGTTTGATCCGAAGCTCATCGCGCCCAACCGGAACCTCTCCATTGAGGAGGGCGCGCTCGTTCCGCTCATGCCCAAGACTACCGGCGGGGGCTATGGCGACTACATGATGGGCCTGTTCCGGGGTGTGGCGGACCGGTTCGGCTTCTCCGTCCGCACCCCTCTGAAGGACCTCCGGCCCGACCAGATGCAGGCGCTCATGTACGGCGTGGAGGGCAACGTCTCCGTCACCTTCCGCAACAAGTGGGGCCGCATGCGCACGTTTCACAGCGACTACGCGGGTGTGGTGCCCATGCTGGACCGCAAGCTCAAGGAGACCTCCAGCGACTACGTGCGCGAGGAGCTCTCCAAGTACCAGTCCGTGAAGCCCTGTCCCGCCTGCAACGGCAAGCGGTTGAAGCCGGAATCCCTCGCCGTGACCATCGGAGGGCTGGATATATCGGAGCTCTGCGCCTTCTCCATCGGGCGCGCATACGACTTCTTCCAGGAGGGGGACCGCGGCATCCACAAAGCGCTCACGCCACGTGAGGAGACCATCGCCGCTCGCATCGTCAAGGAGATCCGCACCCGTCTTGGCTTCCTCATGAACGTGGGGCTGGACTACCTCACGCTGGACCGCGCCTCGGCCACGCTGGCCGGCGGGGAGGCGCAGCGTATCCG
>CAYNFH010000326.1:0-1285 GCA_964396385.1 uncultured Chthonomonadaceae bacterium | reverse complement strand
AACACCAAACTGATCGATACGCTCATCCGCCTGCGGGACATCGGCAACACGCTCATCGTGGTCGAGCACGACGAGGAGACCATCCGCGCCGCCGACCACATCATCGACATCGGTCCGGGAGCCGGGGAGCACGGCGGTAAGGTAGTCGCGCAGGGAACGCTCCAGGATATCATGGACACGCCGGGCTCCATCACGGGCCAGTACCTCTCGGGCAAGCGCAGCATCCCAGTCCCGCCCTTCCGGCGCCCGCTCCCGCCGCGCCCCGGCCAGCTCACCTATAGCGCGGCCGGAGAGAACGGCGCAAAGCCGAACGGCAACGGCCGCAAGTCCAGGGCCGGCGCGCGGACTTCGGACTCCGGACCTCGGACCGCCGTTCCGCGGTGGATTGAGATCCGCGGCGCCCGCGCCCACAACCTGAAGAACATCGACGTGCAGATCCCGCTCGGAGTCTTTGTGTGCGTTACCGGAGTCTCCGGCTCCGGCAAGTCCACGCTGATCCAGGAGACGCTGTTTCCGCGTCTCATGAACCACCTCCACGGCTCCCACGGCCTCTGGGCCGAACACGAAGACGTTGCAGGCTTCGAGCACATTGACAAGGTGATCGACATCGACCAGTCGCCCATCGGCCGCACGCCGCGCTCCAACCCCGCGACCTACACCGGCACTTTCGACCTGATCCGCGACCTCTTCGCCCAGACCCAGGATGCCAGGGTGCGCGGCTACGGTCCGGGGCGCTTCTCCTTCAACGTGAAGGGGGGCCGGTGCGAAGCATGCCGCGGCGACGGCATCATCAAGATCGAGATGCACTTCCTGCCGGATGTCTACGTGCCCTGCGAGGTCTGCAAAGGGAAGCGGTACAACCGGGAGACGCTGGAGATCAAGTACAAGGGCAAGAGCATCGCGGACGTGCTGGATATGACCGTGTCTGAGGCGCACGAGTTCTTTAAGCCCATCCCGCGTATCGCGCGCAAGCTGGAGACCATCCATGAGGTAGGGCTGGACTACATCCGGATGGGCCAGCCCGCCACCACGCTCTCCGGCGGTGAGGCGCAGCGCATCAAGCTGGCTTCGGAGCTATCGCGCCGCAGCACGGGCCGCACGCTCTACATCCTGGACGAGCCCACCACCGGCCTCCACTTCGCGGACGTGGAGAAGCTCCTCGGCGTGCTGGGCAGGCTCGTGGAAACCGGCAACACCGTGCTGGTGATCGAGCACAACCTGGACGTGATCAAGACGGCGGACTACGTAATCGACATGGGCCCTGAGGGCGGCGACGCCGGTGGCC
>CAYNFH010000325.1:3704-5174 GCA_964396385.1 uncultured Chthonomonadaceae bacterium | reverse complement strand
GGAGACGGAAGACGGACGGAGTAGCTCGGTCCTCATACCTCCGTCCTCCGCCGGAGCGACCAGCTCCGCCGCCAGCCAATCCAGCAGCTCCGGAGAGGAAGGCTTGTCTCCCTGGAAGCCGAAGTCGCTCGGCGTGCGTACAAAGCCCTGCCCAAAGTGGTATTGCCACAGGCGGTTCACTATCACCCGTGCGGTCAGCGGATTGGACGGTGACGCTAACCAGCAGGCGAGCGCCGAGCGCCGGCCGGAGCTCCCGGATCGGGCGCTTGAGGGCAAAGGTATCTGGCCCGCGCTACCGCAAATTCCGGGGCAGCCGGGCTGTACTTCTTCGAGAGGCTTGTCATATACGCCCACGGCCAGTCTGTGCGTGGCAGGGACCTCCCTACCCAGCTCCGTGACGCCGAGGGCCACCGGCATGGGACCCGGATGAAGGGACTGATATGTGTCTAGCTGCTTCTTCAGCTCCAGCCAGCGCGCCTTCTGCGGTCCCTTCAATCCGCTCTCAATCTCCGCGGGGCCCACGCGGAAATACGGCTGAGCCTTGTAGTACATGAACCACTGCGTGGCGCTGCGCTGCTCTGCGGGGGCCTTGATGGCCTCCTGGACCTCTTCCGGAAACTTATCGAAAGGCACCTGGAACGCGCGCTTGCGAACGGGCTCTTCCAGCACGGCCATTTCAGCCCGTATGTCCCGCGTTTTCTCCTCCCACGCGCGCAGCCTCGTCTCGTAGACCGTTCGCTGCTCCCCCGTGAGAAGCGGGATGTCGTCCCTCGGACGGATGCCCGCGAAGCAGGCCTGGAGGCGGTAGTAGTCCCGCTGAGGGATGGGATCGTACTTGTGGTCGTGGCAGCGCGCGCAGCCAAACGTAAGTCCCAACAGCGAGGAGCCGACGGTATCGGTGATGTCGTTCAGGATCTCTTGCCGGCGCTGGAGGAGGTTGCGCGCGTTACTCTCATCCGGCCAGTGGCGCAGGAACCCCGTTGCAACCAGTGCGTCGGGATCGTCCGGGTATAGCTCGTCGCCCGCGAGCTGCTCCATGAGAAAGCGATCGTACGGCTTGTCCTCGTTCAGCGACTTGATGACATAGTCCCGGTATCGCCAGGCGTTCGGGCGCATCTCGTCACTCTTGAACCCTTCGCTTTCGGCGAACCGAACGAGATCCAGCCAGTGGCGTGCCCACCGCTCTCCGTAGTGAGGTGAGCTCAGCAGCCGGTCAACTACCTTCACCCACGCGTCAGGCGACGGATCCCGAATGAAAGCGTCGACTTCCTCCGGAGACGGCGGCAGCCCGATAACGTCCAGGTAGGCGCGGCGGATCAGCGTCCTGCGGTCCGCCGGCGGGCCGGGACGGAGCCCCTTCGCCTCCAGTCCGGACAGGACAAAGCAGTCGATGGGCGTGCGGACCCAGGCTGTGTCCTTCACCCGGGGCAGAACGGGTCGGCGGACAGGATGAAAGGGCCAGGGCCGATC
>CAYNFH010000325.1:0-3694 GCA_964396385.1 uncultured Chthonomonadaceae bacterium | reverse complement strand
CGATCGGTAGCCAGCGGCCGATCCTGCCACGGCGCTCCGGCCTCTATCCACGCCTTCAGATCCGCGACGTCTCTGGCGGGCAGCGTGGATCCCGGCGGCATCCGCACCCGGTTCAGTCCGGCTACAAACCTGTAGAGCCGGCTCCGTGCCGCGCTCCCGGGCGCAATCGCCGGTCCCCGGGCGCCGCCGGTAAGCATGGCCAGACGAGACCGCAGATCCAACCCGGAGGTCTTCAGCGCGCCGTGGCAGCGGAAGCAGTTGGCCGAAAGGATGGCGCGGGCGCGCGCCTCCAGCGGGCGGGCCGGGTCCGGACCGTCCGCTCTGCACGCTCCGCCGGCGGCCAGCAAGACCGGCGCGAGGAGAATGCAGGTGGCAGCCCAGTTCCACAAGACATGCAGAACCAATCGGGATGACGAGCTGTTCACAGGCGCATTATCGCGCCTGCGCGCTGCGATGTCAACATTCGGGAGCCCGGCGACCGTAACCAATCGCACCCGGCCGAGAGCGGGCCAGCGAGCCTAGGGCAGCGCGAAGACAAAGAGCGCATCGCCGCGCGGCGACCCGAACATCTCCGGCGCGAACCCCTCCAGCCAGCCTCCCCAGCCGCACGGCACCGCGATATACTGCTTTCCGTTCACACTGTAGGTGGTGGGATTGCTGTGGATACCGCTGCCGGTCTGGAACTGCCACAGCAGGTCCCCGCTCTTGGCGTCGTAGGCATTGAAGAAGCCGTTTGGCTCGCCGGTGAACACGAGGTCTCCGGCAGTGGCAAGCACAGAGCAGACCATGGGATGCTTGCCGTGCCAGCTCCACGCCTGCTTGCCGGTGGCCGGATCAAACGCCTTGAGCTCACCCCAGGGTTGCCCTATCACCTTCGCATCGCCGCCCCAGAAGGGCAGGCTCTCCGCGAACTTCATCGGTCGCATGGTGAATTTCGCGTTCGCCTCAATGACGGGAACGTAGAGCAGTCCCGTGCGCGGACTGTAAGCCGCGTGGCACCACTCCTTGGCGCCGGCTGGTCCCGGCAGGATCTCGATGCCGTCCTTGTTGGGCGTCTTCTGTACCGTCACGCGGCCGGTAGTTTCATCGATTGTCCCCCAGGTCACGCGAGCATACGGCACGGCGCGGACCAGCTTACCATCGGTGCGATCCAGGATGAAGAGGTAGCCGTTCTTGTCGAAGTGGGCCAGCAGTTTCCGGCCGCCCTGGTCGAAGAGGATATTCTCGCTGATGCCATCGTAGTCCCAAACGTCGTGCGGCGTCCACTGGTAGTGCCAATTCAGCTTGCCTGTGTCCGGGTCGAATGCCACCACGGAGCACGTGTACAGATTGTTGCCGGGCCGCACGCTCCCGTCAAAGTCCGGCCCCGGATTGCCCGTCCCCCAGTAGACCGTGTTCAGCTCCGGATCGTACGTTCCGGTGACCCAGGCGCTCCCTCCGCCCCGCGCCCAGGCCTCGTCGCGGCCCCACGTCTCTGAGCCGGTCTCACCCGGCTTGGGCACGTTGTACCGCCGCCACACGTGTCGCCCGGTATCCATGTCGAAGGCGTCGATATGGCCGCGGACGCCGTACTCCGCGCCGGAGCTGCCCACAATCACCAGGTTCTTCACCGCCAGAGGGGCCATGGTGGCGCTCTCACCGGCGCGAACGTCCGCGAAAGCTTTCGACCAGACCTCCTTGCCGTTGGTAGCGTCCAGGGCGATCAGGTAGCCGTTGGCGGAGGCGACAAAGACCTTCCCTTTTGCGACAGCAACCCCGCGGTTCACGTTGCCGCAGCAGAGCGGCGTGTCCAGCGGGATGGCGTGCTGATACTGCCACAGGAGCTGGCCCGTAGCCGCGTCGAGCGCCCAAACGTACCCGTCCCACCCGGACAGGAACATGACGCCATCCACCACCAGCGGCGCGGCCTCAAAGGAGTAGGTCGCCGGAGTAGCATTGATGCCTATCACCCCGTTCTGGAACACCCACGCCGGTCGCAGGCTCTTCACGTTGCCCGCGTTGATCTGGTCCAGAGCGCTGTAGCGCTGGCCGTCATAAGCGCCGTAGTAGGTGAGCCAGTTCTGCGGCTCGGAGCGGGCGTTGACCAGCCTATCGGCGGTTACGCGCTGCGCCACCGGCGGCGCGGTTCCGACCGCGTCCGAGAGAGAATGGAGCAGTTTGCCGGTCTGGGTTACCGGAACGTGGATGTCCTTCGGCGCGTTCTGGGGAGCGGCGGCGCCGGGGATGAGCAACAGAATGCCGGCAAGGGTAGCCGCCCAGGATCTGCATGACATAGACTCTCCTCCGGGAGCTAGGGCCGAGGCTGCTTCGGCCGGTCCAATTGCGCGTCGGCCGGAACGTGGCCCTCGACGATGACCAGCCCGAGCATGCCTCGACCAGCGTGGTTGGCTACCGGGCAGCCGAACCAGTAGAGACCGGGATCGTCCAGATGGATCCGGGCCATTCCCTTCTCGTACTGAGGAAGATCCAGGAACACGCGCCCGCCGTTATTCGGCAGAATGACCTGGTGGTGCGAATAGGCGTCGAGGTTACGGAACTCCAGCTCCAGGTCGCCTCCATGCCCCATGACGATGATGGCCGGCCGCCACATGAACTGCCCGGACGGGACTCGGACCCCCAAGCGGTAGACGCCGTCTCTACCGAGCTTCGCATGGCCCAGCCCGCCGTGCGCGAAGAGGCGGCCCACAATAGCGCGGTTGGGTCCATCCACCTCCGGGAGGAAGTTGACGAGCCGCACCACGTCCCCATTGAGCTGGTGCAGCACCTCCGGGCGCAGCATGCGGATGATCTGTCCAATTCCCTGCGTCCATCCGGCTTGGCAATCGACAACGAGGAGAAGCGTGGCGAGCGCGGCAACAGCAAGACCCCTCTTCATTTCCCATCTCCCTCACCAGCCCGGCGACACGACACTCTGCGAAGAATAGCAGAGCTTCAAGTGACTTTGACCTGGCGCCCAACGGACGGGGAATTGGTGAGAAAAGTTCCGTGTTTATCGTGGCCCGAGATGACATTCGGGTGCTGAACGCACCATCACCGGGATCGATCTCTCGTATGCGTTGGCCTGGAAAGATTTGCCAGCAGATGCAATGCCGGCGCGCTCCAACAAGATGAAGGGCGCTGGCTGCGCGTGGAGTACCGTTCGTGCGCGTCCGTAAGAGCCGCCGATCCGTGTGCTTCTGAAAAACACAGACAACCTGGTGATTATTCAGGCCATGCAACGTACACCAATTGTCTGCTCGCGCTGGCGAGCCCCCCGGGACTTCAATTCGGTCAAGATAGAGAAAGGAGATTGCCATGACGCATCTCGTCCCAACACGCAGGAGCGCCCTCGCCGCGCTGGTCGTGCTGGCCCTGCTCCTGACCGGCGGCATCCTCCGTCTCGCCGCCCAGGGCCCCACCCACGGCAATGCCTTCGACAATGCGATCATGCAGAACGTGAGCAGCATGATCACGGATGGACGCAACACGTTCCGCTTCGACACCTTCGGGGACGAGGTGTTCTGGGGCGATACCATCAAGCTGCACCAGGCCATCGAGGGCAGCAAGTTTGGCGGGGTCGGCGCCGGACTCAGCCCGAAGGCGGCGCTCGGTCTCGGCCTCAAGGTAGACGTCCGCGCCCTGCCGGCCTTCCTGATCCAGCAGCTCAGGCACAATGGCGAAGTCCTCAGCTTCATCTCGACCACCATGGTGTTCG
>CAYNFH010000324.1:0-5205 GCA_964396385.1 uncultured Chthonomonadaceae bacterium | reverse complement strand
GCGGCGGACCACGCGGCGGCATCCCGCACCTTCGCTCCGCGCGCCGGGTGGCTGGAGGAGATCACAGAGCTGCGGACCGCCTGGCCGGACACGGCCGAGCTGGCCGATTCGCCGGGCATCAATCCGAACCTGTTTCTGCACGCGCTTTCTCAGGCAGGACGCGCAGCGGGCGTCTATGTGGCGGACGTGGGCCAGCACCAGATGTGGGCGGCGCAGTCGCTGGAGATCGAAGAGGGGCAGCGGTTCCTCACGTCCGGCGGCATGGGCTCCATGGGCTTCGGCCTGCCCGCCTCGGTGGGCGCGGCCATCGTCACGTCGCCGCGGCCGGTGGTGCTGGTGGCGGGCGACGGCGGCTTCCAGTCCAACATCCAGGAGCTGGAGACGGTGGCTAGAAATCGGCTGCCCATCAAGATGGTGATCCTTAACAACCGGTGCCACGGCATGGTGCGGCAGTTCCAGCAGAGCTACTTTGAGGAGCGGTACCAGTCCACGCTGTGGGGCTACAGCGCGCCGGAGTTCACGCGCGTGGCGGCCGGGTACGGTATTCCCGGGGCGACTATCGAGAGCGAGGACGAGGTGGAGGAAGCGCTGGACGCGGCCTGGCGCGACCCGCAGGCGCCCTACCTGCTCCAGGTGATGGTGGATACTTACGCCAACGCGTATCCCAAGATTGCGTTCGGCAAGCCGATGACCGAGATGGAGCCGTTCGCCAAACCGGTGGAGATGGAGAGCACGTAGGGGCGCAATACGTGGTGAGGGGAATACTTGTCAATTCAGCTTTCGCTGCTGGTTCCAACCTATAACCGGGAGCGGCTCCTGGCTGAGGCGCTGGAGAGGATCGCCGCCGAGGTCCAGCGGCTGCCCGAGGGGCGGCAGTCACAGGTGGAGCTCGCCATCTCGGACAACGGCTCTACAGACGGCACCCCGGACGTCGTCGAGCGGTTCCGCGGCCGCTATCCGTGGCTGAGGGTGGTCTACAACCGGCGGGCCGAGAACGCGGGACCGAGCGCGAACTATCGGGCCGTGCTGGAGATGGCCTCCGGCAAGTACGCCTGGTACCTTTCGGACGACGACGTGCTGCTGCCGGGCGCCATTGTGAAGCTGTTCGAGATGTTCGACCGGTACCCGGACGTGGACGCCTACTGCATGAACGTCTGCGCCTTCATGGACGACGTACGCGAGAGGACCCCTCCCATCCTGTCACGGCCAGAGGATGGGCGGGTGGCGGACAAGAATGACGCGCTCAAGCTGATCAGCTCGCTCATGTCGTTCATCTCCATCCTGGTATTCCGGCGAGAATCGGTCCCGCTTTCCGGCTATGAACGCTTCGTCAACACAATGCTGGTGACGGCCTTCATGTTTGTGGACGCCATGGCGCCCGGCCGCGGCATCGCGGCCACCGCCGACGCGTACCTGGCCGTGCGGAGCGACGACCATACGAACCCGTACCGCTTCTACGAGGTGTTCGGCACGCACTTTAGCATGGTAATGAAGCACGCGGAGGAGCGCGGCTTCTCACGAGAGGCGACGCGGGCCGTCCTGAGTGCCCATCTCCGGAATCACCTCTTCCGCTTCCCCATCGTGGCGTTCAAGCTGCGCGGCGGCGTGCCCGGGGTTCGCGCGGACTACCTGGACGGCGTCCGCCGGCTCTGGAAGGTATACGGGGCGGATCCGTTCCTGCTCTTCGTGGTCTACCCCGCCATGTTCACGCCGCGGCCGGTGTTCCTGGGCCTGCGGGCAGCCTATCGGGCAATCAAGCGACTGCGGGGACTCGCCGCGCCCCGCTGCCAGGCTTACCAATGAGGACTCCGAAGCGGGACAATACGGCAGCATTGGTCGTCACCTTCCACCCGGACTGCGCGATAGGAGACCGGCTGGCGCGCATTGCCGCGCTGGTGGAAACCGTGATCGTGGTGGACAACCACTCCGCGCCGGATGAGGTGGAGATGCTGCGGGCCGCGAGCACGAAGACGGGAGCGCAGCTCGTGGAGAACCCTGCCAACCTGGGCATTGCCGCCGCCCTGAACCGGGGCATGGAGATCGCGATGGCCGCCGGTCGGAAGTGGATCCTGGCGTTCGACCAGGACACCGACCCGGAGCCGGACCTCCTGGAGCGCATCGCCGATGTATTCGACGCGCTGCCGGAGCCGGAGCGGGTCGCCGTGCTGGCGGCGAACTACCGGCACGCGGGGCACGCGCTGGGCGGCTACCTGCCGGCCGACATCCGGTTTGAGCCAGGAAAGCCTTGGGGCGAGGCGGTGATGGCCATCACTTCCGGCAGCCTCTTCTCGGCGGAACCGTTCCGGCGCATCGGGCCGTTCCGCGAGGAGCTGTTCATCGACCACGTAGACACCGAGTACTGTTTCCGCGCGCGGCGGATGGGCTACCGCATCGTGATCACGCGGGACGTGCTGATGGAGCACTCTGTGGGAGCACTCACGCCGCACCGGCTTGCCGGCCGCCGCGTATGGACGTTCCAGTACTCGCCCCTGCGATGGTACTACCGGGCGCGCAACCACGTGGTCGTGATTCGCGGCGCGCTGCTCCAGGATCCGAAATGGTGTCTACGCACGAGCTGGGCGGAGCTCAAGAGCCTGGCGAAGGTGGCGCTGCTCGAGGACGATAGGGCACGGAAGCTGGCGCACGCCGCACGCGGGGTATGGCACGGGCTGACGCGCAACTTCGGGTGGTCGCCGCGGCCGGAGCCCGACGCGCGGCGCGGCGCCGCTCCCGCCGCCGTCCAGGGATCGGCGGACCTCACCTGAATGTCCGGCCCGCCTCTCCGGCGTCCGGAGCCGGCCGCCGTTTGCGCCGTGTTGGTAACGTACCATCCGGACGCCGGGCTGGCGGAACGGCTGGCGCGCATCCGGCCGCAGGTCGGCGCCCTGGTGGTGGTGGACAACCACTCCGATCCGGCGGAGCTGGAGAGGGTGCGCACTGGTTGCGCCGCGCTGGGCGCGGAGCTCATTGCAAATCCCGAGAATGGTGGCGTGGGCGCGGCGCTCAACACCGGAGTGGAGTGGGCCCGCGCCTACGGCTTCGCCTGGGTCCTGACTCTTGATCAGGACACGGTCGCGGGGGAAGAACTGGTAGCCGGGTTGCTTCGGGCCTATGATGGGCTGGAAGCTCCCGAGACGGTGGCCGTCATCGCGGCAAACTACCGCCACAGCGAGTTCGGCACCTTCGGCTATTCGCCGTTGCCGGGCGAACGATCCGGTGAGTCGTGGTTTGAGACGGGCGCGGCCATCACGTCCGGCAGCCTCGTCTCGATTCAAGCGCTCGACGCGATCGGTCCGTTCTGCGCGGAGCTGTTCATCGACCACGTGGACACGGAGCACTGCTTCCGCGCCCGGCGGAACGGCTATCGCATTGTCGCGACGCGCGAGCCGCTGATGGAGCACGCCATCGGCCAGAATATGGCGCGCAGGGTATTTGGGCGGACCGTCTGGAACCAGGAGTACTCCCCCGCCCGCTGGTACTATCAGGCGCGGAACACCGCGTACCTGGTCCGCGCATACGGGAAGGCTGAGCGGGCGTGGGCGCGCGTGATCGTCCGCGCGCTGGTTAAGGCGGCGGTCAAGACATGGCTGTTCGGGCCGCACAGGATTGCGAAAACCAGAAGCATGTGTGCCGGCGCGCTGCACGGGTTGGCGGGCCGGCTGCCGGAACTCATGGGCGGTCAGCGCCGTCCGCCACAGGAGTGCGGCCAACTAGGGCCGAAAGACCCGTGTCAGGGCGGAGCGAATGAAGAGCTGTCATCGACCAAAGGGACGCGCGGCACTGAGACCGCGTGACGGCGCACAGGGGTTTACCGGATGGGCCTGCCCGTGGTGATCTTGAGGAGCGGCCGAAGAATCCGCGCCAAGGGACATCCCGCCACGGTCGTCGAGGCCGCCGCTATCGGCGAGGCAGACGTTCTGGCCACGGTAGTGCTCTACCGGAAGCCGGCGGCGGAATCCGAGACGCTGTGCACCCTGGACCGAAGCTGTGAGCAAGCGGGCCTGCGCATGCGGACGCTGCTGTACGACAATAGCCCGGAGCGCGTGTTCGACCAGGCGGAGACGGATCGCCTGTACCCGAACCTGGAGATCGAGTACCTCCACGACCCCAGCAATCCCGGAGTATCGCGTGCCTATAACGTAGGTCTGGAGCGCGGTCGCTCGGCGGACAAGCGCTGGCTGCTTCTCCTGGACCAGGATTCCAATCTGGGGCCGGCGTTCATCGAGCGGACGCTGCGGTCAGTCGCATGCCACCCGGACGTGGATCTCCACCTCCCCGTAGTCTCGGTGGCGGGGCGGCCGGTTTCGCCGGTGAAACTGGTGCTGGGCCGCGGCGTCGGCAGTCGCTTCCTCCGCAAGGGCATGAACGGGCCGACCTCCTTCTTCGCGGTCAACAGCGGAATGCTGATCCGCGCCCGCTACCTGGAGGAGATCGGGGGATACGACGAGCGGTTCACGCTCTACTTCACGGACAACTGGTTCTGCGACCGGTACCATGGCGCGCGCAAGCCGTTCGCGATCACGGACGCCGTCATCGACCATGACCTCTCCATCGAGAGCTGTACGGACCGCGACAAACGGGTGAAGCTATACCGGCTCAGCATCCAGGGCTCCCGGATGCTGTACCGCCGCAAGCCGCTGATTCTGGCCCTGATCACGCTCACGGGCGTTGTGGGCGCGGTGCGGCGTGCGATCGCGAACCGGGACAGCCGGTATCTGGCGGCGTTCTTCGGATGCTCCGGATAAACCGCTCTACAGCCCGCGCATTCCTCCTTGGGTTCCTCGCAGGGGCGATCTGGCTGCTGCCTACGTTCGGCCCGCCCAACATGGTGCCGCTGGCGCGGGAGGAGGTGTCCCCGCTCCGGCTGCTGCGGTTCCTGGTCCCTCTCTCCGTGTTCCTGCTGGTGCGGCCCAGCGCGTGGGGTTACCTCTTGCGGGGTCTCGCGGTGAAGCTGCCGACCGGGGTCATACCACGCGCGCTGCTCGGTCTGCTGGCCGTGGTCTGCGTGCTGGGGCTGGTGCCGCTCGCGGCCGGGGCGGCGCAGGGTGACCCGGGTTTCATCGTCTCCTCCGTCCTGCCCATTGTGGTCAGCATGACGGTACTGGTCGGGATCGCCCTGCTGGACGACCAGGCGCTGCGGGATTGGGTATTCGGCATCGGGTGCGCCGCCGCGCTCTTCTTCCTGGCCGGGGTGGCGATTACCCG
>CAYNFH010000323.1:0-5222 GCA_964396385.1 uncultured Chthonomonadaceae bacterium | reverse complement strand
GCGCGGACGGCGTGATGGTGGAGAACTTCTTTGACGCGCCCTTCCACAAGAGCCGTGTGCCGCCCATCACGATCGCCGCCATGACCGCGGCGGCCCTGGCCATTCGCGAGACCACATCGCTTCCACTGGGCGTGAACGTGCTCCGAAATGACGTGGAGAGCGCCATCGCCATCGCCGCGGTGTGCGGCGGCGCATTCGTACGCTGCAACGTCTATGTGGGAGCGGCCGTGACGGACCAGGGGATCATCGAGGGGGCGGCGCGGGAGGCCGTGGCCGCTCGCGCGCTGGCGCCTGGTGTCCGGATCTGGGCCGACGTGGGAGTGAAGCACGCACGGATCCTGGGCGACGTCCCCCTTGCGGAGCAGGCCCGCGACGCGGTGGAGCGGGGCCTAGCGGACGCCCTCATCGTCACAGGGGTCTCCACCGGTTCTCGCACCGACCTGGAGGACCTTCGCGCGGCCAAGAGCGCCGTGCCGACGGTGCCGGTGCTGGTTGGGAGCGGGCTGAGCTCCGAGAACGGGGCGGAGCTGTTGTCGGTGGCGGACGGCGCCATTGTCGGGAGCAGCCTCAAATCCGGCGGCAGGATCGATGGACCGATAGACCCCGACCTCGTCCGCGCGCTCCTAGCCGCCCGAGGGTGACGGGCTATAAATGACGGAGGACGGCGGACGGATGACGGACGGATTCCGTCGGTCCATCGTCCACCGTCAGCCGTCGAGGATATGCTGGTTCGCCCGGTTTTTTTGCGGGCGAGCAGGAAGTTTCGCCCGTCCTGTCCAACCGAGAATTGCCGGCAGCGGGCATCCGCTCCGGTGACCGCACGATCTGGCCCGCCGCTTCGCAACCAGGATAGAAGCCAAGGCCAACGAGCAATGGGGACGGTGTTCAGGTATTCAGGTGTTCAGGTCTTCAGGTCCCGAGCACCCTCCACCCTACACCCTAACCCTTCTCCAAGGAGGACAGAGCTTGAAGAAGTTTCTATGGGTCGTTGCCGGCGCGCTGCTGCTCGGCGTAGGCAGCCGCACCCCGGCGAGGGCACAGAATCCGCTGGGCGATACGGAGCTCAGCCACGGATGGGACATCCGGCTCGGCTTCTTCATTCCCGAGCGCGAGGCCGCGCGCTCGGCAGAGGGAGACGTCTGGCTGACGGCCGGGATAGAGCGGGACGTGTTCCAGATGGATCGCTGGCGGGGGACCTTCTCGGTGGACTACTACGGCTCCGGTCCCGTTTACAACGTTCCGTTCACGCTGAACGTTCGGGGAGATACACAGCGGGTCCGCTTTGGGGCAGGCGCGGGCATCGGTCTTTCCCACGACCTGCAGCGGGGCCAGAACGGCTTTACTTACAACCTGCTGGTTGGCTACATCTTAAAGCAAGGCGCGAACCCGGTGACAGCAGACATTCGGTACATGGGCCTGAGTACCGGCAATGGAGCGCTCAACGGCTGGGCTTTCACTCTGGGATTCCATTTCTAGGAACAACGAATCACAACTTTGTCATTCCGAGCGGAGCGAGGAATCTGCTTTTTCCGGCAGAGTACGCACAGGTACCGTAAAGCAGATCCCTCACTTCGTTCGGGATGACAAGTTGCTCCGCTGGACAGCCTGGAGTTACAGAGTGCAGCCCTGCAATGGGCCAGATCCCTCGCGGAGCTCGGGATGACAGGATGGGCCGGTAGCTCATCTGCAGTTACAGAGTACGGGCCGCTACTGTAAAGCAGATCCCTCGCGGAACTCGGGATGACACTAGCGGAGCTCGGGATGATATCCGTCGGATCTCCGCACTCGATCCCCGGCGGCTAAAGCCACGGGCAACAAGGACGCAAAGTCCGCCCGCGCGGACTCCGGAAAGAGCGGGCCGGGGCATCTGCCCCGGCCCGTCACCGTGTCATCCTGTCACGACCTAGAGGTCCTTTACTGCCCGTAGGGCCTCTTCCGCAACCCGCTGGCGGACGATGTCTCGCACCGTGACAAAGAGCTGGAGGAGCGCGAGACGCAGCAGGTCATCCGAAGCGCGGGAGGAGTCCAGGTAGAGGGTCTGTGCGCCCTGAGCGTTGCTCATAGTGAAGAGCACCGCCTGGCCGTTGGGGGCGGCAGCCACGAGCGCGGAGTGGCCGTTGTCCAGGGGTGTGCGGAACTGCTCGCCGTAGCTGCCCGTCCGCTCCCACAGCACGCGTCCTTCGGATGTGCCATGCCTTAGCCGGTTCACGATCTCCACGAACTGGACAGTCTGCCCCTCCATCCGCTCCGCCTCCTCTAAGCGAGCCGCCTCAGCGGATTATAACGCGCTGCCGGCGACCCTGTCAAAACGCAGGTCGCGATACGGTCCTGCTGAGCGTACGGGGCAGCGGATCCGGCATGAGCTTCTCGAGCAGCTCGTTCCCCACGCTGCCATAGGAAGGTTAGGGCAGTAACGCTCGGCCGCCCGTTTCCTGTCAGGAAACGGGCGGTTTCTTGTACAAGGCGGTTGAAACCACGTCGAACAGCTACACAAAGTCCACCTTTGTGGACTCCCAGAGGGCCGGGACGGCGCCCGGCCCCTACAGCCGGAACGGAATGGCATCGGGCGGCCTAAATGGCCGCCCCCTACGCACGCTTCACGCATACACGCCGATGCCGGAGTAACCGGCGGGTACAATTCGGAATTGGTCTTCTTGCAGAGCGTTATCCGCCGCAGGAGTGCGAATGTCCGAAGCCGCCGACACCCGCTACCTTCACACCCTTCTAGAGCTGGGCCGCACGCTCAACTCCTCGCTGGACCTTTCCGAGGTCCTCCATACCGCCATAGACCGCGTGGTGGAGTTCGTCAAAGCGGAACGCGGCTTTATCCTGCTGGTGGAGGAGGGCACCAACCGCGTCTGGGGCAAGGCGACTCGCAACATCGACCCGCTGGCCCTGGAGCACACGCTCACGGGCAAGGACGCCGCCAACCGGGCCCACGTGAGCCGTACCATTGTAGAGCAAACTCTGCGGGACCGGTCTCCGGTGGTCTCCCTGGACGCATTGGAGGACCCGCGGTTTGCCAACGCCACGAGTGTGAAGCTCGGCAACGTGCGCTCCGTGGTGTGCGTGCCGCTCATCTCCCAGGGACGCGTGTTGGGGGTGGTCTATCTGGACAACCGGGTCAAGACCGGCGTCTTCGAGGATACGCATGTGGAGATGCTCAGCGCCTTCGCCAACCAGGCCGCCGTGGCCATTGAGAATGCGCGCCTGTACGACAACCTGCGGCGGTCGGTGGAGGAGCGGCTGCGGCTCCAGCAGGAGGTGGCGGAGAAAGAGACGCAGCGGCGGGCGCTGGAAGAGGCGAACCGCCTCAAGTCCGACTTTATCGGCTTCGTCTCTCATGAGCTCCGCAACCCGCTCACCACCATCCGCGGGTACGTACAGACGCTGCTCCAGGACCCGGAGCTGGACGAAGAGTCTCGGCGGGAGTTCCTGGAGACGGCGGAAGCAGAGGCGGACCGGATGCTCGACCTGATCAATGAGCTGCTGGACTCGTCACGCCTTGAGGCCGGCCGCCCACTGACGCTGAACGCCCGTCCCCTCAAAGTGCGTCCGTTCCTGGAGCGGCTGGCGCGCTCGCAGCGGTATTACCGGTTCTGGACGCCGAAGCACCAGATGGTGATAGACCTGCCGCAGGACCTGCCGGAGATCGATGCGGACCAGGACAAGCTCCACGAAATTGTGGCGAACGTCTTGAGCAACGCCATCAAGTACTCGCCGGATGGGGGCCAGATTCGGCTGGCGGCGCGCGTGGTAGGAGACCTGCTGGACATACGGATCAGCGACCAGGGAGTGGGGATGAACGAGGAGCAGTGCGCCCGCCTGTTCCGCCGGTATGAGCGACTGGACCGGGAGGATATCGACCGAATTCCCGGCACGGGGCTTGGACTCTTCCTCACCAAGCACCTGGTGGAGCTCCACGGCGGCGAAATCACCTGTGAGAGCGAGCCCGGCCGGGGATCCACCTTCCGCGTCGCGCTGCCTCTCCGGCAGTCAGACGAAGGCTCTTCATAGCAGGAGGTATGAGGGGGACCGGAGTGGAACTACCGGAGTAGTGGAGTGTTGGAGTAATGGTGCAATGTCCCGGATTCGAATTCCGGCCCCGGTACTCCATCACTCCGATGCTCATTCACTCCAATCAGGAGTCCGCCCGTTGTCTGCCATACGGAAGCCCACCGGATCACTCACCGTCATCACCGGCAGCATGTTCTCCGGCAAGACGGAGGAGCTGATCCGCCTCATTCGACGCGCCATGCACGCCCGTCAGCGCATCCAGGTATTCAAGTCCGCCCTGGACACGCGCTGCGAGACCACGGTCATCCGCACACACGACGGCATCCTGCTGGACGCGCTCGCGGTGGCGGACTCGGGGGAGCTCTCCTCGCTCGTCGAGCCGGAGACGCATGTGATCGGGATCGAAGAGGTGCAGTTTCTGGACGAGGGCGTGGTGGCCCTCTGCCAGCGGCTGGCGGATAGGGGCGTCGACGTGATCGCCGCCGGTCTGGATCAGGATTTCCGGGGCCTGCCATTCGGGTTCATGCCCCGGCTCATGGCGCTGGCGGACAATGTGATCAAGCTGCACGCCATCTGCAAGAAGTGCGGAGGCGAGGCGAGCCGCACACAGCGGCTCATAGACGGGCGCCCCGCCGCCTGGGACGACCCTACCATTCTGATCGGCGCGTCCGAGAGCTACGAAGCCCGTTGCCGCCGCTGCCATGAGGTCCGCGCCGTCCCGCGCGACCTCTGTCCCCCGCGAGAGTCGCGCGCCCGCCGCACGCGTTCCGCCGCCCTCACCAACGGTCTAACGGCCCACCCCGAGCTATTCCCGGACACCGCCCCCTCCTCTCGCTCTTGACCCCGCTCGGCCCGCGGTCGTTGCGCCGGGGCTCCGGAATGTGATACAATCCGGGCGGCAACAAGGACCGACCCGGACGTCGCTCGATTACCGCCAATCCACGACGCTGGAGGAGAACATGCGCACGGTCTGGTTCCGAGGCGGCGCCATGGCAGGCGCCGGCCTACTCGCCGTTGTCATGCTCCTGATCAACTACGCCTTTGAGGCCGCCGGGAGCGTGCCGGACCTCGAAGGATGCGGTTTTCTCGCCGGCAGTCTCGCAAGCCTGGCCGTCCTCTACCCTCTCGCCGCTGCCGCCGTGGCTGGGTGGACTCTCCGCCCATTGGCCCGCCGCTTTGCCATCGATCCCTCTCGTGTAGTGCGG
>CAYNFH010000322.1:0-5247 GCA_964396385.1 uncultured Chthonomonadaceae bacterium | reverse complement strand
CCCACCTGACGCTCCGGCCAAATTCCCTCTCACCAAGTCTGAACTCATACGCGTCGGCCGCATTGGAAGGAGATCCGGGCGGCCGGCGCGAAGAACAGCATGGTCGGGCCGGCAGCGCCCACCTCTGCTTTCGCGGAGGCTCGGCCCGCCAATCATCTATCCGGTGGCGCGTGCCAAAGATGCGCGTGCCCAGATACCAAGGAGTAAAACGATGATTGCTAAACTGTTGCGCGGTCTGGCGCTGACCGGCGTTGCCGGCGCCCTCTTCCTGGCCGCGGGATCCGCGCCCGCTATGGCCGGTGGGCATCACCACCACAGCTACTTCTCCATCAGCCTCGGCGGTCCGGAGTGGGCCGTCTCCTACAGCAACGGGTATCCCTGCTACGGAGGGTACTGCGACGACTACTACGCCCCGGTTTACACGTACCGTCGCTGCTATCGGCCAGTCTACTATGACACCTACTACGACAGCAGCTACTACGCCCCCGCCTACACGTATCGCCGTTGCTACCGGCCCGCTTACTGCGACGCCTACTATGACGGCGGCTACTATTCACCGGGGTACTACCACCGCGCCTACTACGGCGACTCATGCTACAGCCGCCCGTATTATCACCGCGCATACTATGGTGGATACTACGGCCGTGGGTATGGCCATCGAGGCTACTATCACCATCGCCGGTACCGCCGCTATTAGGCGCCAGATAGGGAGAGATCCCGGATGCCAGCCAACAAGAGAGAGCTGGTTCTCAGCGTAATCGATAACAACACGCCGCCGGCCTACGTGCCGGCGGCGTTCTTCCTCCACTTCGATCCGAGCTGTCACCGTGGACAGGCCGCCGTGGACAAGCACCTGGAGTTCTTCCGGTTCACCGGGATGGACTTCGTGAAGGTGCAGTACGAGCGCGCGTTTCCACGGGTCGAATCCATCCGAAAGCCTGAGGATTGGGCCAAAGTCCCGCACCTGGAGCTGGACTTCTTTGAGCCGCAGCTTGAGGTGGTTGGCGGTCTCGTGCAGGCGGCCAGCGCCGAGGCGCTCGTGGTGGTGACGCTCTACTCCCCGTTCATGTGCGCGGGGCACATGGCCGGCGGCGATGCCCTCGCGGCCCACATCCGACAGGACCCGGACGCCGTCAAGAAGGGAATGGAGATCGTCACGGACAGCTTGATGCTCTTTGCCCGGGAGTGCATCCGCCTCGGCGTGGACGGCTTCTACCACTCCACGCAGGGCGGCGAGGCGGGCCGCTTCGAGTATCCGGAGCTCTTCCAAAAGTGCGTCAAGCCCTACGATCTCGCGGTGATGGAGGAGATCAATCGTCGCTGCCAGTTCAACATCCTCCACATCTGCGATTACCACCTGCCGTACGCGGACCTCTCGCCTTTCCTCGAGTACCCCGGTGACGTAGTAAACTGCAATCCTCAGCTCGTCGACAGGACTCTCGCTCCCGCCGAGATCTCGCAGATGTTCGGGCGGCCATTCATGGGCGGCATGGAGCGGAAGGGCACCATCGCGAGAGGCACGGAGCAGCAGGTCCGGGAGGAGGCGCGGGCGCTATTGGCCGCAGCTCCGGACCGCTTCATACTGGGCGCGGATTGCACCGTTCCCGGCGATACGCCGTGGCAGAACCTCCGTGCCGCGATCGCGGAAGCGCACGGGGCCAGGTAAATGGGTAATCGGGTCAATGGGTAAACGGGTGTACCTCCCGGAATCCGGCGTACACTCATTTACCCGTTTACTCGCCCACTCATTTACTCTCTATAGGCCAGCAGCCGGCACGCGTGCCCCAGGAGCGCCGGGTTGCCGAACCACTTCACGTGCTGGTCGAAGCCGCTGAGAGCGGCCGCGATCCGGCGGGAGGTGGTACGGTCCCCGGCGCCCCGCGCGGCATAGCCCCACCACACCAGGTGCTCCAGGTTCTCCTCGGAGCGGACGGCGCTCGGGATGCCCGAGCCAAACTGACGCTTCAGGCGCCCGAAAAGCGCGCGGTTGCGCTCGGACGGCGGCAGCCAGGCGATGGCCATTAGATTCGCCATCACGTCTGGGTACCAGAGCTTGAGGCCCTCCATCTTGCCCCCGTCCGTCTGAATGCCCACGCGGTAGCACTCTTCCTTCTGGTTCCACAGGTCCGCGTCGATGGACGCCTGCATCCTCTCGGCGTGCCGTCTGGCATCGGCGGCGCGATGGGGCTCTCCACTCTTCTCTTCGAGGAAGACCGCCGCCAGAAGACCCCGCAGCGTCTCCGTGTTGTCCATCGTGTACATCACAGGGTAGGTAGGGGTAGCGGTGGTCAGGCCATTGGGCTGTACGGTGAGGTAGATGGCGGCGATCGCCCCGTGGATGTACGGTGCCTGGGCGTGCAGCCAGGGAAGGTCGGCTTTCGCCTTGTAGATCTCCTCCAGCAGCTCCAGATAGGTGCCGGCGTACGAATCGGTGGAATCGTAGTGGCCGGTGGACTTCCACGCCTCCGGCCGCCCCGTGTAGTCGGTCACCGTGCCGTCCTTCCCCTCGTGTGCGCCGTACCAGGCTGCCCAGCGCTTCGCGTCCTCCAGGTAGGCCGCGTGATGTGTCTCCCGATAGGCAGCGACGAGGCCGAGTGCGGCAAAGTTGGCAAAGTACGGAATTACGCGCATCTCCCGGTCGCTCGCCGCACCTAGGGAGATGGCTCCGTCCGCTGCCTGATGCCCGAGTATCTGGTGGGCGGCGCGGCTGATCGCGCCCAGCGGCGGCTCCGCCTGCGCGGCCAGCGCGCAGACCAGCGCCGCCACCACCATCAGCTCACATGGCCCTGCTTTCATCCTGCCGCACTCCTCCCGCGGGTGTTATAGAAATGTGCCCTCAGCTCCGTATGTCGCGCCACCATGATACCCTGCAGATCGGCCTGCACGCGGCCCAGTTGGCCAGCACCTGGATGACAGTTATATAACTAGTGGCTAGCTCCGGAGCCTGATTCCAGGCGCGGGAACCGCCATTCACGCAAAAGTTCCGGCGGTTCGAAAAATTGCTCTTGACAGGCCGGCTGGACCGTGATAGGATAGCCACACTGTTATATAACGATAGGCAATCACATGCGATCAAGGACGGCGGGGCTGGAGCCGCAATATCTGCGGATCCGCCGGCAAATAGAGTCCCAGATACGGCGCGGTGAGCTCGGGCAGGGCGCACGCATTCCCGGTGAGCGGGAACTGGCACGGCAGTTCGGCGTGAGCCAGATGACCGCCAACCACGCGATTCAAGAGCTGGTGCGTGACGGCTGGCTGCGACGACGGGCCGGGTCCGGTACTTTCGTCAGCCGCCAGGACGAGCGGAGCGAGACCGCTTCGGAGCAGACCATCGTCCTGGCCATTCCGTATGCTGGGCGTCCGGAGCATGACGTCTACCTCCAGGTCCCCTTCAACGCCATAAGCGGGGCGGTGGCCGCCACGGGGCACTCCCTGGTGGTCGCGCAGAGCGCGGATCCCTGCTTCAGCCAGGTGGTTGAAAAGCACCCCCATGCACGGTTCATCTTCGCCGCGCCGAACGACCATAGCCGGTCTGCGCTGATGGACATGCACGAGCGTGGCGTTCCGTTTGTGGCGATGGGCGCGTCCTGGCCGAAGGCCCCGTTTGCCTGCGTCGACACCGACAACGTTGCCGCGGAAGCGACCGCTGTGGCCTACGTCGCCCATCTGGGTCATCGTCGCATTGGATTTGTCAACGGGCCTCTGGTTGAGACGAACAACCGTGACCGGCTGGAAGGCTATCGCCAGGGCATGGAGGCCCACAGCCTCCCGGAAAACCGTGCCTGGGTCGTGGAGACGGGTTCGAACGTGGACTGCGAGGCGGCTTCCAGGCAGAAGCTGATGGACATGCTGGTGTGCAAGGAGCCGGTGACCTCCATCATCTGCGCTGGCTTCTCCCTGACCCTTAACGTGCTGAGCCTCCTGCGCTCTCTCCAGCTCCGCGTTCCGGACGACGTGAGCATCATCGGCTTCGACGATCCGCCCGCGGCAGAGCATCTCAGCCCGGCCCTCACCACCCTGAAGCAGCCGCTCTACGAGTTGGGCCAAAGAGCGCTAGAGCGCGTCTTGGATCTGGCGCCCGGCGGATCGCCGGGCGAGGACAGCGTGGAGTATCTGCCAATAGAGCTTGTCCTGCGCGCGTCCTGTGTGCGGCGCGTTGACTGAGCCCTACGGATATCGCTGAAAGGAGCAATTCCGATGAAGCGTGAGATCTCTCCGGCCATAGCCGGGATTGTCATCGTCGTCATGCTTGCGGCTATCGGACTGTTCGTCTGGACGAGGCCCGCCAAGGTCGGCGACGGTATGACAGAGCAGCAGTTCCTGAACTGGAAGCAGAAGATGCAGGCCGGGACTCCCAAACCCGGGTCCACCGCGATGGGGCAGCCCGGCGGCCGCCCGGCGCTGACGCCTGGTCCGGCTCCCGCTACACAGTAGAAACATAGCTATCGCCTCCCACTCAATACTCGTGGTACTCACGCTCCCCTAGGGGAGCAGGAAGGAAAAATCCCTTGAAGCGATCCGCGTTTACGTTGATCGAGCTGCTTGTAGTTATCGCCATCATCGCGATTCTGGCAGCCATCCTCTTCCCTGTATTCGCTCAGGCGAGGGAGGAGGCCCGCCGCATTAGCTGCCTGTCCAACGACAAGCAGATCGGCACTGCCAACATGATGTACCTGCAGGACTACGATGAGACGATGTGGTGGAACCCGTGGCCAGGTTCTGATCCGAAGGATTTCTACAAAGGCATCCCGCAGCCCACGGTCGGCTATTATGACCTGCTCCAGCCGTACATCAAGAACACCAGCCTGTTCAAGTGCCCGGACCTGAACCTCCAGATCTATACCGGCAACTATCCGGAGAACTATCTGGTGGGCTACGGCTTCAACGACCTGTGCTTCGCCTACACGCCGATTGCCCAGGCGACTCTGCAGACGCCGGCCGACACGGCGCTCATTGCGGATAGTATTAACTTGTGGGGCACCTTCGTGGGCTATCCCGTCAAGGAGTCCGACGGCGTGACCCGCTCCTACTGGCTGTACAGCAGCCCGGACTGGGGCTACGGCATCCCGCGCCACATGGGCGGCATCAACGCGGTGTTCGCGGACGGCCATGCTAAATTCAGTGGCCAGCCGAACACGGTCAACCCGAACGATCCGCTGTACAAGGGCTACTACTCCAGGCTGAAGGTGAGCAACAACCACTACGACGGCACCGACGCCTACTTCAGCAACCCCTGTAACTAGGCTG
>CAYNFH010000321.1:0-5338 GCA_964396385.1 uncultured Chthonomonadaceae bacterium | reverse complement strand
GTAAATGAGCCCTTGACCCGGGGCGATTGCGCAGGCGACCAGCGCCCGTGCACAGACGCCGCCATAGACCGGCCGGCGCAGACGATGTTCGTGGGTGATGGGGACGTAGGGTTGACCACGTGCGGCTTCGCCGACCGCAACAACCCGAACGATCCAAAGCACCACTACATCATCACCCGGGTCGCCTATCCGAACGCGCCGCCGAACTGCTGGAGCGCTCCGGACACCTGCGGTGAGGCTCAGAACGATCTTGGCGACAACCGGCCGGACCTGAGCCCCAACGCGGCCATCTTCGACGCGCAATCTCGCCACAGCGGAGGGGACAATCTCACGTTCTGTGACGGTCACGCGAAGTGGATGAAGGATACGCAGATCACCTGGGACCTGCTTGGAGGAACCCAGAACCCGTAGGAGAGCGAGGAGGGCTGCTGCTTCCCATGGCGGCCCTCCTTTCTATTGCCCGACCTCGGAGGAAAGAATGAGCTCTAAGATACCTGTGCCCGTGGCCGTTGTGGTTATCGTCGTCCTCGCGGCAGTCATCGTGTGGTTCGGATGGCGCAAGGTCAGCGGCGCGGACAACGACGCCACGAAGGCCAACATTGATCGTTACGATGCTATGGTGTCAGGCAAGGCAAAGGTGCCTGCGGGCTACCAGGCGCCTCCTGGACAATCCGCAGCGCCGGCCAGTACAACGTCTAAGTAGATTCGAAGCCTTGTCTGCACGAGTATTGCCCCCGAGTCAGAGGGAGATCGGCGCAGTTTGAAGCGAGAGACGTGAAGACCTTTCATGCCTTCTTCCTCTTGCCCGTGGGGGTTGTAGCAGTTCAGCAAGCTGGCTGCGGGCGGGCCCGAGGAGGCTCGGAGCCTCGAACCGCACCCATCGCCTCGAGAGCAGCCCCTGCTCCGCCTGTAGTCGGGGCACAGGACCTCCCCGCCGCCGAGACGGACGCACGTACCCACCCAGGGGACGCGGCCGTTCTGACCCGCTTAGGGAAAGCTTACGTCGCCGTGGGCCGGCTCCGCGACGGGGTACGGGAGCTCCGTGAGGCCGCCCGGAAAGATCCCAATTCTGAGGAACCTTACCAGGCTCTTGCCCAGGTCTTCAAATATGCAGGTTACCTGGACCGCGAAGTGGAAGCGCTGGAGCACCTCCGGGCACTCGGAACGCGGGATCCCGCAGTCTATCTCCGTCTGGCCTCCATCTACTCCAACCTGAACTGGATGGACCGGGTGGGCCCCGTCGTCCGTCAAGCGCTTTCCGTCGCTCCTCAGTCGCTGCCGGCCCAGACGGAGATGGCGCAGTATCTGTTCCTCAAGGGCGATACGCAGGGGGCCATTAAACAGGCCCAGGACGCCGTGAGAGCGCACCCGGAAGATCAGCACGCGACCAGTCTCTGTGCGCAGTACCTCATGACGCTCAACCGCTTTGATGAAGCCGAAGTCATGCTGCGCGACTACCTCAAGCGCCAGCCGGACAATCGCGCCATCAGCCTGCTCCTCGCCAACAACTTTGTCCGCAGGCCGGATAAGACGCGACTTGTGGAGGCGATAGCCCTTCTGAACAGGGTCCTGAAGCAGGGAGCTCCGGGGGCCGAGCCGTTCGCCTGGCTCGGTCGCGCCTATGACCGTATGGGTAAAGTGCCGGAAGCGATTGCCGCCTACGAGGCGTGCTACAAGCAGGAGCCGAACTTCGAGAGCGTCGCTTATTCGCTTGGACAGCTCTACATACGCTCCGGCAGGACGCAGGAGGGTGCGAAGCTCATCGCCTTCCACACTCAGGTCGATAAGAACACTACCGCGTTCTCCAACGCGCGGGAAGGAGTAGGCGTAAGCCCGTTGAGTCCAGAAGCCCACCGCAAGGTTGCAGAGTGGTACACGCGGTTGGGAGCCTACCCCAAGGCTATCGTGGAATACCGCCGCATCCTGGAGCTCAGGCCCGGGGACCAGGCAGCCAAACTGGCGCTGCGCAAAGCCCTGATTGCTACGCATCGCAATTCGGAGGCGAGGCAAGTGGCGTGAAGGAGGACGGACGACGGACGACGGACGACGGACTCTGGAGTGGTCTGTGGCCTTTCGTCTGGGGTCTTGTCCTGGCCGTATCGGGGTGTGGTCGCGGCGGCGTTCGGGCGGTGCCGGCCGTCGCCACGGCGCCGGCTGCCGCACCACCCGCGAGCACCTGCCGGTTCGTGGACGTAACGCAACAGGCCGGAATCCATTTCCGTGCGCAAGCCTCCCACACGCCGCGCAAGTACCTTCTGGAGACCATGGGCAGTGGCTGCGCCTTCGTGGACTACGACGGCGACGGCTGGCAGGATATCCTGCTCCTGAACGGCGCTCCCCTTCCCGGAGGGCACGTACGGGGGCGGCCCACCATGCGCCTCTACCACAACGACCGGAACGGCCATTTCACGGACACCACGCATGAGGCGGGCCTCGATAAGGAGGTGTACTACGCAATGGGCGCCGCGGTGGGGGACTATGATAACGACGGCAGAGATGACATCTACGTTAGCGCGGTGCTCGGGCCCGGGCACCTGTATCACAATGAGTACAGAGGGGGAGAAGAGGAGAAGGGGAGAAGGGGAGAAGGGGAAAGACCGGAATCCGGCACGCCTCATCGCCTCATCGCCTCATCGCCTCATCCGTACTTTCGCGATGTTACGGCCCAAGCTGGCCTCGCCAACGCGGGCCGGTGGGGCACCTCCTGCGCGTGGGTGGACTACGACCGCGATGGCCGGCTCGACCTCTTTGTCTGTAACTACGTGAAGTACGGCTCCCTCAAGGAGGACCTGCCTTGCCATAGCGGCGCGCGCAACTTGCCGGTCTACTGTTTTCCCAGCGCCTACGCTACGAGCCACTGCGAGCTGTACCACAACCTCGGGAACGGCCGGTTCGAAGACGTTTCCGAGCGCACTGGAATCGCCTCGGCCCACGGCAAGTCGCTCGGCGTCTCCGTCTGGGACTACGACAGGGACGGCTGGGCGGACCTCTTCGTCTCCAACGATACTTCAGAGGAGTTCCTCTTCCACAATGAGCGGAACGGCACGTTCCGCAACGTGGGTGTACCCAGCGGAATCGCCTACGACGATTACGGCAACGCTTACTCCGGCATGGGTATTGACGCAGCGGATCCGGACGCCGACGGCAAGACCCGCGTCGTTGTAACAAATTACTACGGCAGCGAGACCCGATTCTTCCGTCAGGCCGAGGACCAGATGTTTACGGACGAGAGAGGGCCGTCCGGCATCGGCTCCGCCACCAAGCCGACGCTGGGGTTCGGCGCGGTCTTCTTCGACTACGATAACGACGGGTTCCAGGACCTTCTGCAGGTAAACGGGCACGTTCAGGATAATGTGCAGGAGATAAATCCCGTCGCCACCTACGCGGAGCAGACGCTCCTGTTCCGCAACCTGGGCGGCGGGCGGTATGAGGAGGTCGGTACAAAGTGCGGAGCGCCCTTCACCCGCCGCATCGTGGGCCGCGGCGCGGCGTGGGGGGACTACGATAACGACGGCCGCGAGGACGTCTTGATTACCACCAACAATGGCCCGGCGATGCTGTGGCGCAACGAGACGCCGTCGAAGAATCACTGGCTCACGTTGAAGCTGGTCGGCAGCAAAAGCCCTCGGGACGGTACCGGGGCGGTGGTGCTGGTCACGGCAAATGGAGTGACGCAGCGGGTAATGGCGCGCAGCGGCTCCAGCTATCTCTCCTGCAGCGACCTGCGCCCCCACGTGGGACTCGGCAAGGCTACCGCCGCCGACCTGGAGATCCACTGGCCCTCCGGCGCCGTGGACCACCTCCGCGCCCTCCAGTGCGACCGCATCGTCACCATCCAGGAAGGCGCATCGGCGGGCGCAACAGATTCAAGATGACGATATCTGAAGAGCAGAACGCGGATCAACCCATCGAAAATCAAGAATCAAAAAACGAAAATGCCGTGCCGGTCGCCCGGCCTCGGTCTTACGTGAAGCTCCTGGGCGTCCTGCTGCTGGCGCTGGCGATCGCGTACGTAGCCCTGCTGCCCACTCTCCGGGACATGATGTCCCAGGCGCGGACGCTCGACCGCCTGGCGGACGCGCAGACGCGCGCGAACTGGCAGGCGCAGGCGCGGCAGTCCGCCGCAAAGAAGTTCATCGAGCAGGCCCGCACGTCCAGGGACCCGCAGGTGCACTTCCAGGCAGCCGCCGCGCTGGAGGACCAAGGCAACTATGCCGACGCCAGGCGGGAGGCTGAGGCGGCGCTCCGCCTGGCGCCACGTAACCTGGACGCCGAGCTGCTGCTCGGCGATCTGGCCTTCCGGCAGAGGCGGTATGACGAAGCCATCCAGGCGTATCAGCTTGCCATCCGGCAGGCGCCGGACGACGCGAGGGCCATTTCCGCGCTCGGCTGGATCTACCTGACCCTCGGCTGGTCGATGGACGCGCGAGAGGTCTATGCCTCGGCCGCCAGGCGGATGCCGCAGGATCCGCGTATGAAGGTGGGCCTGGGCCTCACCAGCTTGCAGCGCGACGATCTGAAGGATGCGGAGAAGGAGCTGCTCGCCGCGCGCAGCATGGCGCCGGACGACGTGACGCTCTGGGAACCTCTCGTGGATGTCTACCTCAAGGCCCAGCGGTATGACGACGCCGCGAAGGTTGCGAAGAAGGCCCTGGCGCGCACACCCAATGACGTCCGGCTGATCCTGGGTCTTGCGACCGCTTACAACGACGGTGGAAAGCCCGAGGAAGCCGCGAGGATCCTGGATCGCCTCGTCAACGTCGAGCCCCAGAATACGCAGGCCTGGTACCAGCTCGGGATCGCCTACGACCGGCTGCACCGGCCCCGGGATGCCATCCGCGCGCTGGAGGCGGTAGCCAGGCAGGACCCAGCGTTTGAGAAGACCAAGTTCATCCTGGGCCGCCTCTACACGGCGGAGGGCCGCGCGAAGGAGGGCCAGGCGATGCTGAGCGCCTTCGAAGCCCGGCAGGCGGAGGGCCAGCGCCACTCGCAGGCGGGCGTCCAGGTCTCCATGCACGGCGACAGCGCCGGCGCGCACGACCGCCTGGGCCAGGTCTACCGCCAGGAGGGGAACCTCCCGCGGGCCGTTGTGGAGTTCTGGCGCGCCTCGCAGCTTGCGCCCCAGGACCCACGGTACCGCGCCGAGCTGGCAGACGCGATGCACTTGGCTGGGAGGGGGTAGTTCGGCGACGTTGCCATAAGGTGCGCCCACGAAGGTTGTCATTCCGAAGGAGCGAGGCGACTGAGGAATCTGACCGCTCTGTCCCGGAGCCAGATTCCTCGCTGGCGCTCGGAATGACAAGTGGCACTCGGGATAACAGCCGTTCCAGTTTGAGGC
>CAYNFH010000320.1:0-5391 GCA_964396385.1 uncultured Chthonomonadaceae bacterium | reverse complement strand
GGAAAGGAGCGTAAGGACATGTCGCGGAAGGTCAGGCTGCTGGTAGGCACTACCAAGGGCGTTTTCATCTACGAATCGGACGAGAGCTGTCGGGACTGGTGCAGGACCGGACCGCATCTGGCGGGCTGGGAGGTCTACAGCCTGCGTGGGGACCGCGCAGGACGTCGGATCTTCGCCGGCACGAGCCATTTCGTCTACGGCCCGACCATCCGGATCAGCGATGACCTCGGTGAGACCTGGACTCAGGTGGTGAACGGCCCGCGATATAGCGAGGAGAGCGGGTTCCAGCTCAAGCGTATCTGGCAGATCGTCCTTGGCGCTCCTTCGGAACCGGACACGCTGTATGCCGGGGTGGAGGAGGCGGGCGTCTTCGTCAGCCGCGATGGCGGACAGAACTGGAGCGAGCTTGATGGGCTAACGGCGCACCGCACCCGCGAGAAGTGGTTCCCGGGCAACGGAGGCCTCTGCTGCCACACCGTTCTCGTCGATCCCGCCAACCCGAAGCGGATCTGGGTCGGCATCTCGGCGGTGGGCGCTTTCCGCACCGACGACGGCGGCGCGAGCTGGAAAGTGTGCAATGACGGCCTGCCCACCGTGGTAACGGACGAGCTGCCGGAGGATATCCGGAAGTTCCTGGAGCCGATGAAGGATGCGATGGAGATTTCTCGCTGCGTCCATAAGGTGGTCCAGGACCCGGCCAACCCGGACACACTCTACATGCAGTATCACGGCGGGGTGCTGAAATCGACGAATGCCGCGGACTCCTGGCAGACTATCGAGAACGGCCTCCCCGGGAACTTCGGCTTCCCGATGGGTATCTCGCGGCGCGGACACCTCTTCGTCATCCCGCTGGATCCTGAGTCCCGCATTGCGAAGGATGGCCATCTGCGCGTCTACCGCTCGACGAATGGCGGCGCGAGCTGGAGCCCATCCGGAGGCGACCTGCCGGATCCGCCGCACTACGTGGGAGTCCTCCGCGACGCGCTGGACGTCGACCCGCTCGATCCCGCCGGCATCTACTTCGGGACCACGATGGGCGAGCTCTTCTACTCCGCCGACGGTGGCGATAACTGGAGCCGCCTGCCGGGTCAGCTCCCGCGCATTACGACCGTAAAGAGCTGGGTCCTGGAGGCCTGAACATGGTCCTGGAAGTGACCGTGCCGGCGCTTCTAAGCGACTGCGTGGGCGGCGTCACCACGGTTTCGGTGGATGCGCCCACGCTCGCCGGCGGGCTGGAACGCCTGATGGAGACGTGGCCGCTGCTGCGGGTGCACCTGTACGACGAGCGGCGCGCGCTCCGGCCACACGTCCGCATCTTCTACAACGGGGAGAACATCGCCTGGCTGCCGAGTCTGGACATTCCGCTGAAGGAAGGGGACCGGCTGTACGTGCTGCAGGCGGTATCCGGCGGCTGATTCTCTCCGTCCGGCGTCCCACGGGTGGTAGCTCAGGGCGAACTCCACGCGCTCTCGCACCGGCGGGTGCGTGTAGAACCAGAGCACGAAGAGTGCAGGGGGGTCCGGGTCCGCGTAGTCGCGGGTTACGAAGCGGACGAACACGCGCGCCATAGCCACGTTCAGGTGAGTGAGCTGCAGCCCGTACCGGTCCGCCTCGTGCTCGAAGTGCCGCGAGATGGCGCACTCCATCGGGGTCTGCAGGAACATCAGCATGGCCAGCAGCAGGAGAGCGATGGGCAGCCCGGCGAGGTCGTGCAAGTTTCGGACTCCCTTGGGCTGGCCAAAGCGCCCGACCGCCCACGGAAGGAGCCGGGAGAGCAGCCACAAGAGCGCGAATCCGCCGACCACGCTCCACAGGAACTCCCACCATACGTGGTGGAGCACGTAGTGGCCCGTCTCGTGGCCCACGATGGCCAGTACCTCGTCATCCGGAATCCCGTTGAGCAGAGTGTCGTAGAGGACGATGCGCCTGGTCGGTCCCAAACCCGTTACGTAGGCATTGAGGTGGGTGGACCGGATGGAGCTGTTGACCACCAGGATTTTGGCGTCCGGTATCCCAGCGCGCCTGGCGAGATCCTCGATTTCCGACCGGAGCGGCTCCCGCGTGAGCGGATGGAACTGGTTGTAAAGCGGGTCCAGCAGTACCGGCCGCAGTACCGTTTGAGCCAGTGAGAAGGGGATGGAGGCAGCCCAGAGCCACAGCCACCACGTCCGCGGTCTCCGTTGCAGAAGCAGGTATCCCACCCAAACGCCGAGCGCGTTGATCAGGCTGATGGCGTAGCCCCGGCAGGCGTCCAGCAGCCAGAGCCCAACCCCCTGAGTCGCGAACCCGTACTCCCGGTCCACATGGTAGGCAAATAGCCCTACCGGCATTCGCCATACCGTCAGGAGCAGCGCGACCCCGCCATAGACGATGACGGCGCGGGGCAGCCCGAACCGAAACCGCCTCTCGGCCAAGCTCCTGAGCGCCGGACCGACACGCTGGCGGACCAGGAGGCACAGGCCCAGGAACGACCAGGCCTCCCCCACAAAGTAGAGCGTGTAGAGCGTGTCGTTATAACGGACAATGGCTGGCGTTGCCCGAGGTACGGTGACAGCAGAATTGATTGGTGGGGAAAGATGGTGCGGGGTCTGGCAACTTGCCGGCAGGCCCACGAGGAGGAGCAGGGCCAGCGCAAGGAGGGCGAAACGGATCAATGGGAGAATCGGCGGGAACTTTGGGACCTGCCCGGCTCGCTTGCCGGATTGATGGATTCGGATGTCACGGTACCGGATCTATCCCTTCGTGAGGGCAGGGTTTGGGTCGACCCTGCCCTTTTTCTGTGACCCGATACTGTGGCCGCGCCGAGTACGTCATGCCGAGCGGAGCCGGGTTGTCATTCCGAGCGCCAGCGAGGAAACTGCTTTTTGCGGCAGAGTACCTATGGCCACCGTAAAGCAAATCCCTCGCGGAGCTCGGGATGACAGCTTGGTGCGGTCGGCACTTTGAAGTTACACAGTACACGTTGGTACTGTAAAGCAGATTCCTCGCGGAGCTCGGGATGACAGGTTGGTACGCTCCGGGTTTGTTTGATGCGGCGTACCGCTTGTGCCATCGGCCGTTCGGAAGGAAAGGTAGTCCTGTCATCGTAGCCGGTCCGGGTTCAGGCCCTCCAGCTCCGGCTGGACGAAGAGGCCGTTCTTGCGGACGAGTACGTCGTCGAAGTAGATCTCGCCGCCGAACGGCTCCGCCTGGAGCATCACCATGTCCCAGTGGATCTGGCTCCGGTTGCCGTTGTCCGCCACCTCATAAGCCTGGCCCGGCGTCAGGTGGAACGAGCCCGCGATCTTCTCGTCGAATAGGATGTCCTTCATGGGCGCCGTGATGTAGGGGTTCACGCCCAGCGACCACTCGCCGACGTACCGTGCGCCCTCATCGGCGTCCAGAACGTCGTTCAGCGCCTGGGTGTTTCCGCCGGCCTCCGCGTCTACTATCTTCCCATCGCGGAAGGTGAGCCGGATGTTGTTGAAGACCACACCCCGGTAGAGTGTCTCCGCGTTGAAGGAGATTGTCCCGTTTACGCTGTCCTTCACCGGACAGGTGAAAATCTCCCCATCCGGAATGTTGTGGGAGCCGGAGGAGGGGATGGTAGGGATGCCCTTCTTGGAAAACGTGAGGTCCGTGCCGGCGCCGATGATGTGGACGCGGTCCGTACGGTCCATCAGGTCGTGCAGGGGCTCGAGTGAGCGCGCCATCTGGCCGTAGTCCACGCCCGCGCAGACCTGAAAGAAGAAATCCTCGAATGCTTCCGTGCTCCGTCCCGCGGCCTGGGCCATGCTGGGATTGGGCCAGCGCAGCACGCACCAGCGGGTTTTGGGCACTCGCACGTCGCTGTGGACGTAGTGCCACCAGTGCTTCTCGTAGAGCGTCATCCGCTCCGGCGGCACATCGGAGAATTCCGCGATGTTGTGGCTGCCGCGGACGCTGATGTAGCACTGTACCCCCTCCATCCGCGCTCGCTCGATCTGGCCGATGAACCGCATCTGCTCTTCCGTGGCGTGCCGGTAGAGCGCCCTCAGGACCTTCTGCTGGTAGGTGGAGACGATCGGCAGTCCGCCTGCTTCGGCCACGACCCGCACCAGCTCCGCCACGAAGTCCGGCGGCACATCGGTCGCCTCGATGAGCACCTTCTCTCCCGGCGCGACCTTGGTGGAGTGGGCCACCAGCACGTTCGCGAGCTTTGTGAATCGGGGATCAAGCATAAGTTGAGTCCTTCTTCAGCTCCATGAGCATCTAGAGCAGGTTCAGATCGGTCACGGCACCCAAGCTGCTGCTGGAGACCAGCCGGGCGTACTTGGCCAGCACGCCATGCGTGTAGCGCGGCGCCGGGGGCTGCCAGTCGGCACGCCGCCGCTGCAGCTCCTCTTCCGTCACGTTGAGCTGCAGCAGCCGGCTCGGCGCGTCGATAGTGACGGAGTCGCCCTCCCGCACCAGCGCGATGTTGCCGCCGACCGCCGCCTCCGGCGCGACGTGGCCCACCACCATGCCGTACGTGCCGCCGGAGAACCGGCCGTCCGTAATGAGACCCACCGAGTCGCCCAATCCCGCGCCGATGATGGCGGAGGTGGGCGCGAGCATCTCCCGCATGCCGGGACCGCCCTTCGGCCCCTCGTACCGGATCACCAGCACGTCGCCTGGCTTGATGCGACCCGCCAGGATTGCCTCCAGGCAGAGCTCCTCCGACTCGAACACCCGCGCCGGCCCCGTGATCACCGGGTTTTTCACGCCGGTGACCTTGGCTACCCCGCCCTCCTCCGCCAGGTTGCCCTTGAGGATAGCCAGGTGGCCCTGCGGGTACATCGGCTCGCTCCAGGGGCGGATCACCTCCTGGTCCGCGCGCGGCTCCTCGGGCACGTCCGCGAGCTTCTCAGCGATCGTCTTGCCGGTGACGGTGAGGGCATCGCCGTGGAGCAGTCCGTGGACCAGGAGCATCTTCATCACCTGCGGCACACCACCCGCGCGATGCAGGTCCGTCGCCACGAAGCGGCCGGATGGCTTGAGGTCGCACAGCACCGGAACGCGTCCGCGGATCGCTTCGAAGTCATCGATGTGCAGCGGCACCTCGGCCGCATGGGCGATGGCGAGCAGGTGGAGCACCGCGTTGGTGGATCCGCCCAGCGCCATCACCACCGCGATGGCGTTCTCGAACGCTTGTCGCGTGAGTATCTGCCGGGGCAGGATGCGATTGTGGATGGCCCCGACCAGCACCCGGGCGGACTCCGCGGCGCTCTCCGCCTTCTCCTGGTCCTCGGCGGCCATAGTGGAGGAGTACATGAGGCTTATTCCCATGGCCTCAATGGCGCTGGACATGGTGTTGGCCGTGTACATGCCGCCGCAGGATCCGGCGCCGGGGCAGGCGCGCCGCTCCACCTCCGTCAGCTCCCGCTCGTCTAT
>CAYNFH010000319.1:0-5531 GCA_964396385.1 uncultured Chthonomonadaceae bacterium | reverse complement strand
CACGGTCCACGTCCGCTGGGGCGAGGTGGCTCGCAATCTCATCGTTCCGCACTGGAGCAAAGCCCCTACCTTCATCATGACGGTGGTTGGCTTCATCGGGACTACCATCTCTCCCTACCTCTTCTTCTGGCAAGCGGGAGAGACCATGGAGGAGGACATCAAAGAGGGCAAGTCGTCGGAGCCGGGCCGCCGGCTGAAGAGAGTTACCGCCGACGAGATCCGGGTCGTGCGGGCGGACACGACAATGGGCATGCTGGCCTCTCAGTTGGTGATGTTTTTCATTGTTGTGTGCACGGCCGCTACGATCCATGCCATCGGCAAGACAGACATCAACACGGCGCAGGACGCGGCTATGGCGCTCAAGCCGCTGGGCGGGACGCTTGCCTACTGGCTCTTTGCCATCGGAATCGTGGGTACCGGCCTGCTGGCTGTTCCTACGCTCGCGGGGTCCGCCGCCTACGCGATCGCGGAAACCGCCGGCTGGCGCGTGGGGCTGTACCGCCGCTTTCAGCGAGCCCGCGGATTCTACCTGACCATCGCGGCGGTCATCGTCCTCGGCTATGTGCTCAATTTTGTGCACACCATCAGCCCCATCAAGGCCCTGCTCTATAGCGCCGTCCTCAACGGCGTGGCGGCGCCCCCGCTTATCGTTCTGCTACTCCTCATCTGCAACAACCGCGAAATTGTTGGCGAGCGAACCAATGGGCGGGCAGCCAATACCCTGGGCTGGCTCACCGTTGTGCTGATGAGTGTCGCAGCGGTGTACATGTTCTATGCTCTAGCCACGGGCAAAGCGTCCTGAGGGCTCCGCTCTCCACGGCCCGGTTGATGTCCACTCGTTCCGGGTTCCGGCTTGCGGGCAGGCGGGAAGAGTGCGCTGCCGGTAGCGCTCTTGCCTGGTCCGGCCATCCGAAAGCGAACCTTCAGGTAGTGTTCCGGGTGTGGAGGATATGCCAGGGAGAGTATACTTAGGACGTCCGACGTTTCGGCAGGGAAGCGTGCCGATCTCCTGGCACTTTCTGCAAGTCCTAACCTTTGCTTCCCGATTACTCGGCTCCCCGAGCAGGCGGGCCCCGGGTCCAACCCACGCTGCCAGACCGGCGGTCGCACCCATCCCTGTCCGGATAGCTCCTACCGCGTGCGCTGGTCCGCCGGGTCGCCGTAGGGATCGCGGCTCGCCGGCAGGATCCCCTGCGCGGCATCGGCGGGATCGCCATAGGGATCCTGGCTGGCCGGAAGGATGTTGCCGGGGTCGCCGTACGGGTCCTGGCTGGCCGGAAGTATCTGCTGCCCCGTATTCGCCGCGTGCTGATGGCGCTCTGTTTGGCCGGGTGCCACAAGGGCGACCAATCCGACAGCAACACGCAAGCGCCGGCAGCGCCGGCCGCAACATCTACTCCCTCGGGTCCGTCCGGCCCGGCGGCGACCAACACGCCCGCGTCCACGCCTGCCGGCCCCACGGCCGGGACCGCAGCGGCCAATGCCACGGAGAACGTCACCAAGCTGAAGGTCAAGAATGCCCTGCGTACGGCCAAGCCGCCGATCGATGCGGGTGCAATCACGGTAGATGTGAGCGGCAGTACGATTACCCTGAGCGGAACCGTGTCGGACGCCAAGCAGAAAGCCGCGGCCGAGAAGGCTGCAAAGAGCGTGGCGGGGAGCAATACGGTAGAAAACAAGCTGACGGTGAAGTAGAGGAGAAGAGAACGCCATGCCCTACCAGATCAATGGCCAACCGGCCAACATCAGCCCGGAGCCGGTACAGCAGGACGGAGCCACCTACGTCCCGCTCTCCCCCATCGTGCAGGCGCTGGGCGGCACGGTGACCTGGGACAACACCACCAAGACGGCCGCGGCCACTGTGAGCAAGTGGACTGCGAATGTGCAGATGGAGAACAGGGCGGTCAACGTGAGCGGAACGCCTGTGGCGCTCTCTGCTCCTCCCTATGTCGACAACGAAGAGATGTTCGTGCCGTGGGACTTCTTCATCGCCGCGTACGGCTATAAGGGAGAGCTCAACGGGGACACGGTGAGCATCCACCTGTAGCTGCGAGGGCGCCGGTCACGCGTAGAGCTGGACTCGCCGCGCGTTGCTCGAAAGCAGGGCGATGGCGGTGGTGGTGGCAGCCGTACCGAGCGGGGCGGGAAGACCGCCCAGGAAGGAGGCGGCCAGGTTGAAGCAGGCCGCCAGGGCTATGATCGCGGTGTTCTGCTGATGGCCTCGGACCGCGAGGCGAGCCGCGCGGATCGCCCGGCACAAGGACATCGGATCGTGCGTGACGAGGGCCAGGTCGAACAGGTCCGGTTCAGCGCGTGGGGGACCGATGCACACAGAGAGGTCCGCCACCGCGTAGAGCTCAGGCGCGGTGCGAGGGAGCCCCACGACACCCACTCGCCAGCCCTGCTTCCGCATCTGCCGGACGAGGGACTCGCCCTCTCGCAGGCTGTTCGTGCGCTGCCCGCGCTTAACCTCGCCGCTCGGCCCAAGGAATACCTCGCGCTCAATTCCGAGATGCTTGAGCTCTTCCGTCGCCTTGCGGAGCGGCGCCTCTGCAGGATGACCGTGGAGGTCAATCACCAGGGCGTTGACGCGTGCCAGCTTCTCCAGCGCCTTACCGGAGAGAGGCAACGCGCCACCCTCGTATGCGGCGCAGATCCCCGCGATCACGCTGGTCGGTCCGGCGTAGCGCACCCCGGACTGGAAGTCTGAGTGCGGCTTGATTGTATCGATGATAACCTGGGGTTGGCGCGTGAGGGTAAAGCGCAGCGCGGCAAGCGCCAGGAAGGGCTTGTCCAGTCGGTCCGCCACGCCACTTGCGCGGTTCTGCACATAGGTGTCCGAGAGCGGTACGCCATCCGTCAAATCGATGAGCGCTTTGCGGTCCTGGACTATGCGCGGGCTATTGCCTGGGATAGCACGCATCGCCGTCTTTAGTGCCTTCTCCCGCGCGCCGCGCAGGGATCTGCCTCGGATGAGCTCCTGCAGGCCGACCAGCCATGTAATGGCGCCGGCCGCTACCGGATCCCCTTGCAGGGCGGTGAGCAGCACGTTGGCGGCGTCGAGCTGATCCACGTTGAACTGCCGGGCGCGGGCTCCTTCCGCGGCTCGCGAGGCAATACGCATGGACGCTACACAGAGGGCCGCCGCCACGAGCGCCGCTGGCGCGGCCTCCAGGGTGGTGACCGCAAGGGCCAGCGTTGGGAGGGCAAGGGGGGAGAGGCGGGTAGGTCGGTGAGCGGGAATGTCCCGGATCCGTGCTATCTCCGCGTGCCCCGGCTTGCCGTTCTGGGCCTGTGGCAGCCTCCGCGCCACGAGCTGCAGCACGCGCGCCTGAGTATGGACGGTGGGATCGTAGCTGATGGTGACCGAGCCGTTCTCTCGCCGCGCCTCGACTCGGTCGATCCCCTGCTCGGCCGCCAGCCGGAGTTCCAGGAACGCGCACGCTTCCTTGCGCCCACACAGCCCCGGAACCCGGACCCGCACCCGCCCCGGGAGGCTGTGTACCAGGGTCATGGATTGATCGCTCGCCTGCATGCTTCTTCTTACGATAAAGGAGCAGACCGGTTCCGGTGAGAGCCCTGAGCCAGAAGGGCTGGGCCGGGCACACGGGCGGAAGCCCACGCGTCCGCGCAGCGATATGCGTTCTGCTTCCCATGCAGGGCCGGCGCTGGTGCTGCTGCTTTAGCGATTCCGCGTCTCGGCACCTGTTGACGGCTCGGCCCGTACTCAGAACAGGATACCTTATCCCCGGCAGGCTGGAAAATCCCGTGATCGACACCCCATCCATGGAAGGCAAGCGCGTCGTACTCAGTGAGGACGAAGGCGTTACTCTCCTACAGCTTCGTAAAGCGCTGCGCCTGCACGGGCTTTGGGTGGTTGGAGAAGTCTCCGGCGGCCGAGAAGCGATAGATGTGGTACTGCGGGAGCGGCCTGATTTCGTACTGATGGATGTACAACTCAAGGACGGCGTAAGCGGCATCCAGGCGACCGAAGAGATCCTGCGGGAGTTTCGCACGTGCATCGTGATGCTCACGGCCTTCTCCGATGCGGACACTGTCCAGAACGCCATCGATGCAGGAGCGGCCGGCTACCTGGTGAAACCTGTTACGTCCGAATCGCTCCTCGGCGTCTTGCAGCTCGCGCTTTCCCATTGCCCTGCACATCTTCCTATGCGCACGAACGCAGTGGTAAGTGGCACCGCCCCTCGCATAGAGCCCGATCCTGCTCCTTCGTAGCGCCGGACAGGCCGACTGCTCTCGGCAACCGAGCTATACCTAGCATCATTCTGTGCGGTGGAGGCTCACGGTCACGTTTCGGTGCTGGTCCGAGCGCAATGATATCTGTATCTGCGCCTCCTCTGCCGGATCGGCCTCGGCAACGCCCCGCACAGCGGAAGTCCCCCGCACTTCCGGCACCGCCAGCTCCAGCCCCGCGAGGTCTACGCGCACGTGCTGGCCTGGGTGGCCGGTGAGCGGGCGAACAATCAATGACCGGCGGACGTCCTATGTGGGAACGCTGAAGTCGCCCGATCAGGCGTGCAGAGCGGTTCCTCTCACGCCCGCGAGGGCTCCCTGTCCCAGGCTGAAGTCTGAGGGGGACGGAGCGCGGTCAAGCCAGAAAGCTTTCGGGGAGGGAAGGCGATGAGCAATGAAGAGTTGATTATCCTGTTGGTGGTATTGGTGCTGCTGTTCGGCGGGGGCGGCTTCTACTGGCGGGGCCGCAGGCGTTAGGCTGGTTATCACGCCGGCCGTGGCTCAGGCGGCTTCCGCAGAAACGGCGCGCCGCAGATTGTTGAGCGCATGGCGCAGCAGGCTCCTCGTAGTTGAAACTTCTACGGACAGCCGGGCGGCGATATCCTCGAAGCTCTGCTCTTCGTAGTAGCGCCAGATCAGTACCTGCCGCTGTCTCTTGGGAAGCTTGGCGATGGCGTCGGGGAGCGAGCGAAATAGTTGCTCGGTCGCCACGTGCTCGTCCCACCCACTGGTCGGGTCCGCGTGGTGCCCCGGCCACTCGCCGTCAGAGAATGCATCAAGAGAGGTCTCGCGCTTCTCACTCCGCCACCCGGCCCGGGCGTAGGTGTACACAGAGGCCGTGAGCTGGCGAACCAGGTAGGGCCGAAGCGGCACTCCCCGTGCGGGGTCGTAGGCTTCCAGCAGAGCGCAGAACCGGCAGTAGATTTCGCCGGAGAGGTCCTGGCGCAGCTCGGGCGTGTCGCCGTACTGGCGGATAAGTCGGCGCACCAGGGGCTGGAACTCCGAGTAGAGCGCGTCGCGCTCCTGGCGCTGCAGATAGGAGGCGGGAGCGCTCCGGGCAAACTGGCTGTTCAGATCCTGGAGAGAAAGGGTGGCGCAGGCAGCATTCTCAGGCAAGTAGGGCATCTCCTTTGACCGCGCTCTCACGGTCGGCTGGATCGGCGGGCGTATGATTAGCCGGGGCGGCAATGGGCGGAGTCAAGGGAGGCGGTGCCACCGGCTTCGGTTGTCCGGGCAGCGCCTCGCGTCGGGGAGAGGCGGGAAGAACGCTGGTTCTT
>CAYNFH010000318.1:0-5616 GCA_964396385.1 uncultured Chthonomonadaceae bacterium | reverse complement strand
CGTGTTCTTGGCGGAGTTGGTGGCTACGCGGAGGATGTCCTCCTTGGTGTTGACCGGCGTGGAGACCTTCTGGATCTCCTCCACCGCGGACTGCACCGCGCGGTCGATGCCCTTCTTCACTTGCATGGGGTTCGCGCCGGCCGCGACCGTCTTCAGACCCTCGCGCACAATGGCTTGGGCCAGCACGGTGGCGGTGGTGGTGCCGTCGCCCGCCACGTCGTTCGTCTTGGACGCCACCTCGCGAACGAGCTGGGCGCCCATGTTCTCGAACGGGTCCTCGACCTCGATCTCCTTGGCGATGGTGACGCCGTCATCCACCAGCGACGGCGACCCGAACTTCTTCTCCAGCACTACGTAGCGCCCGCGCGGTCCCAGGGTGACCTTGACCGCTTCGGCGAGGGTGTTGACCCCGCGCTCCAGCGAGCGGCGTGCATCCTCGTCAAATCTCAGCTCTTTCGCTGCCATTCTCTCCTCCGAGTAAGTCAGAATTTCGTGTGCGTCGCACTAGCGGGAGACCAGAGACCACAGACCGCGGACCACGCCTGAATAGGTGGTCCGTCGTCCGTGGTCCGTGGTCATTTCTCTACAACCGCCAGCACGTCGTCCTGGCGCAGGATAACGTACTCCTCGCCGCTGACCTTTACTTCCGTGCCGCCGTACTTGGCGTAGTAGATAACGTCTCCCTCTTTCACCTCCATGGCCACGTTCTTGCCGTTGTCCAGCAGCTTGCCGGGTCCCACGGCGATGACCTTGCCCTGCTGAGGCTTCTCTTTGGCGGTGTCAGGGAGAAGGATTCCGCCGGCCGTCTTCTCTTCGGCCTCGGTGGCCTTGACGATCAAGCGATCTCCCAGGGGTTTGAGCGACATTGGTACGCCTCCCTTGCGTGAAGAGTTGGGGCTCTCCGCGTATTGGGCACGGTCCAGGCGTCACCCGGGGTATTCCAGGGGCGGGTCCGTCGCGGAGGCCCAAGTCTGCTTTAGCACTCGCTGCCTTGGAGTGCTAACCGCCGGAAGTATACAACAATCCCCTGCAACATTGCAAGACCTTTCATCGTAATTGCCCGGTGAAGGGCGTTATGCTACAATGGGCGCGACGCGGCGGCTCTCGCCGCGCTTTTTGCGCCGCACCGCCGACGGCGCCGAACGGGAGGAAGCAGTGACAGAGAGGACGCGCAGCCGTGTTGCCGAGCCTCCGGCCCTGGAAACACTGCCGCACGGATTGGCGCTCCCTCCGCTCGACCATTCGACGCGCGCGGAGATCCAGCAGGAGGTCCAAGAGCTCATGTCTCCATCGGGCGCCTTCGACGCGGACGTACTCGTCGTAGGCTCGGGTCCGGGCGGGTACGTCTGTGCCATCCGCGCCGCCCAGCTCGGCGGACGTGTTATCTGTATAGAGAAGAGCCCCAAGCTGTGGGGCGGAATCTGCCTCAACCTGGGCTGTATCCCCACCAAGACCATGATCGCCAGCGTGGAGCGCCTCGCCATGGTCAAAGAGGCCGGCAAACTGGGCGTCAACGTCTCCGGCGAAGTGGGATTCGACTTCGGCAAGATCATGGAGCGGAAGGATAAGGTGGTCTCCACCCTCCGCGGCGGCGTCCAGCAGCTCCTAAAGTCCAATCACGTTCAGATGGTGATCGGCTACGCCCGGCTGACCGGGCCCAACACCGTGGAGGTTACCCTGGAGGACGGCACCAAGCAGCCGCTCACCGCCGCCAACATCGTCCTCGCGACCGGATCCGCGCCGTTCATCCCTCCGGTGGCCGGCCTGGAGGGGGAGGGGATCTGGACCAGCGACAACGCCGTCAATGCCACCTCCGTCCCCAAGCGGATGCTGCTGATCGGGGCGGGCGCGGTAGGGCTGGAGTTCGCCTACGTCTATAACGGCCTCGGCACCAAGTGCACCGTGGTCGAGATGATGCCGGAGGTGCTGCCGCTTGCCGATTCCGACGTGGCGGCCGAGCTCCGCAAGTCCCTCACGCGCCAGGGGATCCAGTTCGTACTGGGCAGCACTGTGCAGCGCGTGGACCGCGTGAATGGGGGACTGTCCGTCACCGTCTCAGGCGAGAAGGGCGAGCAGAAGATCGAGACAGACGTGGTCCTGGTCGGCGCGGGCCGGCGGCCCGTGGTCAATGACCTGGGGCTGGAGGCCGCCGGAGTGCAGGTGGAGCGCAACCGCGTGCCGGTCAACGAGCGCTTGCAGACCAACGTGCCGAGCATCTACGCCATCGGCGACGTCACCGCTAAGCTGCTCCTGGCGCACCTGGCGTCGCACCAGGGAGTGGTCGCGGCCGAGAACGCCATGGGCCACGCGGCGAAGATGGACTATCGGGCGGTGCCCAGCCCCGTCTTCACCGAGCCGGAGCTGGCCACCGTGGGCATGTCGGAGAAGGAGGCCAGGGAAGCCGGCTACGACGTGATCACCGGCAAGTTTCCGTTCCGGCCGCTGGGCAAGGCGATGGCCATGGGGCAGCAGGAGGGCCTCGTCAAGATCGTGTCGGAGCGGAAGTACGGGGAGGTGCTCGGCGTCCACATCGTGGGGCCGCATGCCTCCGACCTGATCCATGAGGGCGTCGCGGCCATCAAGCTGGAGTCCACGGTGGAAGAGCTGATGACCATGATCCACGCCCATCCGACCCTGGCCGAGGCCGTTCTGGAAGCCGCCCTGGACGTGAAGGGTCAAGCCATCCACAAGCCGAGAGCGTAGCCGTGTAGGGGTATGGGGGTGTGGGAGTGTGGGTGTATGGGTGTAACCCGGAATCTCCCACACCCCCATACCCCCATACTCCCATACCGAGAACATACATGCGCAAACTTACCGCCATAACCCCTCTCCTCGTCCTACTCGCCTTCGCCGGGTGCAGCGGCAAGCTGACCTCGACCGGGCCTGCGCCGGGCGCACCGGGGCGGCAGCCCGCCGCGGCCGCTACGCTCAAGGTGGCCGAAGTGACCGATACGGGCGGCATCGATGACAAGTCCTTCAATGCCAGCGCCTGGGCCGGCCTCCAGAGGGCGAAGAAGGACCTTGGCGTTGCGGCCAGGTACGTCGAGAGCCACGAGCAGACCGACTACGAGAGCAACCTCTCCATGCTCGCCGACCAGAAGAACGACCTGGTGTTCGCCGTGGGCTACCTCATGGAGGATGCGCTGGCCAAGGTCGCGCCGAGCTACGCCGGCACCAAGTTTGCCATCATCGACGGGAGCGCGCCGAACCAGCCCAACTGCCTCTCCATCAAGTTCCGGGAGGAGGAGGGCTCCTTCCTGGCGGGCTATCTCGCCGGCCGCATGACCAAGACGGGGGCGGTCGGCTTCGTCGGCGGCATGGAGGGGCCGCTTATCAAGAAGTTCGAGGTCGGCTACTACGCCGGCGCGCGCACCGCCCGGCCGGACATCCGGATGATCCCGAAGTACGTCGGGAGTTGGACCGACGTGCCCAAGGGCAAGGAGATTGCGCTGGCGGAGTTCCGACAAGATGCGGACATCATCTTTGCGGCCGCGGGCAAGAGTGGGCTCGGGGTCCTGGACGCGGCGAACGAGCGCGGGCCCGGCTTCTATGGGATCGGCGTGGATGCCGACCAGGACGCCGTCCATCCGGGCCGTGTGTTGACGAGCATGATGAAGGGCGTGGATTCCGCCGTCTACGACACCGTAAAGAACCTGAAAGACGGGAAGTGGACGCCGGGGGAGCGGGTCTACGGGATAAAGGAGGGTGGGGTGCACCTCTCGCCCATGACCTACACCAAGAAAGACGTGCCCGCGGAAGTGCTGGCGAAGCTCGACGTTATCTCCAAGATGATCGCCGACGGTAAGATCAAAGTCCCCTCAACCGACGACCAGATGCAGACCTTCCAACCGCCGAAAGTGTAGTCGGCGGGCGCAGAATCCGCTACACCCTCAAGTACTCCCTCAGCCCTTCCGCCTTCAGCCGCATGCCCATCAGGAACGCGCCGAACTCCGCGTACTTCGCGCTCACTTCGTCCCACCGCATCTCGTACACCAGCTTCTTCAGCGCCAGCGGATCCGTTGCGTAGAGGGTGATGCCCCACTCCCAGTCGTCCAGCCCCGTCGAGCCGGTGATCATCTGAGTAACCTGCTCGCGGAACTTGCGTCCCGTCGCCCCGTGCTGGCGCATCATCTCGCGGCGGCGGTCCATGTCCTCGGTGTACCAGTTGACCGCCTCGCCCCGCCGCTTGTTCATGGGGTAGAAGCAGACGTAGGGCACGTCCGGAATAGGAGGATGCAGGCGCCGCTGCACGAAAGGCTGGTTCATCAACTCCGCCACGTCCTGGGTGCCTCCACGGGCGCTCGCCTCATACAGGCTCAGCTCGGTGACGGACAGATAGGAGTAGACCTGGCTGGTAAAGTCAGCAAAACGGAATACGTTGAGCTCCCGCTCTACTGCGGCCAGCTCCTCCACGGTGGGCCGAATGTGCAGGAATAGTAGGTCCGACTTATGCCCGACGATCTGGAATGCCGCGCTGCCGCCGGTCTCCACCTGCTCCTTCCCGGTCAAATACCGCACGGCTTCCTCAGTGGCCGACGTCCGGTCGGCCGCAGGCAGCGCCTTCCAGCGGGCCCAGTCCAGGCGGCGGAAGTCGTGCAGTACGTACCAGCCCTCCAGCGTTCCAGGCCCCTCAGCCATCCTCCCTCATGCTCCTACAAACACCGCTTTGCAAATCGAACGTCGAGAATTGAAAATTGAAAACTGAAAATTGAAAACTGAAAATCTCCTACCCCGGTCCTACGGCCACACAGGTCACCGCGCCGCTCTCCTTCACCCGGAATACCTCGCCCAGGTCTTTGCCGGAGAGGTACCGCACCGTCTTGTCGGAGCCTCCCGTCACCAGCAGCCTGCCGTCCTGGCTCCAGCCAATGCAGTTGATGGCCTTACCGGTGGAGGCGGCGTGCGATTCGCTCACGGCGCGTATCCCGATGGTCCAGAGCTTGACCTGCCCATCCCCGCCCGCGGTGGCCAGGACCCCCTCCCGCGAGAATGCCACGGAGGAGACTCCGCGATCGTGAGCATGCTGGCGGGCTACGATGCCGAAGTCCGTGGTGTTCCACACCTTGATGTAGCCGTCCCCGGCTCCGCTCACCAGGTAAGTCCCGTCCGGAGCGAACGCCAGGGAGGTGATCGGGTCGTCCTGCGTGATGATGGTGCCGGCCAGCGTGCCGTCGGCCCGCCAGATGCGAATCAGTCGATCCACGCCGCCCGAAGCGAAAAACCGGCTGTCGGGGCTCCATGCGAGCGCTCGAACCGGCTGGCTGTGCGCGGGAAGCGACCGGATTAGCTTGCCGGTCAGCGGGTTCCACAGCTTGATCAAGCTGTCGCCGCCGCCCGTAGCCAGTGCCCTGCCATCCGGGCTGAGCGCCAGGCACAAGACCCCGCGGTCGTGAGCGTCGAAGCTGAGCTCCGGCATGCCGTCTGTCGCGCTCCACATTCGCACGGTGGCGTCGGCCGCGCAGGAGACGATGTTGTGGCCATCCGCGGACACGGCGACGGCGTTAACCGCCGTGTCGTGGGCCAGAATGGTCTGCGCCAGCCTGCCGGAGCTGTCGTAAACGTGAACGGCATGGTCCGCGGTGCCGGTGACTACCTCCGGCAGCGACGTCTGGGCCA